>CAYQWH010000124.1:0-4822 GCA_964421265.1 uncultured Oscillospiraceae bacterium | reverse complement strand
CCATGCCGAGATGGGACAGGCTTGTCTCAAGGCTTTTCATGACATGGTCTTTCCCCGAGACGCCGTCCGCGATCTCTTCCTGTGACCGGGGAAGGAATTTTGTGGCAATGACCACCTCGTCCCGTCTGGCGAAATCCCTGATGGCTCTGCCCAGGTACATCTCACTGGTTCCCGCCTGATAGCCGATCGCCGTGTCGAAAAAGTTGACGCCCAGTTCCAGGCCCCGCTTCACAATGGCCCTTGTCATCTCCTCATCGACAGTCCAGCTATGCTGGCCGGTCTGCGCGGCCCCGAAACCCATGCATCCCATACAGATGCGCGACACGTTCAGGTCGGTATTTCCAAGCTTTGTATATTGCATTTTCGTAACTCCTTTCTTATTTCCCGCCGCACACGGGGAACACGCAAAGCTCACCACGGCTTTCAAGACGCCCGAGCGCTTCACCGAAATGCGATACGCCGACGGCGCGCCGCTTGCCCGCGTGGTACGCTTCTTTCCATACCCTCCGCTGTCCCGCGAAATCCGTCCACGGCCACGGCGCGCGGAACAGCGTCAGGTCCATTCGGCCGATGTCAATCTTCTCTCTCCGTTTCCCTCAGGAGCCTCGCGAGCTTTTCCAGCGTCTCGATGACTTTGCGGTCTGTCGCGCTCAGCTTCCGGAAAACCGCCGCTTCTTTTTCATAGAGCGGCTCCAGAAGACAGTCCGCGTAACCTTTCCCGCTCTCAGTCAGCGCCACTGTCATTTCCCGCCGCTTGCCCTTGATTGGGATAAGCTCCACATAGCCCTGCTCCTTCAGTTCGCCCACCACGGTGTTCACCGTGCTTTTCGGAAGATCCCAGTCCTCGCAGATCTCCCTTTGCGTATGGGAATTTCCGTCACCCAGCGCGTATAAGATCCAGAGCTGCGTCGGGGCAACCTTACCGGTTCTGGCAAAGTCATCATACACAGCGTCAATATGATAGACCGCTTTCCCGAAATCGTAGAAAAACTGTCTCGCGTCCATCCTGGTACCTCGCAGTTAAAGTTCGTGTTCGTACTTTATTATAATACGGTTTCGTACTTTTGTCAAGTGGTTTTCCGGGAAAATTTCAGATTTCCGCGCAAGCGGAATCGCGGGCGTTCCTCGCGGAAACGTAAAAGCGGGAACCAATCTCCGATTGGTTCCCGCGCGCGACGCGCTCGTGTCCGGAATTAAATCTTTTAATTCGGGCTGCGCGTCACTTTAAAAGCTTCAGAACATTCTCGGCCACCTGTTCGCTGTTAGCCCGCAGCGCGTCCAGGCTGTCCCGCAGTATTGAACGTTTCGCCTTGTCCAGAAGCTCGTCGGCCTCCGACCTGTTGCGCACAGGCTTCCCTTCAGCCGCAATATTGCTCTTAACCGTGCGCAGCGTGTTGATGCTCTTATCCAGCTTGCCGCAGAGAGTGTTGTACTCCTCCAGGATCCTTGACACACGCGACTGCGCCGCGGATATGGCGCTCTTCGCCCTCACTATGCCGCTGTCCGTCCGCACATCAAGTCCTTTGAGGAGAAGCGAACCTGTGGAGAGCGCGTAGCGCGGCACACTGATTATCTCTCCGTCTCCGGCGGGGAGGGTGATCTGATCCTGTTCCGGCAGGCTTATCGACGCCGCGCCGATATCCGCGCCATCAACGGTCACCTTGCCGCACCCGCCAAAAATGCACGCGCCGATGTCGTACCCCGGATTGCCCCCACGCGCCTTGAGTATACGTGTCGTCCCGGTTATAAGAATATCCCCGCACTCGCCCTGTATTCCCGCTCCGATAGCGGCCGCGTGATAAGTCGCCTCCGCCGAGATCAATCCCCCGGAGATAGTTATGTTTCCCGCTACCGCGCCCAGAGCGCCGCCAATTCCCGCGCCGCCCAGCGGACCGCCTTTGGCGGTTACGGTGCCGCCGGTGATCGTTATGTCGCCCATAAAGCCGTGCTTTCCCGCGCCTATCCCGGCTCCCGCGCCCATGGCGGTTGACGTGATCTTCCCGCCGGCGATCGTTATCGTGCTGACTCTGTCCCAGCTCCCGCCGCTGTCACGGCCAATCCCGGCGCCGTCTTTACCGCCCACGACGGTAAGCTCGCCAACAGCCAGCTCAGGGTTATCCTCATCCACCGGGGCCGACTCGATAGTAACGTCGGAGCCATCGCTCACGGATATTCCCGCGCAGCCGGAACCGCTCCTGAAGCTATTAGAGCTGCCGCGATTTAATATCAGCGTCACTTTGTTTTCTCTGCCAAGCTCAAAAGAACGCCCCTCGTCAACACCGCAGCTTACGTTATTGATATTCAGGCGTATATCGCCTATGTGACCGGCAATCTGCACTCTGCCGCTGAACGGCTCACTGTTCGCGTCAACGCCGGCGCCGCCGCTTATCTCCGTCACCTGCGGCGACAGGATCCTCAATGTCCCCGTGCCGTCGTCGTACTCCCAGTCCTCGCCCTCGGTGCCGCCCGTGACGTTAAACGGGTTCGGGTACATGGGTATCTGCCTGTACTCACCGCGTTTCTCGTCCCACTGTATATAGACATAGAATATCTTGGACTTCCCCTCGCTGTCCTGCCCGTTCAGACGTATCTGGTGCAGCGGATAGCCGTGAGACGGATCCGGCTTGTCGAGCCACAGCCGGGCCACATCCTGCGTGTCCGCGTTGTTCATCAGCGCCATCGCCGCCGCTCTGCCGTCCACGGCTATGGATGTCAGCGTCTCGAAACCGGGCACAAGCGTTCTCAGGACCACGTCAAACGGCGCCGCCGCCTGGCTGTCAGCGCCGGTAACGGCTGTTCCCGCGTTGACCGCCAAAGACGATGCCGCTTCAACGGTCACATTGACGTTCTCGCCGATCCTGCCATCTCCGCCGCCAACCATCACCGCGCCGCCCGCCACGCGGACGGTGTTCGTGCTGTCAGCGGCAAACGCGCCGATGTCCAATAGCCCGCGCCCGCTGAAAGTAACGGCGGCGTTCTTGTCCATCACAAGATCTTCAATGGTATTCTCCCCGGAACTGGCGACTTGCGCCTCCGGCGACTTAATAATGAGCGTCTCCGCCTGCGCGTTTCTGAGCAGCACACGCCCGGAGCCTTCAATAATGATAGCTTCCGCCGAGACGCCGCTCCCGTTGATTATGACGTCTCCGGAGCCATGGACGGTCACGGTTCCGCCCTCGACGGAAACCGCGCCGCTCTCCTGTCCCTCACCCGGTGACGCCGTCCTGCCGATCGTATACGTCTCCACGGCATATGGCAGCCGCGCCGCGTTTAGCTGTGACGCGTCCTGCGCTTCGCCGTCCGCGTCCGATGGCTCCACGTCGGCGCTATCCGCCTCCGGAACGGTACCGGCGGAACCGTTCAGCACGTCCAGGAGCATTGTCATGAGATCCGTCTCCCTGCTCTCCAGCAAGTTCATCAGGCTCATAGATTGCGCGTCGAGCAGCGAGACGGTACCGGCGGACGTAAGGAGCAGCTGGGCCAGGAACTCCACCGCGTCCGAGCCGCCGTCCAGGAACGATTCAATAAGATCCTCCATACCCGAGAACCTGCCGCCGGTCAGTTCGCTGATCGCGTCGTCCATCGACGCTCCGTCGGCGACCCTATCAAGAAGCTGCCGCAGACCCTTCAGCATTGCCGCGACATCGGTGACGCCGGACGCGTCGCCGTCGCCAGCGATAACCGCGCCAAGATAGAGCGACACCACATAAGAAGCCGTCGAACCCGCCGACAGCCCGCTTTGCGCCATAGCCTCTAAAATGTCGTAAGCGGACGCGGTACCCGAAAGGCCCAGAGACGACAGTATTGCCACGGAACTCATTCCTGAATTTGTGAGCGCGGCAAAAGCCACGGAGGAGTAGTCCGCCCCGGTGATATTCTCGATAGCTTCATCCAGCAGCTGGGCCAGATCCTCATAGTACGTCCCGGCGGCGTCGGTGTCATCGTAAAAGATCTCGGTATCGCTGAACACAGTCGAGGAGAGCAGCCTATCCAGACCCGCGTTCAGCGTGTCAAGCTCACCCTGAAGCGTTTCCCGCTCCGCCGGGTACTTAATGGCCTGATCAACAATGTCGCGCATTTTTTCCAGCGTATCCTTAATCTCCGCCGCGGCGCCCTCGCCGCTTTGCAAAATGCTGTAGCTGACACGGGAACTCTCCGACAGCTCACGCATCCGCGCCATCAGGCTCTGCATGGATTCGGATACGGAAAGTCCGTTGCCTGAGGAGGCGGTCTTTGTGGCTGCCGACTGGCCTGCGGCTTTGCCGGCGTTCTCAGTTTTTGACGCGTCCGCCGCCCTGCTGTACTGTGTTCGCGCTAATGTGCGTTCGCGGCGTATGGTAAGTTCATCCACAATCTTCACCTCTTTCAGATTTTCCGTTTTGCCGTCACCGGCGCCATGGAGACGCCGATGAAATCCGGCCGCGCGATCCGGCGGACGGAACTTTCGCCTCGCCATGTGAAAAGCCGCCGCAAGGCCGCGCGCGTGGGTTTAAGGTTTACATATAGTTTATCGACCGTTTTTCGGAAATGATTATAGTTTTCCGGCGCAATAATCGCGAATCGTCCGATAATAATCCGCAACCCTCGGCGGCACGGATCCGGAGCGTGAGAACGCGCGGAAAACGGTCGCGATAACAGAAATAATGTAAAAAACCGGCTTCTGCTACTTGACAAATTTTATAAGTAAGAATATACTATTATTATCTAATATGGCAACTTTAATCTAAGGAGGTAAAACAGGTATGCAAGAAAACAAAATGGGCGTCATGCCCGTAAATATGTTGCTGATTTCCATGTCGATACCGATGATTCTGTCCATGCT
>CAYQWH010000123.1:0-4845 GCA_964421265.1 uncultured Oscillospiraceae bacterium | reverse complement strand
CAACGACTTCGGCGCGGGCGGCGTGTCCGTGGCTGTCGGGGAACTGGCGGATGGACTGCTCATCAACCTCGACTCGGTACCGCGTAAGTACGAGGGACTTGACGGTACGGAACTTGCCATATCGGAGTCCCAAGAGCGCATGGCGGTTGTAGTCGCGCCGACCGATGTGGAGCGGTTCATGGAACTGGCGGCGGGCGAGAACCTTGAGGCGACGGTTATCGCGTCGGTCACCGAGGAACCGAGGCTGAAAATGGAGTGGAACGGCCGTCTTATAGCCGACATCTCCCGCGAGTTCTTGAATACAAACGGCGCTGAGAGGAAAACTGATGTTATAATCAAAGCCCCGCGTCCGCTGGAGCAAAGTCACGGAGGCGGGTTCACCGAGCGGTTACGCGCGCTCGTCGGAGAACTGAACGTATGCTCCAGGCGCGGTCTCGCGGAACGGTTCGACTCGACCATCGGCGCGGCGACGGTTCTCATGCCCTTCGGCGGGAAGAACCAGTTAACGCCAATTCAGGCTATGGTGCACAGGATTCCCGTCTTGAACGGCAGCACGGGCACCTGCTCATTTATGGCGTGGGGGTACAACCCGGAGATCTCGGAGCGGGACCCGTTCAAGGGGGCGTATCTGGCGGTAGTCGAATCCATCTCGAAGCTTATAGCGACGGGCGCGTCCTTTGAGGATGTCTATCTGACGTTCCAGGAGTACTTCAAGAAGCCCGGCAGTGACCCGTCCCGGTGGGGCGAACCGCTGGCGGCGCTGTTGGGGGCGAATAAGGCGCAGAGAGAGTTGGGTGTCGCGTCCATCGGCGGCAAGGACTCCATGAGCGGGAGCTTTGAGAATATGGACGTGCCTCCGACGCTCGTATCGTTTGCCGTCACCACCGGACGCGACGCTGACGTTGTGACGAATGAGTTCAAGGCTCCGGGGCACACTGTCTGCTGGCTCAGGCCGTCGTATCATGACAACGGTCTGCCTGACGCCGGGAGCCTGAGATCTGTTTTCAGCCAGGTCACGGAGCTGTGCCGTTCCGGAAGAGCCGTCACCGTCTACACCCCGACATACGGGGGCGCCGCCGAAGCGGTTTTTAAGATGTGTCTCGGAAATGGCGTAGGCTTCGCGTTTGACGGGAGCGTGGACCCGGATGAGCTTTTCGCTTGCAGCTACGGCTCGTTTATTGTGGAGTTGGGCAGTGGGGAGCCTGTGGGTGATGTTCTTGGCTGCACCGTAACGGAGCCGCACATACGGCTTGGCGGCGAGTGCGTGAGCACGGCGGAGCTTACCGCGTCATATGACGGTCGGCTTGAGTCGGTCTATCCCACGCGCACATCCGGCAGCGAGATTGTCAAGCGTTACGATTTTACGGCGGTGAACCGCATATCGCCTCGTGTCAAATGCGCGAAACCGCGCGTGCTGATACCCGTGTTCCCCGGTACGAACTGCGAGTACGATACCGCGAGAGCTTTCGCCAACGCCGGAGCGGAGCCTGAGGTGTTCGTGGTGCGGAACCTGACGGCACGGGCGATCAGCGAATCTGTTGAACGGTTCGCTCAGAGGGTAAATGAGTCGCAGATTGTGTTCATACCCGGCGGGTTCTCCGGCGGCGATGAACCGGACGGTTCCGGCAAGTTTATTACGGCGTTCTTACGGAACGGGCAGGTGAGCGACGCCGTCATGAAGCTGCTCGGCGACCGCGACGGGCTTATGGGCGGCATCTGCAACGGGTTCCAGGCGCTGATAAAATTAGGTCTTGTGCCCTATGGACAGATAATGGAGCCTGACGCGTCCTTGCCCACGCTGACGTTCAACACGATCGGGCGTCACCAGTCGCGCATTGTGCGCATAAGAGTCGCGTCCAACAAGTCGCCGTGGCTTATGAACACGGTGCCCGGCGAGATATACAGCGTGCCGGTTTCCCACGGCGAGGGGCGGTTCGTGGCGTCAGAGCACATCGTCGCCACGCTTGTGGAGCGGGGACAGATTGCCACCCAGTACGTGGATTTTGACGGCAACCCCACTATGGACATACTGCACAATCCCAACGGATCCGTCGCCGCCATCGAGGGCATTACGTCCCCCGACGGGCGCGTCTTTGGCAAGATGGGGCACTCCGAGCGCGTGGGCGGTCTTTATAAAAACGTGCCGGGCAACTACGATATGAGAATTTTCGAGTCAGCTGTGAGGTATTTTGCGTAAAACGGGTATTTATAGAAGGAGCGTTTTTCATGTTCAACTCCCGTGATTTGAAGCGGACGTCAAAGGAGATAATCAAACGGCGCGCGATGGGAATCATAATAGTCGCGGTACTTTATATTCTTTTCAGTACTATAGTCAACAGTCTGGTCGCGCAGCTTTCCGGGTACAGCTCTTACGCCTCGGAAATCAGTGATACGCTGACGGTCTATGCCCAGAGATTGTCCGAGGTGGACGATGTTGACGTCTACAACGCGATTCTGGATGAAATGGTCAATTCGCTGCCGGAGTATTCGCTTCCGGGCATAACAGATATTCTTCTGATGGTTCTGTCGCTGCTGGCCGGTCAGTTCCTTGGCATCGGCTACCAGTACCACGCGCTGCAGGAGAGCCGGGGCGTCGCCACAAATTACAGGTCGCTGTTCTACGCGTTCAACCACCCGCTGAAGACGCTGGGCATTATGCTCCTGTCGGATCTCATGCTCGTTCCCGCCGCGGCGTTATTTACGCTGCCGGGACTGCTGCTGCAAAACAATACGCTCCTTGTTGTGGGGAGCCTCGTGGCAGCGGTCGTTGAAGTTATGATCATGCTGCGCATCTCTTTCGCCTATTTTGTGTGTTTTGATAATCAGGATCTCAGTGTCATAGGCTGTCTGAAGAAGTCGGCGTCGCTTATGCGGGGCAAGAGTATGTCGCTGCTCCGGGTCTCGCTGTCGTTTCTGCCGTGGGCGCTTCTCTCCTCGCTTGTCACGTCGCTCGTTATGCTGCCCATAGTGGACATCTGGTTCTACCCATACTACCACATAACAAGAGCCAAGTTCTACTCGCAGCTCACTTCTCCTGATATTGTATTTTAATGGCGCGCTCAAGCCGGAACAAACGGATTGCTGTCGGCAGGATGGCTTCACTTTTGTGTTCCAAGCTCTTCAGCGCCGTTGGGCGTGATAAATTGCCACCGGAGGTAAAATAAATCTCCTCCGGTGGCGCGCTGATAGATTCGGCAATGATTCCTCTCGCCGTATTTATGGCTTTTTCGGTTCGCGGGAAAATGGGAACGTCCGAAACAGGCTCAGCCGGTTGCGGGAACAGAGCGGGCAAGAACCAAGGCGCAAATCCTTTGACAGATAAAGCAAACCGTGTCCGCCTGTTAAACTGTCAAAAGCGCCCCGCTCCACCGCTTCTCTCCGGTGCAGAACAATGATTTCATCGTATTCCCTTAACGCGTTTTATCCAGTCTACAGGTTACAATGATACGTATAATATCTTCCATTGCCGAGACAGGTTCCATACAAAAATACTCTATATAAGGTTAGTCGATATTTCTTCGCCGTTAACTTCTTCATGCTGGAACACGAAGTCGGATTCCCGGCATCGCCATGAGATACGATTTTGAGCATCCGTTCCCCGAAATGTCCCGCTTGCGAAAGTTATACCAGACTCGCTACGACGCTATAGCTTTTTAACTATCTTGTTGCCATGACCGGCTCCCATATTGGAACCGGTCATGGAACCACGAGAAACATTTCTCAGCGGGAAACACTATTGCCATCTGTTTTTCAACTCATATACCGCAAAGGCCGGCGGCCCTCACGGGAGAAGTCAATGGTTTTTGCGTTCTAACTCTTCAATTATCGATCAGCAGTCCTGATCGGCAACCATGATCTGGATGATCTCCTTATCCGTCTCAGCCATGCCGATCCGGGCCAGACGACCCACGTTGCAGATCGTGTTTTCCACGCCATTGGCCACAATGCCGTCGCCGCTGTAGAACTGCGTTCCCTGCATCTGCATCTGCATACCTATCAGTCCGGCCTCCACCGCCGAGGCGATTTTGGCCGCGCAGCTTGCCTTGGCGCCATCGCAGATCATACCGGAGTTGATGGCCACAGCGTTTACGACAGTATGGGAAATCTCATAGACTCGTCCGCCATACAGATAGCTGATCCCAGCCCCTGCCCCGCAGCCAGCGCTGGTGGCGCCGCAGTACGCGGAGAGCCGTCCGATCCCGTTCTTCAGGTGGATCGTCACCAGATTGGAAACCACTAAAGCCCGATAGAGAAGCTCCTGAGAGGCATTCAGTTCTTCGGCATAGACAATGACCGGCAGAGACGCGGTCATCCCCTGGTTGCCGCTGCCGGAGTTGATGACTACGGAAGCTCGCAACCGCTCATACGCGCGTCGGAACCCGCAGCGGCGGCGGCTTTTGCCCGGTTATGCACCTCATCACCATAAGCGTTCAGCAGGATACGACCAATATTTGCGCCCCACTGACCACGCAAACCCTCTCGGGCGATGGCGGTGTTGTAGGCAATCTGCCTATCCAGGATCTGTTTCACATCCCCGATCTCCACGCTGTCCGCAAATTCAACGATCTGCTCGATATTCAGCAGCTCTCTGTCCGTTTTACCGGCCTGTCCATTTTCCGCGAAAGCGTGAGATTGCAGGATAGCGCCATCCTTCTCCACCCGAATCACGTTGGTGTGGCTGCCCGCAATCTGCACGAACGAGGTCTGCCGCCCCTTTGTACAGCGGACCTGTATGTCAAAGATGTAGCCGCTGTCAGAGGGCTTAACGGACATTGGCGTTTTCTCCAGGTAATCCGCGATCCGCGTTATCTGCTCCTCTGTTACGTCAGCCAGAACCTCCAGCTC
>CAYQWH010000122.1:0-4846 GCA_964421265.1 uncultured Oscillospiraceae bacterium | reverse complement strand
GCGTTCGTGCCCGAAGCCGTATAATCGTCCAGGCAGAAAAGACCGTTGTCGCGGTGCTGGCCGTAGTAGCCCCCGACAGCCAGCACCGCGCCGGAACTGTCCCGTCTGCAGTGGTCGGCGCAATAGATGCTGTAGTCCGTGCCCGTTACAGTCTTTGGCCATATGGCGTATGTGAGCTTCTCATCGTCCGTGAAGTCCATCGGGTTCTGCCACGCGGATATGCACCCGCTGGACGGCCAGCCTGACGCTGTTTTCGTCTTGTTCGCGGTCGAATCCGCGTAGAGCGTGGGGTTGTACCCTTCGTACACGTTCGTACCGTCGTAGTAGAACCCGTCGCAGAAGTCCCGGCAGTTGCCCCATAAATCTTCCATGTAGCGGTACTGGGTGCCTACCCCGTAGGTCGTTCTCGCGGTCTGCATTGTGCCCGTGTGGTACGGCATACTGTCCGATACGCCCATAGCCTGTACGGCGCTGTTATTTCCGCAGCCGTAGCCGATGGTTGCCTGACTGTCCCAGTTGGCGAACTCCACTATGTAAAGGAGCCATATCGCCGTGCGGTTGCAGCGGTCAGCCATGTAGACGCCGTCGCCCAGCGCGGTAATCTGCGTTCTGAATGTGCCTATGGTCTGCGACACCTGCGGGGAGACGCCCGTGGTGGACTTGTACGTGCTGCTGGCGCAGTGGTACCTGCCGATATAGGCGACGTCCCTCTCGCCCTTGCCGTCGCCCCTGTCCATGTGCATGGGGCTTGTTACCCATCCGTCGTTCTCAAGCCCGCATTTCGCCGGGTCGCTGTCCAGAATCTCAAACTTGACACCCCCAGCGGACAGGTGCGTAATTCTGTACCAGAATTTGGGGATTGCCACAAGCGACCCCGCCTCGGCGTCCTCAACCCTCTCTATGCCGCTCCAGGGGTACAGGTCGTCAAACGGTGAGCCGTAGTCCCCCTCGCTCATGCCGCTCACATACGGCACCGGGTCTGTGAACTCCGCCGAGTCGCCGCTGCGGGACAGGAGCGGCGACGATGTGCCGTCCCACTCCGCGCCGTAGATGTGGTAATACCCCAGACTCAGCGTGTATGTCATATACTCCGCAACTTCCACCGTATCGCTGGCTGTCACGTCGTCCAGCGTTATGGTGACCGTCCACGTGCCCGTATTGGGCAGATAGAACTTGTCCGAGCCGGTGCTTGTTCCGGTGAATGACGCGCTGCCGTCCGTAACGGTGATTGCGCTGCCCTCCGGTGAAGTGAGCGCCAGCGCCATAAAGGCTATTGTTGCCTCATACGAGCCGCCGTTCTCCGTCACGCTGACAGACGCGCTGTTGGAGTCCGTGCCCGAAATCGTGCCGGTGACGGTGTACGTCCCGGACACTTTGACCTCAATCGCGGCAGTGCCGGTGTCGTCGGCGGTGCCGCTGTAGCTGTAGCCCGAGCATGAAGCCGTCACCTCCGCGCCCGCGTCCGCCGTCACAACGATAGTAGCTGTGAAGGTGGCCAGCGTGACGGCGTACTGCCCGAAATAGGGGCCTGTTGTGACGGTGTTGCTGTACTCCACGCCGTCGGCTGTGGACGTGACGGTATACTGCGTGTCGCAGTTGCTCATGTTCGCGGACACTTTCAGCGTTTCGGGGACTGTCCCCGTCTTGGTATCGCCGTTCCCGTCGGTGACGGTGTACTGCGCCCCGGCGAAGGCGGCGTCGAACGTTATCTCAAGGACGCATTTGCCGCCGCCGGAGTTGTTAATAGCCTCGTTTGCCTTGTCCAGAGCGTTCTCAGCGACCGACTTGACCGCCGCCAGCTCCGGCCCGGTTACGCCGGGCGCGTTTATGAATCCGTAAGCCATAGAGAGATTACTCCTTTCCATTTACAGTGAATTATTATTCAGCGGAGCCTGTGGCGGCGCCGGACTTGGAGAACAGCGCGGCTGTGACGCTCAAGTCCTCCGCGGGCACCGTCTCAGACCAGAAGCGCATCGCGCCGTCCGTAATCTGTACGGTGGGGCAAAGACCGGCGGCTTTAGCGACCGCCAGCGATTCCCTGTTGACCGTGACAGACGGGTACAGCTCCGCCGTCGCGCTCTCCACCGCGACATCGTTGCAAAACTCGTCCCCGTCAGCCGTCCATCCCGATACGGGGATGGTCAGGTCAATCAGAATAGCGCTCCCGATGCCGCCGTGCGCGTCCGGGTCGGTGTTGTGCTCGTCAATCATATGCTGCACCTGAGCGGCTGTGACTATGGCGTCCGGGTCGATGTTCGCGTGTACCGTGTCCACGTCCCCCACCGCCGCAATCAGGTCAAATGTGGCCAGCTTGCCGACCGTGCTGCTCGCCGGCCGAATCCACTCCGGTTCGTTCTCCAGAGACAGGTAGGTGTAGGCTACCTCGCCCTCGTCCGGGTCTTCCGCGAACAGGACGATGTTCGTCAGGTAGAAGCCCTGTGTCACGTTTGAGCTGTTAATCTGTACCGTGACCTGGCATTCTCCGTCTACTGGGTTTGTTATGGCGGATATTTGCGCGTCCATGACGTAATCCGCCGGTGCTGTCATGGTTTTCGGGCTTTCGCCCTCCGGGATTGTTCCTTTTCCGACAGCCGCCCGCGTGTAGTTCATCGCGCATCTGCCGGCTAATACTTTCGCTATCAGCGCGATGCCGGACGCGCTGCTGTAGCTGCCGTCTTCATAAAGAGCCATTATTGTTCCTCCTTATTCTATCAGTCTTGATTTGGTACGCGTATAGCAGAACATACCGCCTGTCACCTCCGCGCTTCCTGTGGAGACACTGTTTACGGCAGGCGGTGTTCCGTCCATCTGTATCTGTAGAGCCTCGCCATAGCCCACGGGCAATTGACAGGCTGCGCTCCTGTCCTTCCCGATTGGCTGCGCGTTGAACAGTGCCTGCATGGACTCGCCATAGCGTACCGGCATATTATGGGCTGCGCTTCTGTCTTTTCCAACCGGCTGGGTGTGGAACCGCGCCTGTACGGATTCACCGTAGCCTACCGGTATTCGGTAGGCTGCACGCCTGTTCTCGCTGATTGGCTGTGTGTGGAACTGTGACCCGACCGCCCCGCTGAAGCTGACGCTCAGTATCTGGCGGAACGTTCTGCGGACGTGGACGCCCATGTTAAGTCTCAGGTGCGCGGGTATGCGTTGCAGCAGCGTATCCAGAAGATTGTCCTCGCCGAAGATCTCACCTTCAATGGTGATGTAGATGACACCACTTTTGAAATCTATATAGACGCTGTTTCCCGTGTAGTTGGATATGATGTCCCTTATCTCCGGTTCGCCTATATGGGTGTTCCCGTAGAGTCTGCCAATAACAACGCTCTTGCGCTGGTCAAGAGTGAGCTTTTCCCTGTAGGTGATGCCCAGTATGTTCTCCCACACACTGATTGTGGCGGCGTCAGCTTTAAGTATAAAGTTGTTGAGAAACGCCTGTTCAAAGCTTGCCTCCACGTCGTCCAGCAGCCGCCCATCCGCCTTGAGAATCGCCCGCATTTCAAACACGTCAAGGTAGTAGAGAGGCATAGCGGCGCACAGTTCTTTAAAGCTGTTCTCATATGGCGGGTTAAGATATGACATTTACCGTTACCTCCCCCAGAACGGGAGCCGCGTCGTCGCTGATTATAATATTCTGCTCCGCCCCATTCAGCGTGAGATCTCTGTAATCGATTATGTAAGAGGACAGGTCAGCCAGTATCGCCCCGACCTGGGTAATGCGTATTATGACGGTTGTGCCATCCTCCACGGTGGTGGCCAGCTCCTGCAGATAATCCTCCACCATGTCTCTGACCGCCTCCGCTATTTCATCTGCTGTCCGTCCGGTGTAGGGTTCCACGGAAAAGGCGAGGTTGACGGTGTACTCCTCGGCAGAGACGGCTGTGAAATGCGCTCCGATGTTGGCTGCGCCGTTTCCCAGGCCGTCACCCACGTTATATGTTTTTCCGTCCACGGTCACGGTCATGCCCTTATCGCACGGGTCAATGTACTCCTGCACGGCGGCAACCACATCATCCGACACAGGCAGACCGAGAGGGCTTATGAGAATGCCCTTAACCGTGTTTTCACCATTCCACAGCGGTCTGATACGCGCTCTGCCTACCCCGTCAACGCTCTCGCACCATGTTTTGTAGTGCTGTCTGTTGCCGTTGGCGGCGTAGCCGGATATTTTCTCAAATACACGCGCCCTCAGATTGTCATCTGTCTCCTGCTCCGTACCATACTCATAGACAGCGCCGAAGCTGGCGGAGGTCATGCCCTGGACAGTGTCCACCGGAACGGCAATGTCACCGACTTGTATGTCGTTGCACTCAGTCCCCGCCGTCTCCGCCTCCAGCACCAGCTGCCCATCCTCGTTGGCAGCAAGGGTGAAATAGTAGCCGCTGTTATTGTGAAAGAAACGCCAGCCTACGTCCGGCGTGGTTCCTGTGTGGACAAAATAGTATTTTGCCTTGGTAGCGCTCCGGCGGGTGATGGTGAACTCCGCCGCTCTCCAATCCAGGTACTCCCCTGTAGCCGTGGTAATGAAGACGTAGGTGAACACCCGCGCAAGGTCGCTGTAAAGTCTGGCGATTATATTGGCGACAGGCGCTTCCGCGTCATAGAAGACACTGCCCTGTCGCGTATCTATCCCCTCCGGAGCCAGCGCGAGGATTTCTTTCATCAGTTTCTCATATGTTCTGTCATCGAACAATCAGATCACCTCCTTTATGCTGACCGTGCCGAAGATGGTGTGGGCGTCAAACGCGATATAGGCGTTATCATCCTCAAAATTGAACTCGAAGTTCTCAACCCCGGTTATCCGGGCGTCCGGGCGGAGACAGTCTTTCACAAAGCCCGGAACGAC
>CAYQWH010000121.1:0-4894 GCA_964421265.1 uncultured Oscillospiraceae bacterium | reverse complement strand
GCATCAGCGGCAATTTGCAGTTGCGCGGGACGATTTTTTATGGTAGAATAACCGCCCGGAAAATCTGCGAGGTGAGGCGCATATGCAAACGAAACCAAAATACAACATCGTGCAAAACGTGGCGTGGATGGTGGGCGTCGCGTGGAGGACAAGAAAGCGCACGCTGCTGTTCTGCCTGCTGACGGCGGCGCTGGAGATCGTGTATCATCTCGCCCAGCTTTATATCGCGCCGGAGATTCTGAGCCGCGTTGAGAGCCGCGCCGCCTTGGGGTCGCTTTTGGGGACGATCCTGTTTTTTACCGCGCTCCTCTTTTTTACAATGGGCGCGAAGGCTTATATCCAGGAGAATACGATGTTTCCCCGCATAGACGTGAGAAGAGCGATCACCGGCATGATAACCCATAAGAGCAACACAACATCGTTCCCGAATACGCTGAAACCCGATTACATCCAGCTGCGCGACAAGGCATACGCGGCGTGTGACGGCAACCGCGAGGCAACCGAGGCTGTATGGGACACGCTCACGCTGCTTTTCCAGAATATCGGCGGATTTATTGTGTACCTGACAATTCTTTCTTACATGGATTGGCGGCTTTTTGCGGTCATCGCCGCCACCTGCGCCGTGGGATTTCTTGTATCGCGGTACACCGATAACTGGGTGTACGCCCACCGTGAAGCGGAGGACAAATATTACGCGAAGATACTCTACATACGCGGCAAGGCGGAATCCGTGGAGCTTGCGAAGGATATTCGCATATTTGGTCTCCAAAACTGGCTGAACGACGTCGTTGACAGCATACATAACGTATACCTTGATTTTCTGCTGAAGGTCGAGCGCAAACGGCTGTTCGCGGATGTAACGGAGGCTGTATTGACGGCGGCACGCAACGGTATCGCATACGTTTATCTGATCCATATGGCGCTTCACGAGGGCTTAGGCGTGCCGCAATTTATTTTGTACTTCACGGCTGTTACCACATTTACCACATGGATCATGGGGATTTTGCAGCAGACGGTGAGGCTCCACAAGCAGAGCCTTGACATTTCCCGTGTCCGTGAGTTTCTTGCGTACCCGGAGCCTTTCCGGTTCGAGGGCGGCGCTGCTCTGCCGAAAGCCGATTCATACGAGCTTGAAATGGAAAACGTAACATTCCGTTACCCCGGCGCGGAGCGCGACACGATACACGGGCTTTCTCTCACGATTCGTCCCGGCGAGAAAGTGGCGATTGTGGGACTGAACGGCGCGGGCAAGACGACGCTTGTCAAGCTTTTGTGCGGGCTTCTTGACCCGACGCAGGGGCGCGTTCTGCTCAACGGGCAGGACATCCGGGACTTCAACCGGCGGGAATACTACGCCCTTTTCAGCGCGGTATTTCAGGAGTTCTCCATCCTGGACGTAACGGTTGCCGAGAATATCGCGCAGACGAATCAAAACATCGACTATGGCAAAGTTCGGGACTCGGTGGAAAAAGCGGGGCTTACAAAAGTCATCGAGAAGCTCCCTGACGGGCTTGACACCCACGTCGGCAGAGAGGTCCATCTTGACGGCGTACTTTTCTCGGGCGGTGAGACGCAGCGGCTCATGCTGGCTCGCGCGCTTTACAAGGACGGACCGATTCTTTTATTGGATGAGCCGACCGCCGCGCTGGACCCGATTGCGGAAAACGATATTTACATGAATTACAGCAATATGGCGGTTGGAAAAACATCCCTGTTTATCTCCCACCGGCTCGCGTCAACGCGCTTTTGCGACCGTATCCTCTTTCTCGCCCACGGGCGCGTCGCGGAGGAGGGCACGCACGAGAGCCTGTTGGACAGGGATGGCGAATACGCGAAGCTCTTTGCGGTTCAGAGCAGATATTATAAGGAGGGAAAGGCGTTTTGACAACGGAAAAGAAAATGACGCTGCGCCGCGCGATTTCTGTACATCTTCGCGCCGGAAAGCTGCTTTGCGGGGTAAGCCCGCGGTACTTCACCGTCTCAACGCTCAATTCCATCGTGGCCGCAGTTTCGCCGTATGTAACGGTGTTTTTCTCCGCGCAAATTCTGAAGGAGCTTGCGCTTTCGCGCCGCGCCAATGTACTGTGGACATGGGTTGTCGCGGGGGTCCTCTGCACGGGGCTTCTCGCCGTTTTGCAATCGTTTTTGCACCGGAGAAGCGAGACGCTCCTTGATGATCTCTACGGGCGCAAGGAGATGGTATTTATACGCAAAATGTTCTCCCTGGATTACGCCGACATGGACAGGCAGGAGAACCACGACCTTCGTGAGCAGATCAAACAAAACGAGAACTGGTCGGCGTGGGGCCTGATGCGCGTTCCCGAAGCGTATGAATACGCGCTGAAAAGCGTGACCGGCATAGTGAGCGGCGCGGCGCTGACCGTGGGGCTTTTTACATCGCCCGTTCCCGAGACGGCGGGCGGATTTACCGTACTGAATCACCCTGTTTTTATCGTCGTTTTAGCCGCGGTCATGGTGCTTGTAAGTCTTTTCGCGGGAGTGATCAACAACAAAGTGATCTCATTTTGGAGCAGCGCGGCGGAGGACGCCACGTTCGGAAACCGCCTCTACAGCTTCTTTGGCTTTATCGGAATGAAAAAGGGGCGCGGAACGGACATCCGTATGTACAACCAGCAGAATTTGGTCAGCGCGTATTTTGACATGGACTTTTCGTTCGGCGCGGACGGCAAGATAGCAAAATGGGCAAAAGGCAGAATGGGAATTTACAACGGACTCGGAGCGGGGATCACCGTGCTGATCACCGGATTTGTCTATGTGTTCACCTGCCTGAAGGCGTGGGCGGGAGCCTTTGATGTGGGCAGCGTCACGCAGTATGTGGGCGCCGCGACCGCCATGGCGGGCAGTATTTCCGAGCTGACCAGACTTCTCGGCATACTCAGGACGAATGCAGGGTACCTTGATACCACGTTTCAGTTTCTGGACATACCAAACGCGATGTATCAGGGAAGTCTCACCCCGGAGAAGCGCTCCCACCGGCAGTACGAGATCGAGTTCAGAAACGTATCGTTTCAGTATCCGGGCGCGCAGACGTGGGCCTTGAAAAACGTGTCCATAAAGTTCAAGGCGGGCAGGCGTCTTGCGATTGTGGGCGAGAACGGCAGCGGCAAGACCACCTTTATCAAGCTCCTGTGCCGCCTCTACGACCCTCTGGAGGGGCAGATCCTCTTAAACGGCGTCGACATCCGCCAGTACCGCTACGAGGATTATATGCGCCTTTTCTCCGTGGTGTTCCAGGACTTCCAGCTCATCTCCCAGCCCCTGGGGGCCAATGTGGCGGGCAGCGCCGCGTACGATGAGGAAAGAGCGCGAAAGGCGCTGGCGGACGCGGGCTTTGGCGAGCGCCTGGAGACCATGCCGGAGGGGCTTGACACCATGCTCTACAAGGACTTTGCGGAAGACGGCGTAGAGGTCTCCGGCGGGGAGGCGCAGAAGATCGCCATCGCCCGGGCGCTCTACAAGGACGCCCCCTTTATCATCCTGGACGAGCCTACGGCGGCGCTGGACCCCATTGCGGAGGCGGAAATTTACAGCAAGTTCAACGACATCTCCGGGGATAAGACCGCCATCTATATCAGCCACCGGCTGTCCTCCTGCAAGTTTTGCGATGAGATTGCCGTGTTCCACGAGGGCGCGGTCATTCAGCAAGGCACACACGATTCTCTCGTGGCAGATGAAAGCGGTAAATACTACGAACTGTGGCACGCGCAGGCGCAGTATTATACGGAGTAGATCTTTTGGGCGCATTCAAACATTCATGCCCCCTGATTTTGTCGAAAAACCTCGAAATACACAGATGCTTTCCCCATTTTTCCTTCGTCAGAAGACCCAATTTCCCGCCACGGCCCTCTCTTGCCCCTGCCATTTCAAAGACCGAGGATAGAACGGGTTCCCCCCGCATAACGCGGGCGCTGCCTGCATAGCGCGGACTTGTGTACTACCGTTCCGGGCCCTCCGCGCTGTCCGGATCCTCCGGTTCCGCCGCCCGCGCCTTTCCGGATGGCGACCATTGTCGAAAGTCCGTGAGGCACAGATCCAAATCTACCTCTCCCGCAATTCCGTCCACCGTACCGTGCCCGGTGTACTGCCACATATCGAAGGAATAGCGGAAGCTGGTGGCGGCCCAGTTGTCCGTGTAGTGCGCCAGCCAGAAGGGCCATTCCAACACCTGCTCCAGTTCCAGCTCTTCATAGCCCTGGCTGGGGCTGAAATACACCATGGGCAGGTAACCCGCCTCCTCCACGGCCATGCAGAACGCGCGCGCGCAGGCGGTGACCACGCTCTCAGGGATCTCGCTGGTGCGGGAACCCTCCGCCGTCTGCCGCTCCCAGTCGAAAGCCACGGGGAAAGTGACGCTGCGGCCCTCCAGCAGCTTGAGCAGGAAATCAGCCTCCTCCAGCGCCTCCTCCTCGCTCACGGCCTGGGAGAAAAAATACGCGCCCACCTCCAGCCCCGCGGCCCGGGCGCCCTCTATATTTTGGGAAAAATACTCATCCTCGTAGATGTTGCCCTGCGTATATCCCCGGTAGCCCGCGCGGACCATGGCAAACTCCACTCCGGCCCCGGCCACCCGTTCCCAGTCGATGTCCGCCTGATGTGAGGAGACGTCCACTCCCACCAGGCTGGGGCAGTCCCCGTCATAGGTGAGGAAGCCGTCTGTCACTGTGAACGCCTCCGCCAGGTATGTATTGGCGGGCACGGGGTCGGGCGTGGGCGCAGAGACGGCGGTCCCCGCCGTACACCCGGACAGCAGCGCCAGGGCGAGGAGCAGGGTAATTTCTTTTTTCAGCATGGCGGAGGCCCCCTGTCAAAATCGGCGGAATTATGGAAACGCTGATTTAATCCAGGCGTGCAGGATGACGAACAGATTTTTTTG
>CAYQWH010000120.1:0-4952 GCA_964421265.1 uncultured Oscillospiraceae bacterium | reverse complement strand
CTGCTCCCCTGGGCGCGTTTGATTATCTGTCCCTCGTCACGGAATATCGGCTCATCGGGGCGGTCACGGAACCGCTCCACAAGCTCGCCTATTGTATCCCGCTGCCAATGCTCCCAATCGCGGATATTATCGTAGACCGGCGCGTCGCCGTCCCTGTGGAAAAAGCCGTCCTCGCCCATCTCCAGTTCATATCCGCAGTCGCAGCGCAGCTTATCGCCGGAGCTGTGCAGACGACCAATCTCGCCGCACACGGGACACTTATAGAGGATAATCTCGCAGCACTCCGCCAGCGCCTCCCCCTGATAGGTTCTCGGCTCCTTCCTCTGCTCCTCAAAGGCGTTGACGTACAGGTCACGGCGCAGGAGGTCATATATCTCCTCCACCGTCATGTCACGGAACTCCTCCGGATCGTACTCCCGCACAACGCCGCCCGTCAGCGGACCTTTACGGCTGTGCCGTCTCCAGCGGGGCGTGCGCAGATAGCCGCCTATGCTCCTGTATGTTATAACCGCGCAGTTCGCGTCTTTGACAAGCTTCGCGGTGTTCATGGAGATGAAGCGCGTCTCGCCGTTATAGGACATCCCGCCCTCCGCGTGCAGACCGACACTGATACCCGCGTTCAGCGTTTCAAGAATCGTGCGCGGCAGCTCGTCACGCGGGTGGTCACGGTACTTGATTATCGGCGTGCCGAAGTATGTCATGAGCCGCATACCCATGCTGCGCCTCGCCACGTGGTCGCCGCTGACATAGCGGACGTAACGGCCAAGCGTCACCATCTCAAAGCCCGGATCAAGCGTCTCGTTATGGTTAGCTATAAGGAGGAATGTCTTGTGCCGTGGCCTGTAGGGGGTAACCTGCACGTTACGGATCTTACACAGCGGCTTCCCGGCTATCGCAAGAGCGATAGGGAAAATGACTTTGTTTCTCCAGAAGAAATATTTTGGAGCGGTATTTGGCACTTTGAATGTTCCCCCTTGAATGAAGTAGTATCTTTATCAGCTCAAATGGCGCGGCATCCGGACGAACACCGCGCCATCTTATTCTATTGCCTGTGTTTATTTGCTCGAGAGGTACTCGTCGATGGATTTGGCGGCAAGCTTGCCGGCGCCCATGGCCGAGATAACCGTGGCGGCGCCCGTCACGGCATCGCCTCCGGCGTACACTGCGGGACGCGTCGTCAGACCCGTGTCCTCGTTGATGATAATGCCGCCGTGCCTGTTCACCTCAAGCCCCTTGGTGGTGGACTTGATAAGCGGGTTCGGCGATGTGCCGATCGCCATGACCACCGTATCGACATCAAGCTCGAACTCGCTGCCCTCGATGGGCACCGGGCGGCGACGGCCCTTCTCGTCCGGCTCCCCAAGTTCCATCTTTATGCAGCGCATTCCGGTGACGAAACCGTTCTTCGGGTCGCGCCGGTCGTCCGGGTTGTTGTAGCCCAGTATCTCCACCGGGTTGTTGAGCAGACGGAAGTCTATGCCCTCTTCCATGGCGTGCTCCACTTCCTCACGTCTCGCGGGAAGCTCGTCCAGGGAGCGGCGGTACACGATATAGACCTTATCGGCGCCGAGACGCAGCGCGGTTCTCGCGGCGTCCATGGCCACGTTGCCGCCGCCGACTACCGCAACCTTGCCGCCCTTCATTATGGGCGTGACAGGATCGTCACGGTACGCCTTCATAAGGTTAGAACGGGTGAGGAACTCGTTGGCTGAGTAAACGCCTTTCAGCGACTCGCCGGGTATGTTCATGAAGTTGGGCAGACCCGCGCCGGAGCCGATGAACACCGCCTCAAAGCCCTGTTCAAAAAGCTCATCCACTGTCAGCGTCTTGCCTATGACTATGTTCGTCTCCATGTCAACGCCCATGGCAACCAGGTTGTCAACTTCCTTCTGGACTATCGCCTTCGGGAGACGGAACTCCGGTATACCGTAGACCAGAACGCCGCCGGCGGTGTGCAGCGCCTCATAGACGGTGACCTTATAGCCCTTCTTCGCCAAATCTCCCGCGCAGGTGAGTCCTGAGGGGCCGGATCCGACAATCGCTACCTTGTGACCGTTGGACTCAACGGGCTGCGGCTTCTCTGTGGCGTGGGCGTTGTGCCAGTCGGCGACGAACCGCTCAAGTCTGCCTATGCCGACAGGCTCCTGCTTTATACCACGGACGCACTTGGACTCGCACTGCGTCTCCTGCGGACATACTCTGCCGCATATGGCCGGGAGGCTGGATGTCAGATTGATTATCTGATACGCGCCCTCAAAGTCACCCTCGCGTATTTTCGCTATAAACTCCGGGATATGGATGTTCACGGGACAGCCTGACACGCAGGGGAAGTTCTTGCAGTTCAGACAGCGCTGCGCCTCGTCGATGGCGGTCTCCTCGCTGTAGCCTGTGGCGACCTCGCTGAAATTATGGGCGCGGACCTCCGGCGCCTGAGTGGGCATGGGATTCTTCTTTGGATTCATGTTGGCCATTTTACTGAACCTCCTTCTTGAACAGGTTGCACGTCTCCTCAAACGCGTGGCGCTCAAACGCGCTGTACATGACGCCCCTGGACATGGCTTCGTCAAAATCGACCTCATAGCCATTGAAGTCCGGACCGTCTACGCACGCGAACTTCGTAACGCGCTTCCCGTCCTGGTTCAGCGTCAGCCGACAGCCGCCGCACATTCCTGTTCCGTCTATCATAATCGGATTCATTGACACTGTGCATGGAACATTGAAGGGTTTAGCGGTGGCCACTACAAATTTCATCATAATCAGCGGCCCGATGGCAATAATCTTGTCGAACTTCTCGCCGGCTTCCAGCATCTCCTTCAGCGGCACCGTGACGTTGCCGTGCCGACCATAGCTGCCGTCATCGGTCATTACCGTCAGGGACTTGCTGCAGGCCCTGAACTCATCCTCAAGTATGAGCAGATCCTGGCTCCTGAAACCGATTATGCTCGTCACCTCAGCGCCGAGCCTGTGGAACTCCTGAGCAACCGGCAGAGCGATAGCGCAGCCAACGCCGCCTCCGACGACGCAGACCTTGTTAATCCCCTCCGTCTCCGTGGGTACGCCCAGCGGCCCCACGAAGTCCTGCAAGTACTCGCCCTCGTTCTTGTGGTTCAGAAGTTCAGTCGTCGCGCCGACAATCTGGAAAATAATCTTAACTGTACCGGCCTCGGTGTCGCATCCCGCTACAGTCAGCGGAATACGCTCACCCTCCTCATTAACGCGGAGAATGATGAACTGTCCGGGCTTTGCCTTTCTGGCTATCAGCGGCGCCTCTATCTCCATCTGCGTGACGGTGGGATTAAGCACCTTCTTGCTTACAATTTTATACATGAAAAAAACCTCGCCTCCAACCTGAATATTCTATATTGCACTTCCCCATATAAGGGGCTACTGCCTTGTCTCTGACGGTAATCTGTCTCGCCGGACACATGGGAAGCGTATCCGGATTTACGCGCCGCGCGGCGGTGAACGGAACGGCAAATACCGCCTTTACCTTTTACAGCTTATAATTTCGCTCCGCACTCCGTGCAGAAGATGGAATCTCCGCTCACCTTGGCCCCGCAGTGTATGCAGAACCGCGCTCCGGCGGAGGCGCTTTTTATCTCCTCCTGGGTGAATGTGTTCGGGGCGGATATGGGCACGGTCGGTGATATTTCCTCAAAGCCGTCATCTCCGGGCGTCTCGTCCTCATCATCCATATCGAACGGTTCCACCGGGATGGTAGCGTCCTCATCCGCTTCATCCGCGCCGTCAAGAGGAGAACGGGAAAATGACGGTGAGGCTGGACGCGGTACCGGTATTGTGGCGTTTATCTGACTGACCGGCGCGCGGTAAGGTTCCGCCCGGACAGGCTCAAATGTCGGCATCGGCGGCGGCACCGGCTCCGTGGGCGGCGGCGCGGTCACTTCCGCGGTGGGTCCCATCATTCCGCGAAGCGTCTCTTCAAGTTCCTCAATCTTCCGCCGGCTCTCTTCGACAAAGGAGCTTATGTCGCCGAACTCACGTTTGCATTCGTCAGGGTGCCGAGACATATAGAGCTTGCCTATCATACGGAGGTTCTCGTCAACGCGCCGCTCCTCCGCCTCGATAGCCGCGCTTATCCTCACCCGCTCCGACAGGCGCAGGACACTCTCCGCGTTTCTCAAAGAACCCTCTGACGCGTCAAGAACATTCATTTGGCCATTCCCCCTCTAATATCAGATTTAGTTCAATTATATCATATTTCGATATGAATAGCAAGACATTAATTAATAATTTATTTAAAAATCTCTCGCGCCGCGCATGGAGCCGTATTACGACAACAAAAGCGGCGGAGCCTTCCGGTTCAGCCGCTTTTCTGTAATTTCATATTTATCCCACGTTAAAAGACTTAATCCGGGATACGCGCGCTTTTACGCGGCACGCCGTCTCATAAGCTCTTTACGCGCCCTCGGCGCTATTACGACAGATTATTCCTCTTTGTGCCCAACGTGTTCTCCTTCAGCACCACGTCATGCGCTCCGCCCTCGACGATGCTCGTGGCGGACACCAGCGTCAGCTTCGCCTTGCTCTGAAGCTCCGGGATAGTTACCGCGCCGCAGTTGCACATGGTGTGTCTGACCTTGCTGAGCGTCAGCGCCACGTTTTCATGGAGCGACCCGGCGTAGGGCACATAGGCGTCAACGCCCTCCTCGAACGCCAGATCCTCGCTGCCGCCCACATCGTAACGCTGCCAGTTGCGCGCGCGGGACGAACCCTCGCCCCAGTACTCCTTCATATAGCTGCCGCCTATGGACACGCGCCTTGACGGGCTTTCGTCGAACCGCGCAAAGTACCTGCCCAGCATCAGGAAATCCGCGCCCATGGCGAGAGCCAGCGTCATATGGTAGTCATGCGCGATACCGCCGTCGGAGCAGACCGGGATATAAACGCCCGTCTCCTCCAGGTACTTATCTCTCTCCCGGCACACGTCAATG
>CAYQWH010000119.1:0-5095 GCA_964421265.1 uncultured Oscillospiraceae bacterium | reverse complement strand
GTATTACGCAAACTACTATAATCCTACCGGCGCCGAGCAGAACAGCGACATCAATGACTGCACCGGCTGGATTCCCGACTTCGGTGACGCGTGCAGCTATCTGGACACCCTGCTGCCTGATTACGCCGGTTACCAGACCAAGGCTCTTGGCATCTTCTGATCATCTGATTATAAATATCGCGGACCCGATTATAAACAGTGTGTGGGGGAGTGGAGGCGTTCCATTTCCCCCACGCCCTGTATGGGGTACATACGCACGCGTTCGCGTGCCCGTGCCGCGCAAAAGCGCGTCACACCGTCTCATAAGTTCTTTACGCACCTTCGGCGCTTATGTATATAGAAAGCTTTAAAGCTTTTTGAAAATTTGATGAAGGGGGGGTGCTTTGTGGGTAAGTATTTCATTAAACGGTTGCTGCACGGTATTGTTTCCATAATTATCGTAGTGGGAATCGTCATGATCCTGATCTACTCTCTGCTGGATCGGAACCGCATTTTCGCTAAGGACTCAAATTATACAAAAGTGACAAATAATACAAAGATTACGTATATGTACAGCAAGTGGGAAGACTATGGTTATCTGGACTACGTGACGTACGCGGACTATCTGATTTCTCTTACGCAGTCCGGTGAAATTGACGAGGAGACGCGACAGGCGGTTGTGAGTTTTGGCCGCACAGAGGAACAGGACACCGAGGAGGTCGCGGAATACGTCCGGAAATTCACGGAGTATTATGAAAGTCAGGGCTATACTGTCACGCGTCTTGACGCGGTAATGCAGTCCTCGCGGTCAAACAGGCTGGCGGACGGCGGACAGCAGCAGCTGTTTGCCTCCAAGGATGTACCGCTGATTACTCGCCTGTGGCGCTATTTCACCGGGTTGCTTGAGGTGGACAACGTCAATTATGTCCAGGATGACATTGATGATCGCGGGCTGACATTCACGCTCCATGATCCCGCCTATAGCGACGGTCGGTTCTCACCCGCGATTATGGGCAGCGGGACGAAGTATAAATATCTTCTGTATTGCGATTCCTCTTTCCCGTTTATCCATCAGAACCTGCTGACGATAAACCTTGGCGTGTCCTACTCGGTGAACCAGGGCGAGGATGTGGCAAAGACAATGACACAGTCTCAGGGCTCCTATGTGAAATCCACCGTGACATATCCCACAGGGCTGACTGAGGAGAGCGCCGATGACCTGCACTCCGCTACGTATCAGTCCGGTTCACTTGCCGGCAGCGCGATGCTTTCCGCGCGGTTTGTGGACGACTATACCAATGTGAGCACAATTAAAAACGGACATTCCCGCATCGGTTACTCATTTATCATTGGCATTATCGCCACAGGCATTGCCTATTTCCTGGGTTTGCCGCTGGGCATTCTGATGGCTCGTAAGAAGGATAAATTGGTAGACAAGCTCGGCACTATCTATGTTATATTTATCATCGCGGTACCATCACTTGCCTACATATTCATTTTCAAGGCCATTGGCGGTCAGCTGGGGCTCCCAACCGCGTTTAATACTGATAAACTGACGCGAAGTATGTATGTCCTGCCTATTATATCTTTGGCGCTGCCGTCTATGGCAAACCTGATGAAGTGGATGCGCCGGTACATGATAGATCAGATGAACTCCGACTATGTTAAATTCGCGCGATCCGGCGGTCTGACAGAGAGCGAAATCTTTAACAAGCACATCATGAAGAACGCTCTGATTCCTATCCTGCAGGGTGTCCCCGCCAGTATCCTGTACGCGCTGACGGGCGCTATAATTACCGAACGTTTATACGCGGTTCCGGGCGCCCGGTCTGCTGACATCAGCCATCTCCGCCTACGATAATGGTGTGATTGTGGGCGTAACGCTGTTTTACGCTGTGCTGTCCGTCGTGTCACTGATTCTGGGTGATATTCTCATGGCCATGGTTGATCCACGCATCTCGTTCTCAAATAAGGCGAGATAAGGAGGTGGAAAAATATAATGAAGGATTACAGCGAAGAATACAGCAAGCTTGGTCTGAGCACAGAGGAACTGTTCTCTCCGTATGAGCACAGCGAAAAGGAATCGGAAAAGATCGCCGCGCCGAAATATTCCTACTGGCAATCCGTGTTCCGTGTGTTTTTCCGAAAGAAGACTAACATCATAATTTTATCATTGCTCGCCATTATCATTCTGTTTGCGTACATTTATCCTCTGTTTACCGAGTATGATCAATTCGGCAATCTGCGGTACTCCGAGGCGAAGCACCTGGGGCCGCTTGCCGCTATGAAGCAGCTTGGCTATAACATCCATTGGATCCTTGGCACCGGAGCGGCCGGGCAGTCCACTTTTGACGCTGTGTGGTTCGGCTCTCAGATCTCCATTTCCCTGGCGCTGGTCTGCGCCGCTATCAATATGACAATGGGCGTGATTATCGGCGCTATATGGGGATTCTCCAAGCGCGTGGACGCGATCATGATGGAGGTCTATAACATTATAGCCAATGTGCCGTACATATTGATTATTTCAGTTATGATCATGCTTTTCAGCGCCAGCTTCTGGACTATGGTGTTCGCCCTGACTATAACAGGGTGGATCTTCATTGCGTTCTTTATCCGCACCCAGGTGGTTATCATCCGCGACCGGGAGTACAACCTCGCTTCCCGTTGCCTGGGTACCTCCACATTTAAGATTGCGATGAAGAACATACTGCCCTTTATGACATCAGTGATTGTGACCCAGCTTGCCACGGAAATCCCCTCATATATTTCCTATGAGGTGTTTTTGGCTTATATCGGTATGGGTATGTCCGATATGTCTCTGGGCCGACTGATCTTTGAAGCCGAGAGCGCCATGGTCACTCCCGGTTGGGGATTTGAATTCTGGAGCCCTGTGGCGGTTTCGGCTATCATTACGGTTGTGTTGTACGTGGTAGGACAGAACCTGGGCGACGCGTCTGACCCACGGACGCATATGTGAGGGGGCAATAACATGGACGAAAGAAAAGTGTTGTTGTCTATCAGGGACCTGAGCGTTAAGTTCCGGGTACGGGGCCGCGTCCTGACCGCTATTCGCGGCATCTCCCTTGACATCTACGAAAACGAATCCATCGCCATAGTGGGCGAGTCCGGTTCGGGCAAGACCGTGTTTACCAAGAGCTTTGCCGGAATGCTGGATTCTAATGGCTATGTCAGTGACGGACATATCATTTTCAACGATGAGGAACTGGTGGAGACCCACGCGCCGTTAAACAACTACGCGCGTCGCCAGATCGCCTCCATCCACGCGGAACTGGACAAATACTCCCGCGCGGAGCCGGGCGCCGCCACCTATCGGGAACTGTTAGCGCTGCGGGCCGAGAAACGGGACCGAGGCAACGTCACAGCGGAGGAAACGGCCGAGCTGAAGAGCCGGCTGCATTCCCTTCAGCTGCGGCGCGCGGAAATCTATAACCAGAGGTCAACACTGCATTGGCTCAAGAACAGATCGGAGCGCAGGGACGCTGACAAGGCGATCTCGGCTCTGGACTCTGATATTAAGGCTCTGAAGAAGCGCGGCGATGAACTGGCAAAGGAAAAGCGCGACGCCGCGGCTCACGATACGGAGTACCTGAAACAGTATGAAGTGCGAGAATCCGCGCTGCAAGCTAAGTACCAAAGTGAAATCGGCGGTGAAATCTCGGCTGACACATCTTCCAGGAACGAAATCGTGGCCCGGGAGATCTACCTCTCTGTCGCCAGGTACGACATCCGTAAGCGCGGTAAAATTACAAAGCAGCTTCTCAAGGCCTTTGCGGAGGCCATGAAGGTCGGACTCGACTGGAATGACGAGACTCAACGCAACGCGCTCTATAATGGGATAACGCCCCGTGTTTGCTATGTGGATGAAACCGCGAACCAGCTGAACGGAAGATGTGTCCTTGATCTGACCTACGTGAAGTATTCAAAGGATTGGACCAAAATACGCGGCTGTAAGATCGCCACGGTATTTCAGGATCCCATGACATCTCTGAACCCCATTATCACCATTGGCAAACAGATCACTTCAATCATACTGAAGCACCAGAACTGCTCAGAGGCTGAAGCCAGAGCGCAGGCGCTGGATCTGATGCGTAAAGTGGGTATCCCCAACGCCGAAAGCCGTTTCGACGACTATCCATTCCAGTATTCCGGCGGTATGCGGCAGAGAATTGTAATCGCTATCGCTCTGTCCTGCCGCCCGAAAATCCTGATCTGTGATGAGCCTACCACCGCGCTTGATGTAACCATTCAGGCGCAGATTCTCAAGCTTATCAAAGATCTGCAGAAGGAATTTAACTATACTATTGTTTTTATCACTCACGACCTTGGCGTGGTCGCGAACGTCGCTGACCGTGTCGCGGTGCTCTACGCGGGCCAGATTGTGGAGCTGGGCACGGTGGAGGAAATCTTTTACGATCCACGGCACCCTTACACATGGGCGCTGCTGTCCTCGCTGCCACAGATCGCCGAGCGCAACACAACGCTCTATTCCATCACCGGCACGCCTCCGTCGCTATACAATTCCATCGTTGGAGACGCATTCGCGCCCCGTAACCCGTATTGCTTGAAAATTGATACCCTGCTTGAGCCGCCGATGTTCCAGATCAGCGACACACACTTCGCCAAAACCTGGCTGCTGGATCCGCACGCGCCCCCGACCGAAAAGCCCGAGGGAATCCAGAACCTCCATGAGAAGCTTATCAAAGCGTTTAACATATAAGGAGGTGCGACTGTGAAAACAACAACGCAACAATCGAAAAGAAAAACCTCCGTTACCAGTTTCCCGGAGCATGGGCCTATAGACGATAATGGCCGGGAAATACTCCTGTCGGTCAAAAATGTGGACATTACCTTCGGCAAGGGCGAGGACGCGGTCAAAGCGGTTCAGGATGTCTCTTTCGATATTTACAAAGGGGAAACCTTCTCTCTGGTAGGCGAGTCCGGTTCCGGCAAGACCACCATCGGACGCGCGGTGATCCGCGTCAATCCGTTAGCCGGCGGCGAGATCCTGTACAAAGGCGTTCCTATTTCCGGTAAAATTCCGCGCGCGCTGGATCGTCAGGTGATCCGGAACATCCAGATGGTGTTCCAGGATCCG
>CAYQWH010000118.1:0-5113 GCA_964421265.1 uncultured Oscillospiraceae bacterium | reverse complement strand
GAGCACCTGCCTTTTAAGCAGGGTGTCCGGGGTTCGAATCCCCGCTGGGTCACCAGAGAACCGTCCGGAGTTGGCGGAACGGATAAATTCCGGACGGTTTATTACTGCCTCCCGTTCAGCGCAAAAAACTGTTGACAAATCGGGACGTCTGTGGTAATATGTGTGTATTGGGAGTATAGCTCAGCTGGTTAGAGCGCCTGCCTTACAAGCAGGAGGTCACAGGTTCGAGCCCCGTTACTCCCACCATCCAATCCCCCTTGCGAGGCAAGGGGGATTGCCTTTTCACGGACTTGTGAAATTTGATTTTCTTTCCCCTTGACTTTCAGATATGTATTCATTATAATGTGTGTATTATTTGCGTATTCCGTAATAAACAGCACGCAAAAGGGAGGGTTTAGCAGATGAGCGAGGAAGAATGTACCCATGATTGCTCAACTTGCGCGTTGAACTGCGAGAGCCGTGAAAGCTCCGGGACGCAGGATCCGAAGAGTATGCTGGAGGCTCCGCACAGGCTCACCCATGTGGGCAAGGTGATTGCCGTAGTCTCCGGGAAAGGCGGCGTTGGCAAATCTCTTGTAGCCGCCATGCTCTCTGTTGAGATGAGACGGCGTGACAGATCTGTCGCGCTTATGGACGCCGACATAACGGGGCCGTCCGTCCCGAAAGCGTTTGGCGTCACCGCGAGAGCGTCCGGGACGGAGGACGGGCTTTACCCCGTCAGGACCCGCACGGGCATCGGCATAATGTCCATGAACCTGCTCCTGGACAACCCGGACGATCCGGTTATCTGGCGCGGACCGATTATCGGAGGTATCGTCACGCAGTTCTGGAAGGAGGTCATATGGGGCGACGTGGATTATATGTTTATTGATATGCCTCCCGGAACCGGCGACGTGCCCCTGACGGTGTTCCAGTCCATCCCCGTGGACGGCATAATAGTCGTGACGTCGCCGCAGGAACTGGTGTCCGTCATAGTCACGAAGGCGGTGAAGATGGCGGAGCTGATGAACATACCGATAATCGGCATCGTTGAGAATATGTCATACTTTGAGTGCCACGACTGCGGCAAACGCCATAACATCTTTGGCGACAGCCACATTGAGGACATCGCCGCGAAGCACAATATTGATTGCGTAGCGCGTGTGCCGATTAACAATAAGCTGGCAGCCGCAGTTGACGCCGGTCTAATCGAGCTGTTTGACGGCGACTGGCTTGACGCGCTGGCGGACAAGATTGAGAAATGAGCACCCTGAGCGGGAACAGAACCGGCGGACGCTTATCCGCGTCGCCGGATAATATGGAGCGGTAAACGGCGCGAGCGCGCCGTTTACCGCTTTTTTTGGGCGCGCATGATAACCGCGGTTCTCTTTCGCGCGTCCGTGGCATAATGTGTTACAAGCGGACATCAATCATATTTACAGCGTCTCAGGTGCGCTGAGAACTGTAGTAATTGACATGAGAGGTGACATGAATGCTTGTGCTGGCGCGGATGGAGACTTTAAGCGGCCGCTTCAGACGGTACCGCGAGAGGGTGGAGATGTCAGACGTTCTCGGTATGTGCTGCCCGGAGCTTATCGTGACGGTACCGGAGAAGGCGGGCGGGAGGAGAATGGAAAGGTGCCGTGAGCGGTGCGAGGGGCTGCTCATGGCGTTACGGGGAGCGGAGCTGTGCTTCCACGAGAGCTTTCCAAAAAGCTGGGAGCCTCGGTTCCGGGACAGGTTCACGGTCGCGAACCGGGGCGCGCTCATTGACGCTCTTGCGGAGGATATCGCCCTCAAAGCCACCCGTGGGCGCGACGCGGCTTTTATCTGCGCCGGAACGTGTTCCCGTGATGTGCTCAGCGCGTACCGGAAGCTGTGCCGGGATTTCCGCCATATCACAGTGGAGGCGCCGTCACAGGTTTTCGACAGGCTCTGCCGGGAGGGTGAGCGGTACGGCGTCTCTCCGGCGGCGGCAGGCCGCGCCCGCGAGATACGGGCGGACGCCGCGCTGTTCTTCGCCGACCCGTTGGGCACGGTGTCCGTGGGGGACGATTGCGCGGTGGTAGCCGGGATGGGGACGGTGCCCGGACTTCATGGCGGCGCGGTCGTGTCGGACGTGGGGTTCCGCTTCCCCGAGGAGCTTGCGGAACCGCTGCCGGACGGCTACCCGAAGGACGCGCTGTTCGCCGCCGCTGTTCGCGCGGGTACGGTCGCGCCGGACAGCATAAAGGTCGATTGGGCAAAATAGCAGTGAACGGCAAAAGCTTGCCGTTCACTGCTATAATAAAAGGTTTAATCTGAGCCGCGCGCGCATCGCGCCGCAGCCGATTCACGTTGCTGCTTACTCGGCCATAATCTTCTCAATATACGCCAGCGACGTCTCGTTCAGCGTTATCGTCCCCATATGCGTGTCGTTCCACTCGTCCCTCATGGACGCTATCCGCCGGGCGCGCTCCAGGAACTCGTCGCCGCTGTAATACTCCTCAAAAGTCTCCAGGATTTCAAATATACTGTTCCACGAGTCGTCACTGGTGGCGGTGTAATTCAGATACTTCTCCGCCATGTCAAAGCCCAGATCCATCCGGCCCGTGTTGAAGTAGTACAGCGACAGGTAGTAGGGGATGGTGTTCGAGTCCTCCCCTTGCAGGTACTCCGCGTACTCCTCGGCCTGCGCCCGTATGTCGTCGTCTACCTCCGTAGACAAGGTACTGACCACGTATGACAGCATATAGTCGGTTTTCTCATATACGTCTATCTTTACCGCCGACACCAGATCGTCAAATGTAGGCGTGTCGCCGACGATATTCGCCGCGTGGATATTCAGCGCCAGCAGGACCGAGAAACCGAGCATGATGGCGGAGCTGCCGATAATCGTGCCGTTCTTGAACGCCCGCTCACCTTTTTTGAACGGCAGCGCGTCCTGACAGAAATACCCTATGAGCGCGAAGGTGCAGTAGGCTATGGGCGGGAAAGAGAACAGGGAGAACACCATCTCCACCGAGGAGTGGCCGATGATAAAGACGAACGCCGCGCCGAGCGCCGGTATCATGGGGCTTGCGCCGGGCTTGCGCAGCTTGCGCCACAGCGCGATGGCCGAGATGACGAGAAGCCCCATGTATATGACAAATCCGACGATGCCCGTCTCGAGGAGCACCTGGATGTATTGGTTGTGCGCGTACTCCGTGGCGTAGTAGAAGGACTGGACGCTTCTGATGCCGTTGGAGAAGCCGCCCATGCCCAGCCCGATAATGGGGCTGCGCTTGAAGAGCGTAATGCCGTCCTGGAAGAACACCAGACGCTGTATGAAGTTCTGGTTAGCCAAGAAGCCCTGGAACCGCCGCGCTATGAAGTCAGGCAGCAGCTTATAGTCCAGCGATACCTCCTTCGTAACGGAGCCGTCGGTGTAGGCGGCGGACTCGATAGTCACATCCGAGGTCGCGGAGAAACCGAAGTAAACAACTCTGCTGTCCTCCGGCACCGTGAACTCCGCGCCGTCAGCCGTGCCCTCGTAGAGCTGCGTGCTGGTGTGCATCGCCGCCTCCTGGGTGTTCTGACTGGTTATGGTGACGTTCACGTCAGCCGTCGAACTGACGCTGAGAGTGTAAACGCCCGGATCCGGATAGGAGGAGCGCGAGACGCCCTCGCCGGACGCCAGATGGATCGCGCCTGTCAGATTGAACGCGAGAACCGCGAAAACCGCTATCAGCGCAACGCCGACACCTGATATGATGAGGAGCCGTTTCCCGCGCCCGCTGAGTAACCCGGCGGCCTTCGGCGTGACTTTGAAATCCATAAGACAGAGCAGCGCCGCCCCGCAAACCGAGCACAGCAGGGGAATGATGTTGAAGCCGTCCCACTCGTCCAGCGACGTGGCCGATATGATGGCCGTCGATACGGCCACGAGCAGCAGCGTCCACAGCATGGTCAGGAAAAGCTCCGCTCGCCGCTCCTTGCGCTCAATAATCAGGTACACAATAAACGCGAGAGCGATCATTCCCAACGCCCCGAGGGAGAACGCCATGACAAATCCAAGGGACGTGATATAGAGACAGGTCAGATGGAACAGCCGCTCCTTCCTGCTGTTTGAGGACATGGTAAGCCCCAAAGAGAGCATGACGCCAATGCCCGTGACACCCGCGAAGATGTTCGGGTTGAAGAAAATAGATACTATTCGCTCACCGGTCACCAGTCCCTGCATATCCGAGTAGTCCGGCGTAAAAAGAGACAGTATGCCGATAACCGCGCCGCTTATCACTCTCGTGGAGATAAGGTCGAGACTGACGAGCGCGGCTGTGGCCGTGAATCCCGCGAGTATCGACGCCACCCACCTTCCGGCGCTCTCTCCCTTTCCCGGCGCCGTGGAGATAAGGAGCACCGTCACGCAAAACGCGCCCATGACCTTAAGGAAGTCGTTCAGCGCGAATTTGCCCGACACCGCGTAAAACGTCGATATGCCGCACATAACGACATAGAGCAGCAGCGCCAGGAACACGGGACTTATCCGCTCCCTGAGGGCGGTTCGCCGCACCAGTATTATCACCAGTGTAATCGGCAACAGTACCATAGTCATAATCTTGATTGAGGAGGCCGCCAACAGGCACACCACAAAAAAGAGCACAATGGATGAAATTATCCGTATGATTGACATCAATTTCGGATTTAATGTTCTGCGTCTGTGTATCATTGCTGTGACATCCCTCGATCTTTTCAGAAAGTTCCTCAAAGAGGTTTGCGCTTATGTAACCGTCTGCTTGACAAAATATTAACAGCCACCGGGTTATTTCCGCCTCGGTTTTTCTCAAACAATACAGGTAAAATTATATCACAATTTTATATGAAGTCAAGCAATTTTTGCGTTTTTTTAAAAAGTAACCGGCTCATACGGCTCCCGGATAAAAAGACGCGGCCATATATCATGGATCGCGTGACGCGCCGCGCTGACACGCGTAATCATGTATTATTCCGATTTGGCAGCCGCGCACAGGGAGAGCGCCGCAAAAAAATTTGCCGAATAACTGAAAAACCTCTTGCCAAACGCGAAAAAGCGTGCTATAATATGAATCACTGATGGCTGCCGCCGGTGTGATGGAATTGGCAGACGTGCTGGACTCAAAATCCAGTGGTAGCGATA
>CAYQWH010000117.1:0-5142 GCA_964421265.1 uncultured Oscillospiraceae bacterium | reverse complement strand
CACCAACGACACCCGAGGCATCATCGACGCCATCCTTGACGGCTCCATCGAGAAGGCCCCCACCGAGAGCATACCCATCTTCAACTTCCAGGTACCCACCGAGCTTCCGGGCGTTGACACGGGCATCCTTGACCCGCGCGACACCTATGCCGATCCGTCCCAGTGGGAGGAGAAGGCGAAGGATCTGGCCGGCCGCTTCATCAAGAACTTCGTGAAGTACGAGGGCAACCCCGCCGGCAAAGCTCTTGTCCCCGCCGGCCCCCAGCTTTAATAGCGGCCGCGTAACGGCGGAGCGCCGCTGACCCGAACCGCGCCCACGGCGCGTCACGGCAGTGTACCACAATCCCCGATATGAATCCTTTATCGCGGGAACATAACCATAAAACAACACATGGGGTGAGGATCTTCCTCACCCCATGTTTCTGTCCCCGCCGGGATTTTCGCTTAAGCTTATCCCGGATAAAGAGCCTTACCGCTTTTTAACAGGAACCGGCATAACAGATTGTCACGGAACCTGCGCCGCCACGTCAGGGCACAGGTTCCGCAGCCGCCGCTCGTTATCGCGGGTAGTCATCCCGCGTCCCCGGCGCTCCCGTACCGGCTCCAGACCCAATCCCACAGGGCGCACAGCGCCAGCAGCGCGGCGGAGAACACAACGCCGTACAGCGCGTAGGACAGGTCATAGGGCGCGTTTATGAAGTACGTGGGCGGCAGCAGGTACTGGAACTGCCGCAGCGCCCCCGCGTCCAGAAACACCGGGCACACCACCAGCATCAGAACCGTCATCGGCGCCAGCATCGCGCCCACTCCCCGGACGCCACGGCACAGCCGCCGCAGGAACGCGGAGAAGGACGCGACGCACAGACAGTACACCAGCCCCGTCACAAGTTCCGTCAGGAACCCTTGGGCGTACCCCGTTACGGCCAGGGCGATCTCCGCCGCCGCCGTTATGACGGCCGCCCCGGACAGCTGTACCAGCATCTCCACAGACGGCAGCTCCCTCACGGGCACGCGGGAGTACACGCCCTCCTCCATGTCCCGCAGATAGTACATGGACGACGCCATACCGCACAGGGCGATGAGCACCGCCAGCAGACCGCGCACGGGCGATGTGAGATAGTTCGCCGACGTCTCCGTCGTCTGGCCGTCAAGACCCGTGAAGGTGAAGAGCGTGTCGTCCACATACGCGCCGTCGTAGTACTCCAGCAGCTCCACGTCCGTCGCGCTGTCCGCCTCCGGCACGTTCTCCCGTATGTAATTCAGGAAAACCTTCGGCGACAGCAGCCGGAACAGCACGCCCTCTAACTTCTCGCGGCTGAGCCGCAGAGCCACGTTGTCCTCCCGCTCCACAACCGTCACCGCCGCGTCCTCCGCGCTTCTCGTGACGGCGAAGCGGTCAAGGCGCGCGCCCATGTCCGCCGGGAATATCCACGCGCAGTCGGCGTCCCCGTAAGTGACGGCGTCCTCCGCGTCCCCGGCGGTGCCGTACATCTCGAACCGGATAAGGCTGTCGCCGCCGCGCAGCTCCTCCGCCACCGCCTGAGCGACCGCGTCTCCGCCGTCCTCCATGGCCAGCGCCACAGTCAGAAGTCCGCTCTCCTCCTCCGCCATCCGGCCCGAGGCGAACGTCAGTACAGGCACCAGCACCAGCAGCGCCACAAAGAGCGGCTGCTTAATCAGCCGTTTGCACATCATGGCGAACCACACGGCCCCCCTGCCGCGCCCGCGCCCCGTCACGGCGGCGCTGTCCGTTGCGGCAACCGCGCCCCGCACGCCGAGTTCCGGTACTGCGGCGCCATCCGTCACGCCAACCGCGTCCCGCGTACCACGCGCCGACGCGATGGCGCCATCCGTTACGGCAGCGGCGCGGCGCGAATCGCTGTCCGGTTCCCGCCCACGTATGCGGTTATCCGCGCCCCGTCCGGCGCCGTCGGACAGCACGGCGCGGCACCTTATGGCGCAGCCGACAGCGGCGAACGCCGCCCCGTAGAGCAGCACAATCAGCGCGTCGGCGGCGGACACGTGACCGGCCAGGCACCCGGCCAGGAGCTGTCTCGCCGCGCCTGTGGGCAGATACGGCGCCATTCTCTGCACAACGTCCGGGAAGAAGTAGATCGGGTACATACACCCGGACACGAAGCACGTCGCCGCCACGGTCAGGAACTCCAGCACCACGCCTGATATAAGCTCGCGGCACGCGGAGAACAGCATGAACGCCAGTCCCGCCGCCATGAACGCCACGAGCGCCGCGCCAATCACCAGTCCCCCGTGCCCTGAGGCGACGGCGATAACCGGCACCGGCAGCAGCGACAGCATCAGGCAGCAGAAGAACGACGCGAAATCGCACGCCGCCTGACCCGCTGGCGACACGCCCCGGCACATGAGCACCTGTCCCAGCGCCGCGTCCCCTCTCACCAGCAGCGAAGCGAAGGGCATACACGTAAGGCACAGGAACAGCGCCATAAGCCCGGAGGTCATGTAATCCCCAAAGCTCTCCGCGCCGCCCACGCCCGTTTCCCGCACGTCCACCGCGCCGGATCTGGCCAGCACCAGGAACACGTACTCGTAGCTCAGGTCGTCCATGGCCGCCGAACGGTTCTCCGCGCCGTAATCCCGCATCATGTCGCCCAGACTGTAAACGCCCTTCTCGCAGGACACCACCATGTCCTCAATGACCCCGGTTATCTCCTCCTTGAAAAAGGATATAATGCCCGGCGCGGCCGACGCGGACACGAACCGCAGCGGGTTGAGCGTCCCGTGGAGCGCGTCCTCCATGAACCCGTCCGGCACCACCACGTAGGCGGCGATGTCGCCGTTTCGCAGCGCGTCACGGGCGTCGCTCTCCTCCATCTCGACCAGCTCCAGCGAGAAGCGCGTCTCGTCGAGGGACTCAAGCAGCGACAGCCCCATCCTCATCATGGAGTCCCCCAGGTCCCCGCACAGGGCGATCTGGATGGTGCTGTTCTCCTCGCTGCCGGACTCCGTGTCAACCGCCACGTCCCTCACCGTCCACAGCGCCGCGAACAGCACCGCCGCCACACACAGCACGAACGGCAGCAGCCTCACGGCGCGTCTCCATTGTACGCAAAAATATCTCCACATATCAAAGACGCCCCGCCAGCTCCTCCATGTCCCCGTCCGGCTCCAATGCCTCCAGAACGCCGTTTCTGAGGATATGGACCCTGTCGCACATGGCCAGCTCCTCCATGTCGTGGGTGGCCATGATTATCGCGCCGCCGTCCGACGTAAAGGAGCGCAGATAACCGGCTATATCCTTCTTGCAGACAATATCCAGCGCCGCCGTCGGCTCGTCCAGCAGCAGCAGCCGCGCCGACCGCGCCATGGCGCAGCCTATGGACAGCCGCTTCTTCATGCCCCCGGACATCTTCGAGACGGGCGTTTTAATAAACTCCCCGATTCCCAGCATCCCTAAGACGCCGGACTCCAGGGACTTTCTCATCTCGTCCCGGCTGTACCACAGCCGCAGGTTGTCCCGCGCCGTAAGTTCCGGAACCAGCGGCGTGCCCTGTGGCACATAGCCCACAAGTTCGCTCCGCTGCCCCCGGTCTGACAGCAGGTCCCGCCCGTCCCACAGGAACGCGCCGCTGTCCGGGCGCCGCACTCCGGCCAGTATGGACAGGAACGTGGACTTCCCGCTGCCGTTCCCGCCGATTATCCCTATTCGCGCGCCCTCCCGGAGCGACAGGGACACGCCCCTGAGCACCCGGTTCGCCCTGTAGGACTTCGTTATGTTTTCTATTTCAATCTTCACATCATCACCGGCGCGTACCCGCGCCCTTAATACTATATCGTCCCGTCAGCCGGCGCTCTTCGGAGCCAGCCGTATGACGTTCCAGCTCAGCTTCTTCATGGGCACCGTGAGCACGCCGCCGTCGATCCTGCCGTCGCGGACAGTCGTCGGCGCCACGTTGTACGGCGCGTCCTCGGTGTTCACCGCCCGCACGTCCTCGTTCCACATCTCCAGGTGCTCCACGAACTCCATGTCGCCGAACCCGCGCAGGTCGCAGGTCAGCTCCGCGCCCTCCTCCAAGTCCCGGTTGACCGCGAATATGGCAAGCTCCCCGTTCTCCCGCAAAACAGCGGCCGCGTCCGCCAGCGGCACCCTCTCGAAGTCCGCGCAGTCGTAAGCGCCGCAGCGCACCACAGGTCTGAGCGCCGTTCCGCGCCCGTATTTCGACGCGTGGAGCAGCGGGTAATAGATAGTCTGCGCCCACGCGCCGCCGCCGGTGCGCGTCATGATCGGCGCTATGACGTTCACAAGCTGGGCGATGCAGGCGATCTTCACCCTGTCAGAGTTGCGCAGGAAGGTTATGAGCATCAGCCCCACCAGCAGCGCGTCCTCCATGTTGTACACGTCCTCAAGGAGCGGCAGCGCCCTCCCCCAGCGCTCACGCTTTACAATCTCCTCGTCCTGCTGCTTGGAGTGGTACCACACGTTCCACTCGTCGAAGGACAGGTTAATCTTCTTCCGGCTGTGCTTCCTGCCGCCCACCGTGTCGCAGATGGACACCACCGTCTTTATGAACCCGTCCAGATCCACGCTCCGCGCCAGGAACCCGGCTGTGTCCCCGGTGGGGTTGCCGTAGTACCGGTGGAGCGACAGGTAATCCACGTCGTCGTAGCACTCGTCCAGCACCGTGTACTCCCACTGGCCGAATGTGGGCATCTCGCAGGCGGAGCTGCCGCAGGCGACCACCTCCGCGGACGGGTCAACCCACTTTATGAGCTTCGCCGTCTCCCGGGCGACCCGGCCGTACTCGTCCGCCGGCTTGTGTCCCATCTGCCACGAGCCGTCCATCTCGTTGCCCAGACACCAGAGCTTTATGCCGAAGGGCTTGACAGCGCCGTTTTTAATGCGCATATCGCTGTAGAAGCTGCCGCCGGGGTGGTTGGCGTACTCCACCACATTCTTCGCGTCCTCCGGGCCGCGCGTGCCCAGATTCACGGCGTACATGACCTGGGAACCCACGCTCTCCGCCCAGGAACAGAACTCGTGCAGCCCCACCTCGTTCGTCTCTGTGGTGAACCATGCCAGATCCAGCCGTTTCGGGCGCTCCCGCGCCGGGCCCACGCTGTCCTCCCAGCGGAACCCGCTGACGAAGTTGCCGCCGGGGTAGCGCA
>CAYQWH010000116.1:0-5179 GCA_964421265.1 uncultured Oscillospiraceae bacterium | reverse complement strand
CTTAAGCGTAACAGCCGAACAAATAGAGAGTTACCGACATACGCCCGTCTGCCGACCAGACTTATGGATTTTACTGAAAAAGAGAGGCACGCAAACTTTACTCGCAGGCGGCATTGCTGATTATGATGAAGAAGCCGGCGAATTGATTTTAGAGTGGATACAAGTCCTTCCGCCATATAGAGGGCGTGGTTACGGTCAACTCGTAGTAAATTCGCTGCTATCTAAAATGCAAAATATAGCAAAGTTCGCAACGGTTTCGGGAAAAGTAAATAATGCAGCTAATCCGGAACGCTTATATCGAAAATGCGGCTTTGTCGGAACTGATATTTGGCATATCCTCACCCAAAAATAGAAACACAACTTCACGAAGCAACCGACTTTCAGCGCCAAAAGAAATAGTGTGGGGTTGAAATATCTGTGCCCGTGTGGTATATTATAACCATGCTGAAAAAGAAACGCGAAGCCCACGTTCCACGCGGAGGCTCCTATAACCGCGGGACAAACGGGAGGAATGATTACATGACGATTTAAAAATGCGCGCCCTCGCGATATACCGCGACGGTGAATGCCGCTCCAAAACGGAGCGCGAACACCGGCAAGCGGCTCGGTAGACGCTGCCATCAGAACAAGAGCGCGGCGCCCGCGCGGGCGATTAAAAATATAAGCGCGGCGCGGAGGCTCCGGGACAACGGAACGGCTCCGCCATAGGTCCGCTCACCTCTCATACCGGGGCGCGATTTTCCCGGACGAATTGCCGGAACCGGCGAGAACGTAATGTGCCAATCGCGGGAGAACGTATGAACGCCGATCGAGACAGCCCGCCACGGCAAGCGCCAGTTCGACAGAATCGGGTGCCGCTGAGTGCGCCAGTCCCGCGCCACGTGTGGGTCTTACACTAATTCTTTTTAAAAAGCTTTAAGCTTTTTTCCGTAGCGCCGGAGACGGCGAAGGGGCTGGCGCTTTGGAACCGCGCCTGTCGCCGTACTGTTCCCCGCTTGCGATAGAACATATTACCAATGGCGATCCCAAGACCGGCGACGCGTGGGAACACGTGAGGAATGGGAGGACGCGCCTGATTGCGCCGCCGGCAAAATACGGTGATTTTAAAGTCGCGTTTAGTTCTGAAAAATAATGGCGGCTATTGCGTGAAGATAGCCGCGACTTAAGGAGGAACCGAAGTTGAAACAGAAGAAGTATTGTTTAATGTGCCTGCTGCTTTGCCTGCTGCTGTGTCTCGGGGCGTGCTCGAAAGAAGCGGCGGACAAAACCGGCAGCGCCGCTGTAATAGGCGGGATTGAGGACTCCATACGGGCGGAGACGTTAAGCTCTTTTGCTTACCAGTACTCAGATTCCGCCGGGATATACTATTTGGGAAATGGCCAGACTGTGGAATACTTCAACAAAGGGAGTTACGCGGACTTTGTCACGGCGTTCGACAGCTTAAGCTCCAGCGGCCAGTTGGAACAGGCCGCGATATTTGACGGCAGATTTTTTTTAGTTGAAGGCACAGCGGAGAATATTACAGATGAGCAGCTGACGGTGAGCTGCGACAATGGCGACTCGACGTCCTGCAAATGTGTCGCGGTCATCGTCTCCGAGCAGCAGTCCGTTCTGTCCGAAATAGATGACGGCGACAGCGTAACGGTGCTTGTTAAGCTGTCCGGCTACAGCTATACCGGCGCTAAAGCCTTCAGCGGTCACAGCGGAATAATCGCGGAGATTAACGGAGCGAATCAGAGCGTCCCGGTATTCGATTACTCATTAGACGGCATAACAGCTTACGGGGACGTCCCGGCGCGGAACACTGAGACGGAAGATAGCGGCGCTGAGCCATCAGACGAGAGCAAAGACGAAAATGACACGGAAGACAATACAGAAGACAATACAGATGAGCCGGAACCGGTTGTTGAAGAGATCAATTACCCGTCAGCCGGACTGTTCAGGACTGAGTTTTATACGGTTGTGATACCGGACGACTGGTATGGACGTTATACTTACGACCGCTGGGAACTTGACAGCTACGGCTACGGAATAGGCTTTAACGAGGCGTCAAGCGCGGAGGACGGCATGAGCGGGAGACTGTTCAGCATCTGCTTGCAGACTGACCAGAGCTATCTCACAGCTCCGGACTACAATTATATTGGGCAGATCGCGGCTAACAACGGATTAACATATAATGTGGTCGTATATTACCCCACCAGCATTGAGTTCTCAACAGCCGCGAGAGCGGATTATAACGACATGGGCAACGATATAGACGCTATTGTCGCTTCCCTGGCGGCTACTGATATAGCGACTTTCACAGCCGGTACGCCTGTGACTCCGATTTCACAGGACGACTGGACGAACATACCTGTTAAGGACAGGCTGACGAACGCCGACGCGTATATCCTGCCCTCCAGCACCCGATACATAACGCTTGACGATATGGAAGGCTTCGACTATTACGACGCGACATACGCGAAGAATGAACTTTACGCAAGACATGGCTGCACATTTAAGGTGGACTTCATCAAGGATTACTTCATGTCCAAGAGTTGGTACGTGCCAAACTCCAGCCTGATAGCGACAGAGTATCCACGGTCGAACTTTAATGATTACGAAAGCGCGAACCTTGATGTAATCCTCCAATACATAAGCTTACACAATCTGACCCAGGACAATATTTATCCCTGACGTCTATAATATCAGGTCCCGTCTGCGGTTTATTACCGCGACCCGGATTTAACGCTGAGGCGCTGCCCCGAAACGAGATTCTCCTCGTCTGGGGGCAGCGCTTGTGTAATCCCGGCGCAAGTACAGAGCAAGCGGAGGAACGTTTTTTCCAAAAAGCGCTCCTCGTAATTCAGCGTCTTTCGCCGCCCGGCGGGGCGCGGCTGCCGCGCCCACCTTGCCAAAAAAATGTTGATCGCGCCGTGCATATATGTTATACTGAACCATAATCGTGTCCCCGCGCGGGGACGCGTGGAGCGATCCCGCCGGTTCCGCGAGACGCGAACGGGGCGGGAAGCCCGGCGGCGGGCGAGGGAGGATAATATGGCAATCGAAAAGGTAAAAGAGTACTTTAATCAATTCGGCATGGCGGATCGGGTGCTGGAATTTCCCGTGTCCAGCGCCACCGTGGAGTTGGCGGCGCGGGCGTTAAACTGCGAGCCGTGCCGGATCGCGAAAACGCTGTCGTTCATGGTGGACGGCCACGCCATCCTGATCGTCACGGCGGGCGACGCCAAAATTGACAACCACAAGTACAAGGCTCAGTTCAGCGCGAAGGCGAAGATGCTCACGCCCGACGAGGCGGAGACGCTGATCGGTCACGCGGTGGGCGGCGTCTGCCCGTTCGGAACCAACGACGGGGTGACGGTCTATCTGGACGTGTCACTGAAGCGGTTCGAGACGGTCTTTCCCGCCTGCGGCAGCGCCAACAGCGCGATCGAGCTGTCACCGGATGAACTGGAGAAGTACTCAGGCAGCGTCGGCTGGATCGACGTGTGCAAGGACTGGCAATGAACGGGGAGTGGGGCGCGGCGTAAGCCGCGCCCCACTCTTTCCCGCGCGGGAGGACAGCGCCGGAAACGCCGCTGAACCGTTTCGCGCCCGCGCGGTAACGCGGTGTCACGGGAGCTTTAATGACAGCGCCCTTTCAAGAGCCTGATCCATATTGTAGTATTTGAAATCCGCCAGACGGCCGCACAGCGTCAGATTGGGGACCCGATCCGCCAGTGCCCTGTATCTCCGGTACAGCGCCTGACTGTCCGCCGTCAGCACCGGGTAGTACGGCTCCAGCTTCGCCCCGTCGGAACAGGGCAGGGGGTACTCCACCGCGTAGCTGCTGCCGTGGCCTGTCTGAACGGGCAGCTTTTTGTACTCGGTGATACGGGTGTAGCCCGCCTCCTGGGGATAGGCCACCACCGGCGCGGGCTGAACGCTGTCCGCCTCGGTATACTTCCACTCGAACCGCAGCGAACGGTACGGCAGCCAGCCGTATGCGCCCTCGAAAAGCTCATCCAGCGCCCCCGTGTAAATCACGGGGAAATCGACAATCTCACCGTCAAGCGTCAGCCGGTCGCCCCGAACGCGGAGACGGCTCAGAGCGTCTGTCCCCAGCTCCACCGTGATACTCGGGTGATTCAGAATGTTCTCGAAAAACCGCGTGTACGAGTGCTCCGGCATGGCCTGCCACGGATCGTCGAAATAACCGTCCTTATCGGAGAAGCGGAGCGGAACGCGTCTGAGGACGCTCGGGTCGATCTCCTCCGGCGACACGCCCCACTGCTTGGCGGTGTAGGGGGCGTAGTCGTTCCGGAACAGGAACTCCGCGTAACCGCGAATGTCCGGATCGGGGTGCCCCAGAACCTCTGTCACCGTGACAAGCTCCCGACCGGCGAAAGCGTGGAGAAGCTTCCGTTTGAGCCTTTCGGCCTCGTCCTCCGGATAGAAGGTGTCGATTGTGGTAAAATTAAATGGCGTGGGGGAGTATTTGCCGTCCCACACCGCGCCGCAGGTGAGCCTGTACTCGCGCCACCGCTCAAAGCGGCACATATAGTCGAACAGTTCTTTCCTGACGGTATGGAAGGCGTGGGGGCCGTATTTCTGCACCAGGAAGCCGTGACTGTCCACATAGTCGTACATATTGCCGCCAATGTGGTCCCGGCGCTCCCAGACAGCTATTTTATCCCCCCCCCCGCGATCCGCGAGCCGACGGGCGATGACCGCGCCGGTCAGGCCGCAGCCGATTATCAAATAGTTCATTGCGTACGCTCCGTTTCTCTGAAATAGGCGATAGTCCGCTCAATTCCGTCCTCAAACGAGACGCGCGGCTCGAAGCCGGTATCGCGCTTCAGCTCAGAGATGTCGAGGACGGAGTTGTCCGGTTTCTTACCCGATTTATACGGAAGCTCCCCGATTCCCAGCGCCGCGTCGGGCGCTGTTTTTAACCGGGTCTCCCGGATATATTCTGCGAGGGGACGGGCCTGCCCCGAGCCTGTGGGATATACCTTGAGGGGCTTTCCGCGCAATCCGACAAGATACAGCGCCTCGATCAGGTCGTCAATGTAGATATAGTCCCACATCTGCTCCAGCCTGGTATAGCTTGGGCGCTCCCCACGGAGCAGCGATTTTATGGTGTAGGTCAATATGTTGTTGTCATCCCGCCCCGGCCCATACACGCTCCCGATGAGGA
>CAYQWH010000115.1:0-5218 GCA_964421265.1 uncultured Oscillospiraceae bacterium | reverse complement strand
TTAGACGCGTCCCGCGCCGCCTTTCGTGTACGGACACCCGCGTCGGCGGCACGGACGGCGGCGGCTGTCACGCTCCACGGAACCCGACTGTTTCCACTCAACGATAACCTTTTGAAGGTTCTTATCAGGCTCCGGTACGGGGTCGCGGCAATATCGGCCACAGGTTATGGTCTGACCTGTGGCCGTTCTGTGTTGTCAGCTCTTTGCCGCGTTTGCGCCGTTGCCGGTTGGGGCGCGTCACAGTTGCCGACGGGAATTGGCGCGTTGGCGCTTCGCCGTTGCCGTTGGGAATTGGACGCGGGGTGCGCCGTCGCCGACGGGAATTGGCGGCGCGCGTCACCGCCGCTGCCGTCGCTGCCGGGGAGCGGGCGCGCCGTGCGCGTTTCACCGCTGCCGACAACGCCGCTGCCGCAGGGGACGGGGCGCGGGGTGCGCCGTCGCGGGGGCGTCAGGTGTCGCCGGGGAAGAGGATGCCCGCGCCGCGTCTGGCCGTCTCCAGCGTCTCGACGGTGGCGAGTGTGGCGCCAAGGCGGGCGGACAGTTCCTCGCGCCTACCCGACAGGAGCAGCTCGGTTATGGCGCGCACCTCGTAGTACCACCTGTCCGGGTTGGGCTGGTCGTTCAGAGTGATGTCCTCATCCGCCGTCACCACGTGGACCGAGGATATGCCGTTGCTGCCGCCGGGGATGTGGATATAGCCCCTGTCGCCCTCAATACGGAAGGAGCTGGCGCCGTGGGCGTCCTTCGACCCGGCGGACACGCTGACAAAGCCGGGATAGGTCATGAGCGCAACGCCGGAGGTGTCGATTTTACCCTCGTACAGGTTCGGATAGTACGCCACGTCCTGCGGCTTTCCAAAGAGGGCAATGTTCAGATAGATGTTGTAGAAGTTAATATCCATCAGGCAGCCGCCGGCGTATTCGGCGCTGAACACGTTTGGCGTCTGTCCGGACAGCAGCCTGTCGTAGCGGGCGGAGTACTGGGTGTAATTGGCCAGCACCAGCTTTATATTGCCGACCTTGGGCAGCTCCCGCCGGAGAAGCGCCAGGTTCGGCAGGAACGCCGTCGGGACGGCGTCGATTATAAGTAGGCCGCCGCGCCTTGCCAGTTCCACAAGCTCCCGCGCCTGGGACAGCCGGGGACAGAAGGGCTTTTCCAGCATCACGTTCTTCCCCGCCAGCAGCGCCGCTTTCGCGTGGCCGTAGTGTAGACTGTTGGGCGTGGCGATGTACACCAGGTTCACGGCGGGATCCCGGAGGAGGGCGTCCACGTCCGTGCAGGCGCTGATGGCGCCGTACTCGTCGGCCAGAGCGCGGGCGCGGGCGGCGTCCCGTGAACAGACGGCCTCAAGGCGTATGCCGTCAATCTTCCGGACGTTGTCAAGAATTGAGCGGACGATGGCGCCGGTGCCGACCGTCCCGAGTCTTACCTCATCCATATTCCCCCGCCCCCGCTCACGTGGCGTCCCGGAGCACGTGGCCGTTCACGCGGAAATAGTCTATCAGCGAGATGACGTTGAGGAGGAGGATACCGCCCGCGCAGACCCATTTCAATATGACGCTCTCCCCAAAGACCAGAAGGAAGCAGATGGCGAAGAGAGTGTAGGAGGTCTTTATCTTCCCGAACCAACTGGCGGCCACGACTATGTTGCTGGACGCCGCCAGCATCCGCAGCCCGTCCACGGCCAGGTCACGAGCAACCACTATCACCGGCACGTATAGCGGGATTACCCCGGCGTCGGCGAGACACATGAGGGCGGTGGTCACCAGCAGCTTATCCGCCAGAGGATCCATAAACTTGCCAAAGTTCGTAATCTGATGGTTCCTCCTCGCCAGGAACCCGTCCAGGAAATCCGTAAAGCTGGCGACGGCAAATATGACCAGCGCTATATAACGGTTCCTGTAAAACAATATGAAAAACGCGGGCACAAGCACTACTCTTACTATAGTCAGCACATTAGGCACATTCATTTTCATTTCGTTTACCTCCAAATACCGCGACGATTTAATCACGCGCCGCTGTCAGGTCACAGGCTCGGCGATAAGCTCCCCGTCCAGCTCGCCGCGGATTATCACGTCATAGAACTCGCCGGGTACCATGCGCTCCGCCGAGACGAGTATGACGCCGTCCACGTCCGGGGACTCGGCGAAGCTTCTGGCGGCGTACAGTCCCACGTCCTCATAGAACCCCTCGCACAGCACCCGCGTCCGCGTGCCCACACGGGAGGCGTTGAACGCGTCCATTATGTCGTCCTGAATCTGGCCTATTATCTCGGCGCGGCGCTCCGCCGTGTCGCTGTCCGGGTGCTCCATGGCGCAGGCGCGGGTGCCCTCCTCCGGGGAGAAGGGGAAGACGCCGGCGCGCTCGATTTTCGCCTCCCGCAGGAAGCCGCACAGCTCCTCGAACTCCGCCTCGCCCTCGCCGGGCAGCCCCGTTATAAGGCTCGTGCGCAGAACCGCGCCGGGTATCCTCTCCCGCAGCTTCGCGAACAGGGCGCGGATGTCCTCGCCCGTCCCGCGACGGCCCATGGAGCGGAGTATGGCGCTGTTGATGTGCTGGATGGGGATGTCCAGGTACTTCAGCGCTTTCGGCTCCGAGGCGATGGTGTCTATCAGCTCGTCGTCCACCCCGTCGGGGTACAGATAGTGCAGCCGTATCCACTGTATGCCGTCAATGGCCGCAAGGCGCCTTATCAGCTCCGACAGCGACCGCTTGCCGTACAGGTCGGCGCCGTAGAGCGTCGGGTCCTGCGCCACGACGATAAGCTCCTTTATCCCCGCCTCCGCCAGCGTTGCCGCCTCGGACAGTATGTTCTCCATCGGCCGGGAGCGGAACCTGCCCCGCAGCGACGGTATGACGCAGTAGGCGCAGCTATTGGAACAGCCCTCGGCTATCTTGATGTACGCCCAGCCGGGGCCTGTGGAGATAACTCTGCCGCTCTCGTCCAACGGGGCGTTGATGTCGCCAAGGAACGTCTCCAGGCTCTCGCCCCGGATGGCGTCCACAATCTCGCCGCAGCTTCCGGTGCCGACGAGGGCGTCAATCTCAGGCATCTCCCTGAGAAGCTCCGTCTGGTACCGCTGCGCCAGGCACCCGGCCACCACGAGCCGGGTGAGCTTGCCGGTTTTCCGGTACTCCGCCGCGGCCAGTATGTTGTCGATGGCCTCCTCCTTGGCGCTGTCGATGAACGCGCAGGTGTTTATCACGCAGGCGTCCGCCTCCGACAGGTCGTCGGTGATGTCGTACCCGGCGGCGCTGACGGCGGCCAGCATCCGCTCCGAGTCAATCAGGTTCTTGGCACAGCCCAGGGAAATAAAACAGACTTTACTCATCCGTATCCTCCGAAATATCAAACCTGTCCAGGGCGCTCTTCGCCTCCGCCCAGGAGTAGCCCCGGCGGAGCAGCATATCCGTAAGGCGTTTGCGCTCCTTCTCGTCAATCCGCGCGGTTCCGCGCAGCTTCTTCGCCACCAGCGCGTCGATGGCGCCGGTGTCATGCGGCATATTCTCGTCAAGAGCCGCGTCCCACAGTTCCCTCGGCACGCCCCGGCGGTACAGCTCATCCCTGATCTTCGCCTTGCCGTAACCGGAGCGGGAGTAGTGGCGCACCACGGCTCCGGCGAATTCCTCGTCGTCCAGCGCCCCCACGGACTCCAGGAAATCGGCGGCGGCGACGGCGTCCTCCTCCGTCTCGCCCTTCTCCCGGAGACGGCGGATAAGGTCGCTGCGGGACAGCATTCTGGCGCCCAGTATACGGAACGCCCGGTCGCGGGCGGAGGCCAGCGACGCGGCGCGGGTCAGGTCGGCGCACTCCTCGTCGGTGAACTCCCGCCCGGTGTAGATGGAGTAATCGGCTATCAGCGCCAGGTTCGCCTTAATCGTGGCGCCGTTGTCCAGTTCCGCGTACCACCGGTCCTCCATGTGCTTCGACTTGATGAGCTTCGTAACTTTAACAGCCATCAGCCCTCAAACTCGTCGGCGGAGATGTCCACGGCTCTCCCCGCCGCCTTCGCCGCCACCAGGGACTGGGGCGACATGAGCTTCGCGGCGTTGGCGCGGATCTTCGCCTCAATCTCGTCGGCCACCTCCGGGTTGTCCTTCAGGTATTTCTTCATACCGTCCCGGCCCTGTATGCGCGTGTCGCCGTAGGTGAACCAGGCGCCGCCCTTCTCGATTATGTCCAGCCGGACGGCCAGGTCAACTATCTCGCCGACCTTGGAGATACCCTCGCCGTAGAGGATGTCAAATTCCGCCTCGCGGAAGGGAGGCGCCACCTTGTTCTTGACCACCTTGGCCCTTGTGCGGTTGCCCACTATCTCCGCGCCGGACTTGATGGGTTCGCCCTTGCGGACGTCGATGCGGACGCTGGCGAAGAATTTGAGCGCTCTGCCGCCGGGGGTAGTCTCCGGGTTGCCGAACATGACGCCTATCTTCTCCCGGAGCTGGTTTATGAATATGACGATGCAGTTCGTCTTGGAGATGGTGCCCGCCAGTTTCCTCATGGCCTGGCTCATGAGCCGCGCCAGGACGCCCACGGAGGAGTCGCCCATCTCGCCCTCGATCTCCGACCGGGGCACGAGGGCCGCCACGGAGTCGATGACGATAATATCCACCGCGCCGGAGCGCACCAGCGTCTCGGCGATGGCGAGGGCGTCCTCGCCCGTGTCCGGCTGGGAGATAAGCAGATCCTCGATATCGACGCCCACCGCTCTGGCGTAGGCCGGTTCGAGGGCGTGTTCCACGTCGATATACGCCGCCTCGCCGCCGCCTTTCTGGACGGACGCGACCATGTGGATGGCGAGGGTGGTCTTGCCGGAGGACTCCGGTCCGTAAATCTCGACGATTCTGCCCTTGGGTATACCGCCTATGCCGAGAGCCAGATCCAGTGACAGGGAGCCTGTGGAGACAGCCTCCACATTGACCTGCATACCTGAGCCGAGGCGCATTATAGCGCCCTTGCCGTAGCTCTTCTCAATCTGTGAAATCGCCGTCTCCAGCGCTTTCTTCCTGGCCTCCGCGTTCTCCGGAATAACCACCGGAGCTGCCGCCTTCTTCTTCTCTGCCATATCCTGTCTCCTTCTGATTATCAATTCAAATAGTACCAACGGTTCAATCCGCGATTGAACCAAGTAACCCACATCCAAATTCCGTGCCAAAGGCGAAACAAAAGCCTCGCAGAGTTTCGCCGCAGGCGAAAGAAATCAAATCCATTTTTTTC
>CAYQWH010000114.1:0-5333 GCA_964421265.1 uncultured Oscillospiraceae bacterium | reverse complement strand
CTTAGTGGACACTAGAACCTGAATCTAGCGAGTCTGCCAATTCCACCACTCGCGCTCACAATGTAATTATACTTCATCTCTCCCGTTTTGTCAAGTCTTTTTTCGGCTTTTTGGAATAAAAATTGTACGCGCCGCGAAAATCGCCTCCCGCCACGGCCTACAGCGGCCGGAAAATGGCCAAATTTGGCCTTAGAATTGATTTTTGCGGAAATTTATACTTGTAGTTCTGACAGAAATGGTTTATAATGTCTGATATGTAAAGACAGCATCACAGTTTCAAGGAGTATGAGAAATGGTTAAATTTCAGACAAACTTAGGTTGTGTCAGCATTTCGCCGGAGGTCTTTACCGCCCTTGTGGGTGACGCCGCCATCAACTGTTTCGGCGTCAAGGGCATGGCAATGCGCTCCATGACCGACGGGCTGGTACACCTTTTGAAGCGCGAATCCATGGGCAAGGGCGTTTATATCACCTACGGTGACGGCCCCTATGTCCTGATTGAGCTGCACATAATCGTCAACCAGGGCGTGAACATACCGGTACTGTGCAACAGTATTATCAACGAGGTTCGCTATAAGGTCATTGACGCTACGGGCGTGGATGTGAAGAGTGTAGATGTGTTCGTGGATTCTATAAGTCTTGACTGATGGAGGGAAAAGGTTTGACAGAGATAGTAAACGCCGTTACCTATAAAGAGATGCTCGGCAGCGGTGCCGCGCTTCTTGAGCGCAACAGGCAGCAGATAAATGAACTGAACGTATTCCCGGTACCGGATGGGGACACGGGTACAAACATGAGCCTGACCCTGAACGCGGGCGTGACGGCGCTGGAGCGCGGCGGGAACGTGACAGTCACAGCCTGTGCCGACACCGCCGCCAGCGCCCTTCTGCGCGGGGCAAGGGGGAACTCGGGCGTTATCCTCTCGCTTCTCTTCCGGGGTATGTCAAAGCATCTGAAGGGCAAGGAGGAGATAACCGCCCTGGAATTTGCCCTGGCTCTTCAGGAGGGCGTCTCCACGGCTTATAAGGCCGTCATGCGCCCCACCGAGGGCACCATCCTCACCGTGTCCCGGCGCGTGGCGGACGAGGCGGTGCTGTTCGCGGAGGACAGCTCGGACTTCGAGGCGATGCTTGAACGGATGCTGGTCGTTGGCGACGTGGCCCTCAGCGAGACTACGGAGCAGAACCCCACCCTCAAAAAGGCCGGCGTGGTTGACGCCGGAGCCAAGGGCTACCTTTTCATACTGCGCGGTATGCTGTCGGCGCTGCGCGGTGAACCTGTGGCCCGGGCGGAGGACGACTCCGTCGGCAGCACGTCGGCGTTCTCCGTGTTCTCCGACAGCGACATCACCTTCACCTACGACACCGTTTTCATAATCCGCAAGACCATGAACCGCTCCATAAAGGCCTTCGAGGCGTACCTGAACAGCGTAGGCGACAGCCTCGTCATAGGCGAGGACGACGAGGCGTTCAAGGTTCACGTCCACACGGACGTGCCGGGCGAGGTGATAAGCGAGGGCCAGAAGTACGGGACACTGGAGCTGGCGAAGATAGAGAATATGCGTCTCCAGTACCAGGACGCGGCGGCGGGACGGAAGACCCGCAGCGCGGACGATCTGGACGAGGACGAGGAGGAGCCGGAGCGCCGTGAACTGGGCGTCGTGGCCGTGTGCGCCGGAGAGGGCATGGAGCGCGTTTTCAAGGATCTGGGCGTAGACGCTGTGGTGACCGGCGGACAGACCATGAACCCCTCCGCCGAGGACATCCTCAGGGCCATACAGTCCGTCCCCGCCGGCAACGTGATCGTCCTGCCAAACAACGCCAATATCATCATGGCCGCCCAGCAGTGCTGCGCCATGACCGTACAGAGAGTGTCCGTGATCCCGACGGCGACCATGCCTCAGGGCATATCGGCGATGTTCTGCTATGACCCCGAGAGCGACATCGCCGAGCTGGAAAAAGACATGACGGACGCCTGCCGCTCCGTCCACACGGTGTTCATCACCTACGCCGCCAGGGACTCGGTGTATGACGGCAGGAACATACAGGAGGGCGAGTATATAGCGCTCCTGGAGAACACGCTCCTGGCCTCAGGCCGTGACCTGGCGGAGCTTCTGAGCAAAGTCTCCGACGCCCTTAACAGATTCTCCCCGGAGGTGCTTACCGTGTTTTTCGGCGAGGACGTGACGCCCCAGGCGGCGGAGGCCGTGAAGGACAAGCTGTCCTCGGACTTCCCGAACGCCGATATGACGCTGGTGGACGGCGGCCAGCCCGTCTACTACTATATGATCTCCGCCGAATAGCGCCCGTTCCATCGACAGTCAAGCGCCGTGGGTTTTGCCCACGGCGCTTTCGTCGCGTGTAACCGCGATTTTAATCTTCAACAGGCTAACGCACACGTCTCAAAGGCGCGTGTCAGGCGGCGGTGCCGCCCCGGTTCAATTTTGGGGCTTTTGTTGAGCTTCCGTTAAAAGCCCGTGAAGCTTTTGCGGCTCCGGAGCGGCGGCGGAGATTGCGTGAGACGGGTCCCGCGCCATTCGGCACGGAACCGGCGGCGCGTTTTGCGCGGCGCCTCTCCGACGGAATCAGGCGTTTAACGGGAGAACGGCATTATTCGCCCCGCTGCTCCACCTTTCTTATCTTCCCGCTTATCGTCTTGGGCATCTCGTTGACGAACTCCACGCTGCGCACCCATTTGTACTCGGAAATGCGGCTGTTTGTGAACTTCATGATCTCTCTGGCCAGACCTCTTGTGCCCTCGTACCCGGGCGACGGCACCACGATGGCCTTAATCGCCTGTCCGCGCAGCTCGTCCGGCACGCCCACCACCGAGCACTCCTTCACCGCCGGATGCTCCATCAGCACGTTCTCTATCTCGAAGGGGCCTACCCGGTACCCGCCGGTCTTTATTACGTCGTCTATGCGCCCGTTGAACCAGTAGTAACCGTCCTCATCTCTCCAGGCCGTGTCGCCCGTGTGGTAGACGCCGCCCCGCCAGACGTGTTCGTACAGACCGTCCTCCTCGTTATAGGCGGAGAATATGCCCACCTGTTTACCGCTCTCCGGCGGCAATATGACTATCTCGCCTATCTCCCCGGCCTTCGCCGGTTCACCGTCGTCCGACAGTATCTGCACATTATAGAGCGGCGTAGGCCTGCCCATGGAGCCGGGGCGGGACTCGCTCCCAACCAGGTTCGCCAGCGTCAGCGTCGTCTCCGTCTGACCGAACCCCTCCATAAGCGTCAGCCCTGTCTGCTCATGGAAAGCCCTGAACACCTCCGGGTTCAGCGCCTCACCGGCCGTGGTCACGTACTTCAGGCTCGGCATGGGCACCGCGCCCTTCTTCACAAGGTACCGATAGATCGTGGGCGGCGCGCAGAAGCTGGTGACCTGATATTTGTTTATTATTCCCATCATCCGCTTCGGGTCGAAGCTGTCAAAGTCATAGACCATAACCGCGCACCCGCAGAGCCACTGACCGTATATCTTCCCCCAGGACGCCTTGCCCCAGCCCGTCTCAGCCACCGTCAGGTGCAGTCCGCCCTCCTCCACGTTCTGCCAGTGCTTCGCCGTCAGAATGTGAGCGAGAGTATAGGTGTGGTCGTGTATAACCCCCTTCGGGTTACCGGTAGTGCCGGAGGTGAAGTAGAGGATCATAGGCTCCGACGCTCTGGTGTCCCGCCGCTCCAGAACCGGTGACGCGTTCTCGATGTCCCGCGTCAGGTTTCTGAACCCGTCCGCGTCGCCGATCGTCCAGCACAGCACCTGCCGCGTCCTTCTCTGGGCCTGGCGCAGTCTCTCCCGGACGGTATCGTCGTCAATGCAGACCACGCCGCGTATATTCGCCGCCTCAATCCTGTATACCAGGTCGTCGGCCGTCAGCATATGGGTCGCGGGCAGCAGCACCGCGCCTATCTTGTGGAGCGCCACCGTCACGTACCAGTACTCGTACCGGCGCTTCAGCAGAACCAGCACCCTGTCGCCCTTGCCTATCCCCGCGTCCAGGAACATATTCGCCGCCCTGTCCGACAGCTCCTTTATATCCGAGAACGTGAACGTGCGCTCATGGCCCTCCACGTCGCACCACACCATGGCGCGCCGATCCGGCTCCGCGCGGGCTATCTCATCCACCACGTCATACCCGAAATTGTAGTTCTCCGGGTACCTTATGGAAAACCTCTTTAACACTCCATCCCCGTCAAACTCCTCGTCGCAAAACTTCTTATAAAGACTCATTTCCGTCCTCCTGGAAGGCCTTGACCTTCTCGTAAAAGTCCACATACTCCTTTTTAAGATTCATTGGAATACGGGAGACATTATTCAGAAAGCAGTGACCGCTCTCACCTCTGACGCAGATCTTTCCCAGCGTCTCGTTTAATATCTCATAGCTTAAATTCAGACGTATACCGTTAAAGAGCGTGACCTTTGGCGTAACCGCTATCACGTCGTCGTAACGGCATGGCGCGATATATTTGCAGTTTACGAACGTCACGGGCATTATAATCCCCGCGTCCTCCATGTCCGAGTAGGAGCAGCCCAGCTTCTCCACCAGGTCGAACCGGGCCTCCTCCATCCATCGGATGTAATTGGAGTGGTGGACAATGCCCATATTGTCCGTCTCGTAGTAAAAAACCTTCCTCCTGTATGGCTCCAAATCTAAACCTCCTCCGGCACGCCGAACCCGCGGAACCTGTCATAGCGCTCCCGCAGCAGCGTGTCAATGTCCTTCCTCAGCAAGGTGTCCATCTCCCGGACGAATTTTTCCCTGAGCCTTGCGTAGAACGCGTCTGTACCCAGATCGTCCTCCGGGATGACCTCCTCAACCACGCCCAGTCTCAGGCTGTCCGCCGCCGTCAGCTTCAGACTGTCCGCCGCCTCCTCCGACTTGGACGGATCCTTCCAGAGTATGCTGGCGCAGCCCTCCGGCGATATGACGGAGTAGATGGCGTTCTCCAGCATCCACACCCTGTCCGCCACTGCCAGGGCCAGAGCGCCGCCGCTGCCCCCCTCGCCGATAATCAGGGAGATAATCGGCGTGCGCAGCGCGGACAACTCCGACAGGCACTCGGCGATCGCCTCCGCCTGCCCGCGCTCCTCCGCGCCTATGCCGCAGTACGCGCCGGAGGTGTCCACAAGACATATGACGGGTCTGGCGAACTTCTCCGCCTGTTTCGCCAGTCTCAGCGCCTTCCGATAACCCTCCGGGTGCGGCGCGCCGAAATTGTGGGCAATGCGCTCTCTGGGGCTTCTCCCCTTCTCTATGGCTATCACCGTCACGGGCCGGCCCTCCAGGTACGCTATCCCGCCCAGAACCGACGCGTCGTCGGCGTACCGT
>CAYQWH010000113.1:0-5388 GCA_964421265.1 uncultured Oscillospiraceae bacterium | reverse complement strand
GTCATTATGGAGGCACGAGACGCTTTAGTTAGGAGTTATCCCCCGAATGGAGAACTTGAGCAAACGCGTCTGCGCAAGCTGTGCCGAGGGCTGTCCACGGAGCTTTTACGTCGATGCCGCGAGTCCTGCGAGCCGCAAGCTCTTGCGCTTTGCGCTGAAATGAATTTACAGCAAGCTTTTGTAAACGGATTTATTGGTTGTTGCTCCACGCTTAATGTATCGCATATCAAATTTCAGGGTGGGAGTTTTATATGAAAACATCGTTAGGTACAGATAAACAGGCTCGGACAATTAATCTTACATACGCGGGGATGCAGGGCTCTTACTGGGCCAGTTACTGTACGATCAGCGGTTATACACTTGCGTACCTTAGCTATCTTGGTATGTCAGACTCCCAGGTTGGATATACAAACTCTTTGGCATATCTTTTTTCTATCCTGCTGCAGCTTATCCTGTCCGATTTTTCGGACAAGCATGAAAACGCGGCGCTTAAAAAGATAATCGCGCTTCTGATGATAGCGGCAATAGCCATAAGCGCGGCACTCTCGTTACTTCCGATACCGATGGGAATGGTTATGATAGTTTACGCGGTGAGATCATCGTGCGCGACGAGCGTTTCGAGTCTTGGCAACGCAATGATGATGCAGCTGATAAACATAGGACTGCCGGTTACCTACGGATGGCCAAGGGGCGTCGGTTCTCTGACGTACTCGATAATGGCGGTTATTATCGGACTGGCCTTAGAAAAATATTCGGCTGGTATCCTGATACCGGTTTTCATGATTCTGGCAGCTATTTCAGCGCTGATAACGATGCTCATGCCGACGCCGCAGAAGATTCTGCGTGATTTGAATATTAACCCGTCTGCTTCTCGCGAGAAGAAAGGCTCTGAAGGTAACTCGTATCTTGGCATGATACGTAACAACAGGACACTCCGGCTCTTTCTCCTGACACTTATCGTATCCGCGATAGGACATTCCATTGGCGTAACATTTCTTATGCGTGTGACTGACAGGTTGGGCGCGTCTTCTTTCCAATTTGGTGTTGCACAGTTCATGCAGGCAGGCATAGAACTTCCGATGATGATATTATCCGGGCATATAATGCGCAGGTGGCGGGCTGACCAGTTGGCTGTTTTGTCGTTCTTTGCGTTTGGCGTGAAAATTCTGCTTCTGACAGTCGCGGAGAATATGACCGTTGTGTACATAGCTATGCTTTTAAGCGCGTTTTGCTACGGCCTTTTGGGATTCACGTCTGTATATTTTGTAAACGAGATCACAGGCCCCGGCGAAAAAACCCGCGCTCAGTCGCTTGTGTCTCTCTGCTATACCGGAGGTATTGGCGGCATTATTGGAAACTCCCTTGGCGGAGTTCTGGTTGACACTGCGGGCATAAAAGCCAGCCTCGGTATCAGCAGCGCTGCTGCTTTCGGCGGCGCGATTATTATGGTTCTTTGCAGCCGCGCTTATCGCCAGCAAGCAAAAGCAAGGGCTGCGGGTCCCGTGGAGAAACAGGCGATCTTAATTCCGGGGGATAAACGATAAGATGACAAGTACGAACGGCCCTACACTTTCGGTGATTTTTACTTAGCTAACGCTCTTGCGTTTTTCCGAATAGAGGATGTTGGTGTGGGCGTAATATGGCTTTGCGCCGGAATCGCGAAGTTCATTATATCTATCGCCCCGCAATTAAGAGTAGAAGAAAGTGAACAGTCTGAATCTTTACGCGGTGGGTACAAGAACCGCCCTTAGGATTGGATAGCTATTTTGCGGCATGGCAATTGCAATATTCTGCGGGCGTGTTTATCAAAGAATAGAATTAACATTATCAGGGAGGATTCAATTATGAAAACGATGAGGCACCGCACATATACGGGCAGTCTTACGGAAGACGTGTCCCAACGTGAGTTGGCGCACCGTAAAATAGCGCGCAAAGCGGCGGCGGAGGGATTTGTGCTTCTGCGTAACGACGGCGATACACTGCCGTTGGCAAAGGGCTCAAAGCTCGGACTCTATGGTGAAGGCGCTGTAAACACCATCAAGGGCGGGACCGGCTCCGGAGATGTAAATGAACGTGAGAGCGTCAACATCTGGAAAGGACTGCGCAACGCCGGGTTTGACATTACAAGTGAAGAGTGGCTCGCGGACTATGAATTAAAGTATACGGCCGCGAGGCTGGATTGGCGTGACCGGGTTCTTGCGCGCGTGGCGCAGGATCCGGATCTGAGGCCTTCACAGGCCATGAATCTGGAGAGTATGGTTCTGCCGACTGTTCCGATGGACAAAGCTGCCGCGTCTAACGATGGAGCGGATACGGCCGTCTTTGTAATCAGCCGTATTGCGGGTGAAGGCGCCGACCGCCATGATGTACCGGGCGACTACTACGTAACCGATGATGAACGCGCCCTTCTTGGCGATGTGTGTTCCGCTTACACCAAGGTTGTGCTGGTTATAAATACTGGCGGGTTGATGGATTTGAAATTTGTGGATGAGTTTTTGAACATAACATCTATCATTCAGTTTGTTCAGGCCGGCGAAGAGGGCGGCAACGCCCTTGGCGATATTCTCTGCGGCGACGTAACGCCATCCGGCAAGCTTGTTGACACTTGGCCGGTAAACTACGAGGACTATCCCAACGCCAGTATTTTTAGCTACAAGAGCGGCAATGTTTTCCAAGAGGATTACAACGATGGTATTTATGTGGGGTATCGTTACTTTGACACGTTCGATGTGCCCGTACGGTACCCGTTCGGATTTGGCCTGAGCTACACGGTGTTTAATATGGAACACAGGGACTTAAAAGTTTCGGGAATCGGAACAAAGCATCCGTCGGTCAGCCTTCGCTTGACCGTAACAAATACCGGCACGGCTCCGGGCAAAGAAGTTGCGCAGGTCTACGCTTCCTGCCCTCAGGGGAAACTTACAAAGGAAGCGCGCCGCCTTGTGGGATTTGGAAAAACGAGACTTCTTCAGCCTGACGAGAGCCAGGATATGACGATTACGTTTGATATTTCCAATCTTGCCAGCTACTGTGAGGAGTGCGCGTCGTGGATCCTGGAGCAAGGCGTATATGTATTGTGGTTAGGGAACAGTCTCGCGGACGCGAAGATCGTTGGTTCAATCGTCCTTGACGGCGATGCCGTTCTCACAAAATGCCGCAACATCTGCCCGCGAACAAAGGATCTTACTGAGATTGTGCCGGATCGTGAAGCGCTTTTGGCAAAGACGCGCGCGTGGCAGAGCGCTGCGGAGAAGCTTGGCACCGTGACTATTAAAGCCACGGATATAATAACTGAGGTTATCGAGTACTCGGGGCTTACTGACGAGTTTGCCGGAGAAGCCGGGGATATAGTTAACTCTTTATCGCTTGACCAGCTTGTCGCTCTTGCTACAGGCGAACCCACTGCCGGTCAGGGGAGCACGATAGGTTCCGCGGCAGTGACCGTGCCAGGGGCCGCCGCGGAAACCACGAACGCTGCCGCAGACAAGAACGTTGCGAGCATTGTCCTCACCGATGGGCCTGCGGGCCTCAGGCTCCGCAAACATTATAATGTTATAGATGGAAAAATAGCTGCTGGATCCATAATGGAGGCCATGCAGGGCGGGTTTTTAGCCCCTGACTGGAAGCCGGAGGGTACTACATATTATCAGTACTGTACCGCGATTCCGGTTGGAACACTCCTGGCGCAGAGCTGGGACACCACACTTATTGAGACCATTGGCCATATGATAGGTGTGGAGATGAACGAGTTCGAGACAACGCTGTGGCTTGCGCCCGGTATGAATATCCATCGCAACCCGTTGTGTGGGCGCAACTTTGAGTATTTTTCTGAAGATCCACTTGTGTCAGGTGTTATGGCCGCAGCCATGACGTTTGGTGTGCAGAGCGTCCCCGGATGCGGCACAACTATCAAACATTTCGCCTGCAACAATGTTGAGGATAACCGCAAGGGATCTGATTCGGTTATAAACGAGAGAGCGCTCAGAGAGATCTATCTGAAAGGATTCGAGATCGCGGTTAAGGCTTCGCAGCCCATGTCTATTATGACATCGTACAACCTTGTTAACGGTGTACACGCGGCAAACAGCTATGATTTGTGTACTGCTGCCGCGAGAGATGAGTGGGGATTTATGGGGGCGATTATGACCGACTGGACGACGACGACCTCATCCACTGCGGGCGATTGCAGCGCCTCCGGATGCGTAAGGGCGCAGAATGATATGGTTATGCCTGGCCATCCAAGCGACCATGAGAATCTGCGGGCTGAACTTGCCGCCGGTACGTTGAGCATACTGGAGTTGAAACGCTGCGTATACAATACCATACGTGTAATTCTGGCATCCAACCAGTATGAGCACCCGGATAGCTGGTTAAAGCAGTTTGATGATTTATCTGTCTGCGTGAGTGCTGAATAAAGATAGTTCACGCGTCCTGAGCGTTTTACGAAAATTATGCTCACAAGGGCTGCACGGCAGCCCTTGTGAGCATAAGATATATCTTTGACCGCAACCAGAATTGAAAATCTGGATTTCATTAGATCCATATTCTTGGGGCACAGCCGGTATAATCCGCAGGAGACGGAGAGAACATTATGACACTTCCAACAGTCTATACGCAGGAAGACCTGATAAAGCTTATTCAGCGCGTTGGGTTTCTGCCATTTTTTAAAAATGAAATAGTAGGCTTTTCGCTTGAGGAGTGCGCGTCGGATGATTGCTGGTTTCCGGCTGCGGGAGATGGAGTCTGGGAATGGAAAGGTCCCGTAATACAGTCTTCCAATTGCGCTTACGGTAAATTTTTTGCAAACAAGGCCGGGTTCATAAGCCGACAGTGGTTTCCTGATTTTGCGAATTTTCGCCGTAATGGTTATGACTTGGACGCGCTCTACGATGACGGCTACGCAAAGACTGCTGACATACAGCTCTGGAAGCTGCTGAAGAAAAACGGTTCGCTTTTGACCGGCGAATTAAAGAAGTCAGGCAACTATAGCAGAGATGGCAACAAAGGCTTTGAGAGCATTATCACAAGGCTGCAAATGGAGTGTTATGTGATCATAACTGACTTTGAGTATAAACGGGATAAATATGGCGCGACCTATGGTTGGGGTATCAGCAGATACGATACACCTGAGTCACGTTTTGGCGCGGATTTTACAGGCAGTGTCTATTGCCGTGAGCCGGAGGACTCATTTTCCAAAGTGCTTTCGCACCTTGGCGGTATTCTTTACGATGTTGACAGAAGAGCTATTGAGAAGTTCCTGCGAAAAGGCGCTGTCAATTCAAATCCATAATATGCTGCAAGCGAGTCAGGAGAACTCTGCTCCCCTAATCCATTGCAAAAAGTTTGAAAAGCCCTATTATTATATCTCATATCAGGGATTGCGGAGAT
>CAYQWH010000112.1:0-5475 GCA_964421265.1 uncultured Oscillospiraceae bacterium | reverse complement strand
AGTTTAACCGGCGCTATGCACACTACATACAGTTCCGGACTTGACGGCGCGAAGTGTCCTTCCCATATCTCATCGCCGCGCTCCCGCTCCGTCAAAGAGCGCATATGCTCCGTGCAGCTCACAGCGAGATGAACCGGCGGAGTATTGCCCTTAGCGCGGCGGGAGATTATAAGCGCGTCACCAGAGACCTCAGCCTCTAATGACAGCTTTGAGAACGCGGGATGCGCCTCAAAGTCCTTACGTTTCAGCAGCACAGGCTCAAACGCAAGCAGGACTTCCGCTGTTTCACCGTTACGCAGTCCCGAAATATCCACGTGCCGCACTTCCCCGGCATCGGTGTTTGGCACAGTACAGGTAGTTGTAACGGTGATCGGGCCGCATTTTGCTGTGAACCTCGCGGATACATCATTAAGCTCAGTTTGATAGTCAACGTTTTCACAGTAGTCTGGAGCCATGGTTAGAGGCATGAGTAAATTATCTGTTTTCAAGTACAGCGTAATACCGGCGCTGCCCTCCGCATCCTCGTCAAATCTCGCAATGTCAAGCTCTCGCCACATGGAGCGTACTTTACCGGATTCTGTCACAAGAATATTATAGCTGCCATTGGAGAGAGGCACAGCGCGGGGCGCAAAAGCGTCTATATCATCTATGCGTTCCTCCCATCCGAAATTTTCCTGTCGTTTCGGCTTTTCCGGCACATCCCTCGGCGGCTGACGCAATATGACAGTTCCTGTTGGCACGCGTTCCTGAAGCAGCTCAGCGAATGCTCTCATTCGTTCATCGGACATAAATCGCTCCGGAAATACATTGCCGCAGAGCGTGTTCGTTATAGCTATAAGGCTCATGCCAAGGTGATGCGCCATATAAGCTCTGACAACTTCCATTCGGTCAGCGCCCACACGTGATGGCGTAAAGTCCGCAGCCTCGTAGAACCCGTAAGAGCCTGTCAGTCCCATCTGTGCCATACGTCTGAGGTTTTTAACCGCGCCCTTGGTGTCAAGCGGCAAGGCCAAGAAGGTTGAGTACGGCGAAACGACCATGTCCAGTGACATCCCCCGCTTTAATGCCAGCCTCTGTACACCGTGCGCTTTGTAGCGGTAAGCCAGCCCCGGGTCAAACGCGTAAAACGCGCTCTCCGATATTCCCCATGGTATGTTTCTGTTTGCTTTCTTTTGCGCGTATAGACAGAAACGCGAGCTTTCATATAAAAGCGTATTCTCATATAACGGCAGCAGCAGATTCGGCATGAGGTACTCAAACATTGTTCCGGTCCAGGAAGCCATGCCGCTGTATCTATCCTGGGACACAAGAGCGCGACCGAGTTTCCGCCAGTGCTTTCGAGGAACCTGGCCGAGCGCGATTGCCACAAAACTTGTTGCGCGCGCTTCACTGGCAAGAAGGTCGTAGTAGCCTTCAGATGGCGCGTTTTTGTGCAGATCCCAGCCAATAGTAAACAGCTCGCGCTTGTCGTCAAAAAGTACGCGGAAGTCCATATCGGACACAAGCTTCTCGCATAATGCCGCTGCTTCCTTGTTACCACGTCTTAAAAATGCCTGCCGAACAGCTATAAGACTGGCAGCCAGGTTTCCGCTGTCCACTGTGGAGATGTACCGTGGCTCCAACGGTTCAAGGGTTTTGGTGTCGTACCAATTGCATAGGTGCCCATGCCACTTTGACAGTTTCGCAACAGTCAGGAGCGTCCTGGCAACAATAGACGCCGATTTTTTCTCATCAATGATCCCTAAATCAGCGGCGGCAATGGCCGAGAGAAGCGATAAGCCGATGTTTGTTGGGGAGGTTCTGTGAGCCACGCCGATATGCGGCTCAATCTGCACGTTGTCAGGAGGCAAGTAGTTATTCTCCTCGTTCAGATTATCCTGGAAATAGCTCCATATGTCCCTTGCGCAGGAGAGAAGGAAGCCACGGTCGAGTTTTGAGATGTCGCGATCGTGTTTAACAGGTCTGCTTAAGGCCCACGCGTAAGCGGGGGAAAACAGCCATACAAGTCCCAACGCTGCGGCGGCAGCGTATGGTGTGAGCAGTATTACCGCAATACCTGTTATCGGCGCAGCGGCCAAGAATTTATAGCATCCTGCCAGTGAGCCGCTCTGATGCTCCGACTCCGCTGATGTCACCCACGCGAGGAGCTTCCTATGACTTACAGTCTGACGGTAAATGGCTGTGATGACAGCCGTAAGTTGAATCCATGCCTCACAAGGCAGAAGCATAAACTGTATGACTGCCTGCATAATTGCTCCGGCAATCCCAAATATTATTGAGGACTGGTAACGCGCCCGGGAGCTTCCATCATGTCGAAAAAACAGTTTGACTGCGGAGATAAGCAGTCCGCTCATCTCCGCCGCGGCACCGACAACCGCTGCCGTAAGGAGCGGGCGCCCGCCAAAAATCAATCCCAGCAGGATTGATATGAAGGCCGCTACAGGGATGAGGCTCCGCCGCAGATTATCAAAGAGCTTCCAGCGATTCAGCGCTCCAAGCCTGTTTTTTATGAGTGTCCCATCTGGACGCTTGAGACGCGGGGCAAGCCACCGCAGATTTTGCCAGTCCCCGCGTGTCCACCGTTCCTGCCGTGAGAGATAAGATGTGACCTTATACGGGAACCCGTCTGTAAGTTCCGTGTCACTTAAATAACCGCATCGTAAATACGCGCCCTCAATAATATCGTGAGATAATACAAGGTTGTCCGGTATAACATTTTCAAGGACTCGCTTATAGACAGGGACATTTATAAGTCCCTTGCCCATAAACGTGCCCTCGCCGAACATATCCTGGTATACGCTTGAGACGGCGCTGTTATACGGGTCAACACCGCCCTCGCCCGCGTAAATACGTGAGAAATCTGATTTTCCCGCTGCCTCAAGCTCTGTAGACACACGCGGCGCAAATATTCCGTACCCGTCTGTTACTGTTCCCCGGTTCACATTTATCTCCGGCACATTAAGCGGGTGCAGAGCGGCGCCGAGCACCTCTTTCATGCTTCCCGCGGTAAGCCTCGTATCAGAGTCGAGTGTCATAATGAAATTTACATTACGCAGCATTTTTCCGTCGCCCACTACAACCTGAATCTGGCTGCTCTCCCCGCTGAGCAGATTAACGAGTTCGCTGATTGCCCCACGCTTTCTTTCACGGCCCATATAGCAGTTATCGGATTCACTGTAAGTTCTGTCGCGTATGAGAAGAAAGAAGCCTCCGTATTTTCTGTTGAGCTTATCAATAGCGTCGCGTGCCGCCTCCACAACAGGCGCGTCATCACGTGACCGCTGCGTACTGTGCTCACGGAAATCGCCAAGTATACCGAACATCAGATTCGCGCCGCAGTCACGGTTCAACAATCTGTATTCCTCGAGTAACTTAGCGTATTGTTCCATGGAATCCGCGTCGGTTAAGAGCGCGGAGATAACACATATGGTTCTTCCTGATTTTGGAAGTCCATTTTTAAGTTCCATGCGCGGCAGCTTCTCGGGACGTTTAAACTTCAGGCATAGTGCGTCTATGACATTCTTGACAATTTCCGAAACAGGCAGTATGAACAGCGCACCGGCAGCCGGGGACCCTGTCCATATACATAGCGAAGCGGTTATTAACAGTGTGAAAAATATATTAGCGGAAATATAGAATTTTCCGGAGCGCTTTTTGACATCTTTGCCAAGAGGCTTCTTAAAGATGTAATACCCGACATGGCACTTTTTATCATCAGCAAGTTGCAGAACTGTTCGCGCGGCCTCCTGTTCGCTTATATGTTCCTTTCTGGAGAGCGCCGCCAGCTTGCGCCTATATAACCGCCGCGTATCCTCATCCATAAGTTCATATACCCCCGCCGAGTCCTGACGCAATGTGCGCTCCACAGGGCTTAAGTCCTCTAAAAGTTCTGACAAATTCGCGCCTGACAGGAAACGAAGTGATGTGAACGCTTTTTCCAGAAGCATTGCCAGCTCATCACCGCTGCCTTTATATTCGCCAAACCTTGTCGGAACGACGCTGTCGATGAATCGGGTAAGTTCCAGTTTAAGCGTTGGAACAAGAAGAGCGAGTTCCTTCTCGGAAACCGCGTCCTCTTTCTGGTACTCTTCCAGGAATACTCGGATCCGGTCCTCTTTGACCTCACCTCTGCCAGAACGTACAAGTGCTGCCGCAAGCTCAGAAATACGTGCATGGCTGCCGGATTTTGGGAGCCTGCCGGCGCGGAACAGCTGCGCTATTCCATCTTTACCTTCCCGTTCGGCAATATACCAGTTATCGGAGAACCATTCCCACGCTTCCTGAAAATCCGAGGGCGGTGATTTCGTGGAGACTTTTGACTTAAGGCTCCTCAGTATTTTTTCGCCTTCCGACGCGACAGCGTTTCCGCTTATATAATTGTGTACTTTTAAGGAGGACGCGGTATTTCGAGCGAAGTTCCCAAGGGTATTCAGCTCCATGTACAATCCGGTATCCCTGTCTGTCATTATGAACCTCCGTAGCTTAAACTATATATTTTGTGGTGATAAGAACTTGTCCCCATAAGCCTTGACGCGGCTCTTCCGGCCAGAACCGCCTTCATTTGCGCCTAAAGTCCCCGTCTTATGGTTGCCGTGCGCAGCGGTGAGCAAACCGACGATTAGAAATATATAGTAAGCAATATATATCCTTTTACAGTTTACTATATAATTTTCCCGAAGAATATGACAACTATTCAGAATCGCTCTGCCGATTTTTCTTTCATATATTTATTGTGTACTTCTCACAGATCCAGTCACTGACGATGTCGTGGAGCGCTACTGGCGTCACTTCACCGCGAGCGAGTTTTATAATAAGCCGCTCAATCTCTTTTCGATTTAAAGAGAGGCCGCGCGCTTCAGAATAACAGTCATCCGTCTCACTGGAAATACATATTCCATATCCTCTCTCATCATCGGATATAAGCCCGTACCTCAGAAAAAGCCTCATTCCTTTTTCGGTTACGATTTCCTGCTGAATCATTGTTTTCACGCTCATTTTTAATACCTCTCCATCAAAGTCATGGAAATCAATTGAAAGTTGACCTTCGTTTTCAGAACCGTTCCTTACAGGAATCACGTCTGCTGCGATGATATGCTTTTAATCATTTTATACCATTATTCCACATCTTGTCCTGGTTTTCCAGTTAAATCCATCGCAAGTTTCGCCAAATTACGCTGAAAAATACTAAAATTTATCCTTTTTCGATTGCCCGAGCTGTTATAATTTCTGGAGATTGTGCGAAAACTTAACGCTTGTTTTTATCAGAAAGCTATTATACAATGGTCTGGTCGATTTAATGCCAGACCCTGTTAAAAAGCTTCATACATATATAGCGCGAAGACGCGTAAAGAACTTATGAGACGACGTGACGCGGCGTGTGCGGCGGGAGCGCGCAAGCGCGGGCGTATCCCAGATTTAATCTTTAAGGAACCTCTGGATAAATCGCCTGCGGCTGATGGCGGGTCTTTTCCGCCA
>CAYQWH010000111.1:2131-5535 GCA_964421265.1 uncultured Oscillospiraceae bacterium | reverse complement strand
ACGAGCGCCACCGCGAACGCCATCGCTGCGAACGCCGCCGCTACAGAAACCGCCGCCAAACCCGCCGCCGCGCGGGGCAAAAAGCGCAAACGCGCGATAGCCATAACCGCCAGTGTCGCGGGCGTGGTGGTGCTTGCGCTGCTGCTGGCTCTGTTCCTCCCCGGCAAGACGCGGGATGTGCAGGTACCCTCCAACGACGAAGACGAGCCGCAGGATGTGCGGGCGCCCTCCGACGACGAAGACGAGCCGCAGGAGATAACCCTCGGTGGTCAGACATTCTCCTCCGACGTGACCACGCTTGATCTGAGCTATAAGAGAATAACCGACATATCGGAACTTGCCCAATGCACAAATCTCCGGGAACTTGACATCAGCAGCAACAGCATCACAGACATCACGCCCCTCGCGAATCTGACGAACCTTGTGGAACTTCATATCAGCGGCAACAACATAACGGATATAACGCCGCTAAAGAACCTGACGAACCTTGAGTATCTTAACATCAGCTACAATGAAATCACAGATATTACGTCTCTTGCGAACATGACGGAACTTACGACGCTTTATATCAGCGGCAACGACATAACGGACATAACGCCTCTCGCGAATCTGTGGAACCTTACGGAGCTTCACGCTAACGGAAACAGCATAACGAATATAACGCCCCTATTGAACCTGACGAACAACCTTACGACGCTTGACATCGACAACAACGACATCATATACATAGCGGCTCTTGCGAATCTGACAAACCTTATGACGCTTGACATCAGCTACAACAGCATAACGGATGTAATGCCTCTTGCGAACCTGACGAACCTCAAGTCTCTTGACATCAGCGACAACAGTATCACGGACATAGTGCCGCTTCAGAACCTGACGAACCTCGAGATTCTTGACATCAGCCACAACAGCATAACGGACATAACGGCTCTTGCGAACCTGACGAGCCTTACGATGCTTAACATCGGCTACACCGACATCACAGACATAACGCCCCTGCAAGGATTGACGTCATTGACGAGCCTGTTTGTCTGGATCTCGACAGGTTCCCTTACGCAGGAGCAGATAGACGACCTCGCGCAGCACTTGCCCAACTGTCATATTTATTCATAACCCACAATTAGCGCGTTCACGCTTGGAAGGAGGAACGGATAATGGATCCATATATAGACGCGCGGCGCAGGAGAACGAACCGGCTGACGGCGATAGTGGCGGCTGTTGCCGGGGTGATAATCGCGGTGCTTGTGGTGCTGCTCTTCGTCCTTGGCGACTCGGGCGAAATCACCATGGGCAGTCTGACGTTCTCTGCCGACGTGACCACACTGAACCTGAAATCCCAAGGCATCACCGACATATCGGAACTTGCCCGCTGCACGGAACTGCGGGAGCTTGACCTGACGGGCAACAGCGTCGCCGACCTGAGCGCCTTGGAGGAATTAGTGAACCTGCGCAAGCTGTCCATAAGCGGCAACAGCGTCACGGATCTGTCGCCCCTTGGAGGGCTGGAGAACCTGACGGCGCTGGACGCCGCCGACAACAGGATCGGCGACGCCACCGCCATAGCGTCGCTGACGAAGCTTGAGACGCTGGATCTGTCCGGCAACAGCCTTGCGGAGGTGTCGTTCACGTCCATGCCGTCGCTCCGGACGCTGGATCTGTCGGACAACGAGATAGAGTCCATCACCCTCAGGCAGCTTGACAGTCTCCGGTACCTGAACGTCACCGACAACCGCATCCCCACCACCGACGTGTGGCGGATAATCACCGATTACCCGGACTGTCAGGTGGAGGAGGACAAACCGAACGTAATACGTCTCGGCGGCAAGACGTACTCCACGGACGTGACGGAGATAACCCTGCAGGAGGCGGAGCTGGAGGACATAAGCGACCTGCGGTTCTGCGCCAATCTGGAGACGCTGCGGCTGGAGGAGAACAACATATACGACGTGACGCCCCTCGGCGGTCTGACGAAGCTGCGGGAGCTGGAACTGGACTGGAACAGCGTGACGGATCTGTCGCCCCTCGGCGGGCTTGTCAACCTGAGCATACTCGGCCTTACCAGCAACGGCGTGGAGGACATATCCGTCCTCGCCAACATGAAGAAGCTGACCGTGCTGTACATGGGCGACAACAACGTGCGGGACGTGACGCCTCTCGGCGGCCTGACGGAGATTACGGAGTTGTACCTCTGGTCCAACAGCGTAAGCGACGCGTCCCCGCTCATGAACCTGACAAAGCTTGAGTACTTAGGAATAGAGACGAACGAAGTGAGCCGGGAACAGATAGAACAGCTTCAGCAGGCGCTGCCGAACTGTGAAATATCCAGCGATTTCGATTAGGTGGAGGGAATATGGAAAAGATAAACCGATGCTCGCACTGCATGAACGAGACAAGTCCCGGAGCCGCGTTCTGCCGTTACTGCGGCAAACCGATAGTCGACACCGACGTGCCGCAGTACTGCCTCAAACCGATGTCTATTCTCCACGGCAAGTACCTGGTGGGGAGTATGCTGGGACAGGGCGGCTTTGGCATAACGTACATAGGCTACGACCTGACCCTGGACGTGAAGGTGGCGATAAAAGAGTACTTCCCCATGAACCAGGCGACGCGCTACAACGGCACATCCAACCGCGTAACGTGGAACGGCACGCGAGAGACGGGCGCGCCCAACCGTGACGGCTGCGACAGCTTCCTGCGGGAGGCGCGCAAGATGGCGCGTGTGCGCAATATCCCTCAGGTGGTGAGCGTGCAGGAGACGTTCGAGGAGAACGAGACAGCCTATATCGTCATGGACTACGTGGAGGGCATAACCCTCCGGGAGAAGGTGGAGCGCGAAGGCCCTCTGGGATTTGAGGAGACGTACAGGCTCCTGCGCCCCGTAATCGCCGCCTTGGGCAGCGTACACCGGCAGCATATTATCCACCGGGACATCAGCCCCGACAATATAATGATACAGCCCGACGGCCAGGCGCGTATACTTGACCTTGGCGCCGCCAAGGAGATAACCTCCAGCGGCGGCATGACCAGCCAGCTTGTGGCCAAGGGCGGGTTCAGCCCCTACGAACAGTACATGAGCACCGGCGAGTCCGGCACATGGACGGACGTGTACGCCATGTGCGCCACCATATACTGGTGCTCCTGCGGCAGCCGCGTGCCGGACGCGCCGGACAGGGTTGACTTAGACGGACTTAAGTTCCCGCCGGGCGCGTTCCCCGGGCAGGTGGAGACCGCGCTGCGCAAGGGTCTTGCCGTCAGGCGCGGCAACCGCGTCCAGACCATGGAGGAGCTGCTGCGCGGACTGGACGACGCGCTGTCCGCCGGGAGCGACCAGCGCCGCGCCGCCCCCGCCGGCGGCGAGTCCTACGGCTCCAGCTACCGTCCCAACCAGCCCAACCAGCCAG
>CAYQWH010000111.1:0-2121 GCA_964421265.1 uncultured Oscillospiraceae bacterium | reverse complement strand
GTCAGGACCCGTCCTACGCCGGACAGAACTACGGTTCCGCCTACCGGCAGCCCGGCTACGACGCCAGCCAGGGCTACAACCAAAGCTTCAACCCCAACCAGGGCTACAACCCAAGCTACAACCCCAACCAGGGCTATAACCAGAGTTACAACCCCAATCAGGGCTACGCCCCCGGCTACGACGCCGGTCAGGGCTATAACCCAAGCTACAACCCCAACCCGGCCTACGACCAAGGCGCCGCCGCCGGTTACGCTCCGCCGCCCAAGCAGCCGGCCCCGGCGAAGAAGAAAAAGGCCAAGTCAAACAAGTCCAAGACTAAGACCGTGACGGTTCTCGTGGCGGTGGGCGCCCTTGTGGTTATCGCCGCGCTGGTGCTCATACTGGTGCTGCCCAAGGGCGAGGAAATAACCCTCGGCGGCAAGACGTTCTCCTCGGACGTGACGGAGCTTGACCTGTCCAACTGCGGCATAACCGACATAAGCGCCCTCGCGTCGTGCACGGAGCTGCGGACGCTGGATCTGTCAGGCAACCGGATAACCGACCTGACGCCCCTCGCGGGACTTGTGAACATGGAGACGCTGCACCTCGACAGCAACGACATAAGCAACATACGCGCCCTTGAGGACATGACGAAGCTGACCACCCTGACCCTCTCCGGCAACAACTTCAATAACGTGGTCATATACAACTTCCCAAGCCTGAAAACGCTGGATCTGTCAGACAGCGGCGTGAACACGCTGACGCTGTACAGCCTGCCGGAACTGCGCAGTCTGGACGTGACGAACACGAACCTGACGCCGTTCCAAGTGGCGTCAATCCGTTCACAGTTCCCGGACTGCGACATAAACTCCGACACCTGACGGGGCTGTGGAAAAACCTGTGGATTATGTGGAAAGCCTTATGGTAAAGTTGATTATAAAAGATGAGATTATCCGACCCCGCCTCCGTGTCCGGATTTAACGGGACGCGGCTCCCTGTCACCGGCTGCCAATGGGGGAGAAGTACGAGCGCAGGCAAAAGGAAGTGAAATGATGCGGAAAAACACAGAGCAGAAGAATACAAACTTTTGTGTGCACTGTATGACGGAGCTGATCGGCGGCGCGAACTATTGTCCGCGGTGCGGCAAGCCGGTTCACGAAGTTGACCAGCCGCCCTACTGCCTGGCGCCGTATACCGTGCTGAATAACAAATATCTGGTGGGGCGGATGCTGGGACAGGGCGGATTTGGCATAACGTATATCGGCTTTGACCTGATGCTCCGGGTGCGCGTGGCGATAAAGGAGTACTTCCCCATGAGCCAGGCGTCGCGTATGTCGTCCGGTTCCGGCCGCGTCATATGGAGCGCCACGGCGCTGGCGCGACGGGAGGGTCAGTCCGGCGTTGACCGGTTCGTCCGGGAGGCGCAGAAGATGGCGCGTGTCCGCAGCATCCCCCAGGTGGTGCGGGTACAGGACACCTTCGAGGAGAACGACACCGCCTATATCGTCATGGACTACGTGGACGGCGAGACGATGCAGAGCCGTCTTGAGCGCGGCGGCGCCATGTCCTACGGCGACGCCATGGCCATCCTCCGTCCCGTCATACAGGCCCTCGACGAGGTGCACCGCCAGGGACTCGTCCACCGGGACATAAGCCCCGACAACATAATGCTCCTCCCCACGGGCGAGGTGCGCATACTTGACCTTGGCGCGGCGAAGGAGATGCGTCAGGGCGGCGGCGGCAGGACCTCCGCGCTGGTGGCCAAACAGGGGTTCAGCCCCTATGAACAGTACACCAGTTCCGGCAACACCGGCCCGTGGACGGACGTGTACTCCATATGCGTAACCATATACTACGCCGTGACCGGCCATATGCCGCCGGACGCTCTGGAGCGCATGGAGAAGGACACGCTGACCTTCCCCCGCGGGCGGTTCCCCGGCGGCGTGGAGACCGTGCTCCGCCACGGCATGGCGGTGCTTAAGGGCGACAGGATCCAGTCCATGGCGGAACTGCTGAGCGACCTTGACAGCGCGGCGAACGGCGCGTCCCAAACCCGCGACACCCGCCAGACCGCCGACGCCGCCCGTCAACAGGAACTCGCCCGTCAGCAGGAACTCGCCCGCCAACAGGAACTCGCCCGCC
>CAYQWH010000110.1:0-5540 GCA_964421265.1 uncultured Oscillospiraceae bacterium | reverse complement strand
GCCAGATACTCGTCCGTTATCAGGAGCGCCCGGCTTTGGGACAGGTACCCGTTGACGCTGTCCATGAAATCGGCTATCTCCCCGGCGTCAAAGTTTTTCTCATACGTCTCGATGTCCAGGACGGCGATATCGAAGTCCACCTCCATGCTGTCAAACTCCACCTCGCCGCCGTCGGCGCCGATGGAGAACACCTGGTATGAGTAGGCGCAGTCGCCTTGGAACACGGTCGGGTTGTACCGCGTGATGTAGTCCTCTCCGTCAATTTCAGTCAGGAACAGGGCGTCGCAGCCCACGTGGGACAAATTAGCGCTCTCCGACCACAGGACCTCGCCGGATCCGTCCAGCGCCTCCAGACGGAAGGAGCTGTCATCCGTCTCCTCGCCGCCCTGGACGACCCGGAACGTCTCGTCCTCGCCGTCGTGGTCCACGTCGCCCCGGACGGACAGGGTTCCCGCCTCCGGCGGGTACGCGTACGCGGCCGCGCCCTCAGCCGTCTCCCCGCTGTCGTCCGTCGTGGCGAAGGCCGCGCATCCCGCCAGGAGCGTCAGCGCCGCCGTCAGAACCGCGACCATGCGGACAGGGCGGGTCTTGTGGGCTATGCGGTCAATCCGCAGCTTCAGGTCACGCCCGCCCGCGCCCATCACGGAGGAGCAGGCGAGAATATCCCCGGCGCGGGGCTTTGACGTGGACAGCTCCAGCAGCGTGCGGCCATACGCCGCCCGCTGTCCGTCCCCAAGCGCCGCCAGCGCGCCCTCATCGCAGGCAAGCTCCCCGTCGGATATGGACACCTTCACCGCCAGCCACACCAGCGGGTTCCACCAGTGGATCGCCAGCGCCACGCAGCGCAGCGGGTTCCACACGTGGTCCCAATGGCGGTAATGTGTCTCCTCGTGGGCCAGCACATGGCGCAGTCCGTCGGGCGATCCGGCGATATGCTCCGTCACGTATATCGCCGGGCGGGGCAGCCCGTATAGGCAGGGCGACGCGACCTGATCGGACACGTACACCGGCAGAGCGCGGCCCGTCGGCGGCAGCGCCCGTCGGGACGCCCTGAGCCTGAGGTAGAACCGTACATTCGACGCGATCAGGACAGCCGCGATGACAAGCGACCCCGCCGCCCAGACGACGTAGAGAACCGGAACGGAGCGCGTCTCCTCCTCCGCGGCTGCCGCTTCAGCGGGCGCGGCACCCGCCGGTTCACGCGCCGTTGGCGTGTCCGTCTCCGGAACGGCGCTCTCCGCCGTCTCCAGAACACGGCTCTCAGGCGAGGCGGCCGGCGCGTCGGTTCCGACCGGCACGGTGAAAAGCCGGACGGGAACCAGCAGCCGAATCAGCGCCACAAGCCACAGGGCGTACCGCAGCCGCGCCGACACAGCGCGGCCCGACAGGAACCGCAGGAGCAGCACGGCCAGAATAACGAGACTCGACGAGATTATCCACTCAGCAATCATGCCCTTCTCCCCCTTCCAGGTCGGACAATATGCGCCGCAGCCCCGCGATGTCCTCCTCCGACAGGGCCTGCCGCCGCGCCATGGCGCTCATCATAAGCCCCAGACTGCCGTGGTACACGCGGTTCAGGAAGCTGCTCGTCTCCGACGCCTCCGCGTCCTCCCGGTTCACCGCCGGTGAATAGAGCTTCGCGCGCCCCTCCATCTCGTAGGTGACAAGGCTCTTGGCCTCCATGCGCCGCAGCGTGGTCATTACCGTGCTCTTCGCCCACCCCACGCTCTCGTGCAGCTCCGCCGCAAGCTGCATCGCCGTCTTCGGACACGCGTCCCACAGACAGTTCAGCACGTTCCACTCGCTGGCGGTGAGATATATCGTGCCCATCTCTCACTCCCCCTTATCAAATATAATCTTAGGTCTACTTTGTAAACCTGTAATCATTATACGCCTTTTGGTTTACATTGTCAACCGTAAGATTTCGCTTTAATATTCGCCGGCAGCGCAAAACTGTCGCGGCTGTGGGGCGCTCATCCGTTGTCCGGCGGAGGGTCTGGCGGGAAGTGGGGCTTCGCGGCGCGACTGTTAAATTAAATTAAAATCATCTGATTCGGTTATTGACTTTATATGTGAACAGGATTAAAATAGAATGGATGATTTAAATGTGATTAGGGGAGTCGAGATGAAGAAAACCATAAAAAAGCCGTCCGCCGTACCGCTCTATGGCACGGCGCTCGTGTGGCTGATATACTGCCTGATCTTTCCGCTCTACAGGCTGTCCGATATACTCATACTCATAGGCGCGGCGCTAATAGCGTACGTGGCGCTGACAAAGCTGTTCCCCGGCGGGACGGTGGAGGTTGAGGTACCTGAGGAACCGGTGACCACGGGCGATGAGGAGACCGACGCGCTGCTGCGGCAGGGCGAGGACGCGGTCAGGGAGATGAGAGAGCTGCGGGACCTCATTAAAAATACGGAGGTGCGGAACAGGGCGGATGAGATCATCGACCTGACCGACAGGATTTTCAAGGACATTATCAACGACCCGAGCGACATCCCTCAGGTGAGACGGTTCGCCAACTACTATCTGCCTACGACCATGAAGCTCCTTAAGGCGTATGGCGAGTTCGAGTCCCAGAACCTTGACGGCGACACCGTCAGAGGCACGCTGATGAGCATAGAGAGCATATTGGACACCACCGTCGAGGCTTTCAGAAAGCAGCTTGACGCGCTCTTCGCGAACCAGGCGCTGGACATTGAGACGGATATAAAAGTTCTCGAGACCATGCTGAAGCGCGAGGGGCTGTCGGGGAAGGATTTCTGAGAGGCAGGATCTGACACATTATTAGTCCCGACGGGATAACGGGAAAAGGCTGAGCCATGGTTTTATGGCGGAAACGATAAATTATATGAAAAAGGATGGAAAGGGGAATCTGAAAATGGCTGATGAGCTGAACACAGGATACACGCCGACGCTGACATTCAACGCGACCGCGCAGGCGCAGGAGGCGCCGAAGGCCCCGGAGGTTCCGGGAACGCAAAAGGCCGATGAGATCGCGCGGGAGGAGGGTAACCTGACACCGGCGGAACTGAAGGCGGTGAACGAGTTTGCCCAGAAGATTGATATAACCGACACAAACGCCATATTGCAGTACGGCGCGGCGTCACAGAAGAACATAGCCGACTTCTCCGGCACGACCCTCAACAACGTCCGCACTAAGGATATGGGAGAGGTGGGCGATATGCTGTCCAACCTCGTCATGGAGCTTAAGGGGTTCAACTACGACGAGGAGGAGAAAAAGGGCATATTCGGGTTCAAGAAAAAGACGCAGAACAAGATAGCGGGGCTTAAGGCGCAGTACGATAAGGCTGAGGTGAACGTGGACAAGATATGCGACGCCTTGGAGAACCACCAGGTGGTGCTCCTGAAGGACGTGGCGACAATGGACAAGATGTACGAGCTGAACCAGGCTTACTACAAGGAACTGACCATGTATATACTGGCGGGCAAGAAGAAGCTGAAGGAGTGCCAGGAGGTGACTCTGCCGGAGATGCAGAGGAAGGCGCAGGCCAGCGGTCTGCCGGAGGACGCCCAGGCGGCCAACGACTACGCCAATATGATAACGCGGTTCGACAAGAAGATCCACGACCTGGAGCTGACGCGCATGATCTCCGTGCAGATGTCGCCGCAGATACGGCTTATACAGAACAACGACACCGTCATGGTGGAGAAGATACAGACATCCCTCGTGAACACCATACCGCTCTGGAAGAGCCAGATGGTCCTCGCCCTGGGGCAGCACCACTCCCAGCAGGCGATGGAGGCCCAGAGGGAGGTCACGAATATGACAAACGAGCTTCTGCGCAAGAACGCCGAGAAGCTGAAAACGGGTTCCATAGAGATTGCCCGCGAGTCTGAGCGCGGGATAGTGGATATAGAGACGCTGAAGGAGACGAACCAGTCGCTCATAGAGACGCTGGAGGAGGTGCGCTCCATACAGGTGGAGGGCGCGCAGAAGCGCCGTCAGGCGGAGCAGGAGCTGACTAAGATAGAGGACGATCTGAAGAAGAAGCTTCTGGAGATTAACAGGTGAGATTATGAGAGCACTGTTGCGGTCAAGGAAGGTGGGCGCGGCGGTTCTGGCGGCGGTCGTGCTGCTGGCCACGCCTTTCGGGATGAAGTCAAGCCTGCAAAGGGCTTGCGACAAAATATCCGACGGGTTCACCAGCGGCGTGTACCTGGAGGACGAGGACTATACCGCCACCGGCGCCGCGACGTATGTGGAGGAGGTGGCGAAGAGCGCCCTTGGGCTCATATCAGTGGGCGCGGGCTACGACAGCGTAAAGGGCGCCACGGACAATCTGCGCGCCGCCCGCGAGGAACTGATCGCCGCCACCGGCGCGGGAGACGCGGGAGACGCCAACGCGAAGCTGCTCAGCGCCTCGCGGGAGCTTATCAGCGCGCTGGAGAACGTGGAGCTGTCCGACAAGGACGCGGAGAATCTGGCGGCGTACTCCGATGATCTGTCCGACTGGGAGGGCGCGCTCACGGCGGCGGCGCGGTACTATGACCAGTCGGTGGAGACGTTTCGCGGCGATGTGGCCGGGCGGTTCCCGGCAAAGCTGATCGCGGCGCTTCTGAATGTGGAGATGCCGGAATATTTTGGAGGTTAAAAATGAAAAAATTATCTTCTCTGGCGCTCCCGGTAGTTCTGCTCCTGTCCCTGGCGCTGTCGGCGTCCGCTCTCACCGCGTCGGACGCGGCGTACTGCTACGACGAGACAGGCTCCCTGTCCGCCGAGACGGTGGAGTATGTGGAGAGCGTGAATTACGCGCTGGAGGAAGAGTGCGGGGCGCAGATTGTCGTGGTTTTCATCGACACCTTCGGCGGACAGTACGCGGACGAGTACTCCGTCACCCTCTTTAACGAGTGGGAGGTGGCGGACAACGGTATGCTGTGCGTGTTCTCCCCCACCGACAACAAGGGCGGCATAACAGCCGGATCCGCAGTGGAGAGCCAGTTCCCCAACAGCATGAAGAACCAGTACCTGGACGACTACTTCTGGGACTATTTCGACGCGGGCGAATATGACAAGGGCGTCGTGACGCTGGTCGGGAAGCTTGCGGATTGGTACGACAGCGACTACGCGGGCGACCGGAACGGGAACGGCGCCGCCGAGCCGGATATGGGACGCGACGAGGGCGACGGCAAGGATGTCTCCGGCACGTCGATAATATTGATGATACTGGCGTTTCTGACAAGGAACATTGTCATTATCGTCATAGCGATATTCCTGATCGTGTTCATGCTGAACGACCGCAGGAGATACAGGCGCTACTATATAGGGCTTGGTATGCCCATCCCACGCTACCACTTCTGGTATATGTTCGGAGGCCCCCATCACGGCGGCGGGTTCTGGGGCGGCGGCCCAAGACCGCCTCGCGGTCCCGGCGGTCCCGGCGGCGGCCCCGGCGGCGGCCCCGGCGGCGGCCCAGGCGGCAGACCGGGTGGTCCTGGCGGCGGCTCCGGCGGATTCGGCGGACGCGGCGGCAGTTCCGGCGGGTTTAGTGGTCGCGGCGGCAGTTCCGGCGGGTTT
>CAYQWH010000109.1:0-5552 GCA_964421265.1 uncultured Oscillospiraceae bacterium | reverse complement strand
AGGAACGCGAGGCCCGGTTCCCGCAGCCCGTTCTCGTAGTGGGACAGCAACGCCTGGGAGATGCCCAGCGCCGCCGCCGCCTCCCGCTGGTTCAAACCGCTCTCCTGACGCAGCAGCGCCAGGTTTTTTGAAAATTCCGTCACCATAACAGTCCCTCCCCGCGCCCTTCCGCCCCGCCGTTACACCGCCGCGCGGTGTAACCCGGTCACGCGCACCCGGCGCGGCCTATAATAATGTGTAATGATAACCGCCTTGTGGTTATCATTACACCGCGCGGCGGTATAACCCGGCCACGCGCTTTAATCGCGGTCTGAAATCAAATATAATAATAACCACTATGCAGTTCCCATTATACCATAAAACGGTCGCGGGCGCAACCGGGGAAATCAAGGGAACCTCTGAATAAATCGCCGGCGGCCGGCGGCGGGTCTTTTCCGCCGGAGACGCGTCGCCAGAACTTGAAATACGCAAAGTGTCCCGCGCCTTTTCCTGACGGGGAATCCCCGCTCCCGCCGATTCAACCGGAAACTCCCAAATTCGGCGCGGGGCGGAAAATTGGTATTTACAACTTGCGGTTTCTCTGATAAAATATGGTAATAAGCTTCAGCGAAATTATCTTTTTCCTGAAAGGGGAAGGCAGATGCTCATAAAATGTATCCCTGTTGGCAATATGGAGGCCAACTGCTACGTGGTGACGGACGAGAAGACGCTGCTGTGCGCCGTAATCGACCCCGGCGACGAGTCCAACGTGATCCTTGACTATCTGGAGGACAACAAGCTCCGCCCGTCGGCCATATTTCTCACCCACGGCCACTACGACCACACCGGCGCCGTGGAGACGGTGCGCAAGGAGACGGGCGCGGACGTGTGGATCCACAAGCTGGACGTGTCGTCCCGCCCGGAACAGTACAGGTTCTACTCCCCGGACCCCGTCAGGTTCTACCGGGAGGGGGACGTCATCAAGGTCGGTTCCCTTGACTTCACAATATACGAGACGCCCGGCCACTCCCCCGGCTCCGTCACCATAAAGTGCGGCGACGCGCTCTTCACCGGCGACACGCTGTTCCGGGCAAGCTGCGGCAGGACCGACCTGCCCGGCGGCGACATGGCGGCGCTCATGGCGTCCCTCAGAAGGCTGGGGAACCTGCCGGGCAACTACGAGGTGTGGCCCGGCCATATGGACCCCTCCACCCTGGATATTGAGCGGGCGTCCAATATGTACATGGAAATGGCGCTGAGATGAAGCTGTACCTGAAGGGACACGACTGCAAATACGCGGCGGAACAGATAATGATGTCCCTTTTCAACCTGCGTCCCCAGTACTCTGCGGAGCCGCCGGGGGAGGACGAGGACTGGGCGCGCGTGACGCTCCGCCGGGAGGACGGCCGCGTGACCGCCGAGACGGAGCTGCGTTACGGCGGCAAGCTGTCCCATGGCCGGTACACGGCGGACGCGCCGGAGCCGGGGGACAGCCTGGCCAGCTCCCGCGCGGAACAGAGCGCCGTCAGGTTCTCCTTCTACCACGCCGCCATGCAGGTGCTTCCCCAGCGGCCGGTCTGGGGCGCCCTGACGGGCATACGCCCCGGCAGCCTCGTGACCCGTATGCTGGAACAGGGCGCGTCCGACGAGGAGGCGGCGCGGCGTATGGAGGAGACATACTTCGTGGACCCGCGCCGCGCCCGGATGTGCCTTGAGACCGCCCACGCCGCCATGGACGCGGAGCGGACGCTCACGGGACGGGACGTGGCGCTCTATATCGGCATCCCCTTCTGCCCCACCCGCTGCGCCTACTGCAGCTTCGTCAGCCAGAGCGTGGAGAAGTCCATGGGCCTTATGGAGCCGTTCCTGTCCGCCCTCCGCCGGGAGATAGACGCGGTGTCGAAGCTTGTAAATCGCCTCGGTCTGCGCGTCATTGCCGTCTACATCGGCGGCGGCACGCCCACCACCCTGTCGGACACGCAGCTTGCCGATCTGACAGGGCACCTCCGGGACGCCTTTGACCTGTCGTCTCTCCGCGAGTTCTCCGTGGAGGCCGGCAGACCTGACACCATAACCGAGCCGAAGCTCCGGGCGCTAAAGGGCGCCGCGACGCGCCTCAGCGTCAACCCCCAGTCCATGTCGCCGGAGGTGCTGTCCGCCATAGGCCGCAGCCACTCCCCGCAGGACATCATAACCGCGACGCGCCTCGTCCGGGACACGCTTGACGTGGACGTCAACATGGACCTGATAGCGGGACTGCCCAAAGACACGGCGGCGGGGTTCGCCGATACGCTCGGTAAGGTTATCGCGCTGTCCCCCGAGAACATCACCGTGCACACGCTGGCGCTGAAGCGGGGCAGCAGGATAACGCTGGAGGACTCCGACCGCCCGGCGAAGGATGAGGTGGCGCGGATGCTGGATAGCGGGGAGGAACGGCTCCGCGCGGCCGGTTACGGGCCATATTACCTGTACAGGCAGAAGTTCATGTCCGGCGGCTTTGAGAACGTGGGCTACAGCCTGCCCGGTCACGGCAGCCTGTACAATATACTGATAATGGAGGAGCTTTGCACCATACTCGCCCTCGGCGGCGGCGGTTCCACGAAGCTGGTGGACAGGCGCCGTGGGAAGGTGGAGAGGATATTCAACCCCAAGTACCCGAAGGAGTATGTGGAGAGCATTGACCGGACGCTGCGCGGCAAGGAGCGCGTGGCGGAGTTCTACGCCGGCACCTTATAAGAAGCCCTATAACTTTACGCGCCATGTCGCCAAAGGCGCGTTAAGGAACCCATAAGACGGCGCGCCGCGTAAATGCGCGGCGCGGGCACGCCAGCGCGTGCGTGTCCCGGGTTTTCAATCCGGGAGCAGTATTATTTACAGTTAGAACGAGGTTTAGTATGACATACAGGATAGAGGAAATAAACGACCGCGTGCGCCATGACCCGGAGGGGTTTGTCCGGGAGGTGAACGCGGATTACGCGGGACGTATAGAGAACGCCGCCGACGCCATAGCCGACAACATGAAAAACGGGCCGATAGTGCTGTTGTCGGGGCCAAGCGGCGCCGGCAAGACGACCACCGCCAAGCGCATTGAGGACGAGCTGAAAAAGCGCGGCGTCAACACCCACACCGTCTCCATGGACAACTACTTCAAGACGCTGAACCTGGAGACCTGCCCGCGGACGCCGGAGGGGGAGGTGGACTACGAGTCCCCCCTCCTCATGGACATGGAGCTTCTCAACGAGCACTTCGCCGCCCTCTCGCGGGGCGATGAGATCCACGTCCCCTACTTCATGTTCACCCGCCAGAAGCGCAGCGCCAGTCAGTTCACACCCATGCGGCTGCGCGAAAACGAGGTGGCCATATTCGAGGGCATACACGCCCTGAACGACGTGATAACCGACCAGAACCCGGACGCGTTCACCCTCTACATAAGCGCGTCGGCGGAGACGGTGTTCCCGGACGGATCGGTGATGAAGCCGGAGTGGACGCGCCTTGTGCGGCGCGTGGTGCGCGACAACAACTTCCGTGGCGCGGACGCGGAGTACACGCTGAACCTGTGGGAGAACGTGATGCGGGGCGAGCGTGTGCACATAACGCCGTTTATCAGGAAGGCGAAGCTGCGCCTTGACTCATCTCTCGCCTACGAACTGCCGGTGCTCCGGGACCACGCCCTGCCGCTGCTTAAGACGCTGACGGCGGACAGGAGAGGCTTTGACGAGGTCCTGAGGATAATACCCCTTTTGGAGCTTTACGAGCCGATGGACGAGAAATACGTCCCCGCCGACTCCCTCCTGCGGGAGTTCATAGGCGGCGGCATATACGAGTATTAGTCCCGCAGCCGTCGGAAAAATAACGGGGGCCGATTCGTAAATCGGCCCCCGACACGTCTCGCCGCGTCACGGCGGAACAAAATCCATTTATGGCGGCGCGCCGCGAAACGCCTCCCGGCGCGCGTAATGAGCGCAAGCTTTTCGGGCGGCGGCTCAAGTCCGGCGCGCGGTAAAGCCTTCCGAAATCCGGTCGGGGTTTGAGCGTCGCGGTGACTCAGCCTCCGGGCTGAGCCTTGTCGGCGCCATCCGTGTAGAAGCTGCACCCGTGGCCGCCCCTCTCCTTTGTGGCGTAGAGCGCGTTGTCGGCGCGCCTGTAGAGGTTCTCGTCAAAGCCCATCTTGGAGAACGCCGCGCCCACGCTCAGCGACGTCGCGGGCACGTCGTCCGTCGGCGACCGCAGCCGCGTGTTAATCTCGCCAATCTTACCCGTGATGACCTCCCTCTGCTCCTCCTCCATATCGACCATGAGCACGCAGAACTCGTCCCCGCCGATGCGGCACACGAAGTCCGTCGTCCTGAAGCTCTCCGTCAGCAGATCGCCCACGCGTCTGAGGGCCTTGTCCCCCACCTCGTGGCCATACGTGTCGTTTATGGACTTGAACTTGTCCACATCCACCAGGAGAAGCTCCATCGACACGGGATAGTTCCTGAAGGTGTCCTGCAGCTTCTGGAACGCCGCCCGGTTCAGCAGACCCGTCAGGGCGTCCCGCTCCGCCTGACGGCGCAGCAGCACCTCGTTGGCCGCGTTCAGCTCGTATATGTCGTTATACGTCAGCGCCAGGTACTTGAACTCATAGGACCCGATTATCTCCAGCGCCCTGTTGTCACCAATGCACTTTATATACACCTGCAGCGGACGGATTATCAGAACCGTAATGAAGAAGAAAATTATAATCGTCATGATAAACATGAGGGTTATGTAAACCCGCTGACCGCCTATGGTGCGGTTGAGGGCGGTGTCGCTCTCCTGCTGGGTCTGTTCGGTCTGGCTCAATATCGCCTCGATGCAGTAGTCCACGTTGCTCATGATGGCGGATTTCGCCTCCCGGTAGGACTCGCCGAACACCAGCTCCATGGCCATCTCCCGCTTATCGGCGGCGGGGAGCGCCGCGTCCTCGTCCGTGAGGCTGGCGCCGCGCAGCGTCTCCGGGAGCTGTTCGTCGCCGTACCCCAGCGCCTCGGACACGAGACGCATGGCGTAGATCTCCTGGTCCATGAGGTCGTTTGAGCGGTCCAGCGCCGTCTGCAGATAATCCAGGACGTCGTCGTTCGGGTGGTAATCGCGCATCTCCTCCAGGGCGAGGTCCCTGTTCCTGTCCACCTCCGCCTCCTTGAAATACGCCTCGGCGCAGCTTACGTCGCCGGTGACTATATAGAGCCGCACCTGCTCGGTGAGCGTGTCCGACCCCTTCGACACCTGGCTGGCAAGCTGCTCGCAGTGTATATACTCATTGGTGGCGGCGGACAGCGCGTCGTACCTGTGGTGTATCTGCACAGTCTCATAGAGAATAAACCCATAGAGTATACAGGCCACGAATATCATTATGTAGTTAAGCGTGCGTATTCTGAACCCCTTGACTTTTTCCTTATTATCCATAATCAAGTCTTCCGTTCCGTATTTATACAGGCGCCTCATAATAGCCACTGGTACTGTTTCCAAATTATAAATTTGGAAACACGCACGCTAACGCGTGCTCGTGCCGCGTTTTACGCGTCACGCCGTCCCATAAGTTCTTTACGTAC
>CAYQWH010000108.1:0-5569 GCA_964421265.1 uncultured Oscillospiraceae bacterium | reverse complement strand
GCTCTGAATAAACCGTCCGCGACCGGATCGTATTTTCCGCCGGAAACGCGTCGCTCGAATCTGAAATACACAAAGTGTCCCGCGCTCCCGCGCCCCTTTCCGACGCGAAGCCCTCGCTCTTGCCGATTTAATCATAGCTTCCTTAATTTAATATACGCGCGCGCTTTGCGCTGAGGCTATAAAGCTTTTTAAAAAGCAGCATGAGCCGTGGCGGGGCGGTCAGGACAGTCCCAGCCTCGCGGCGGCCTGTTCCACGGCCCGGAGCTGTTCCGGCGTGTTCACTCCCATAAGCTCCGCGCCCATGGGACGGACGCACACGCCGACTTTGTCGCCCCGCTCAAGCTCTATGCGCGGCACGTCCGTCAGGTAGTATTCGCCCTGGTTGTTGTCGCGCCGCAGCCCGGTGAGGGCGGTCAGGAGCTTGGGGCAGTCGAAGGCGTAAATTGACGAGTTAAGCTCCCGCGTCTCCTTCTCCTCCGGCGCGCAGTCCCTGGCCTCCACTATCCTGACGAACCGGCCGGAGGCGGCGCGGATCACGTGGCCGTAGCCCTCGGGGACAGGGCCATCCACAACGCCTGAGAGTATGGTGCAGTCGTTGCCGGATCTCTCGTGCTCGGCAAGCAGCGCCGTCAGCGTCTCACGGCTTATAAGGGGCATATCGCCGGCGCAGACGAGGACGCCTCCCTCAAAGCCCTCAAGCTCCGGCGCGGCGCTCATGACCGCGTGTCCCGTGCCAAGCTGTTCCCTCTGCTCCACGTAGACGCACCGGGGGTACGCCTCCATAACAAGCTCCTTCTTATAGCCCACAACCACGATGACATCGCCCGGATCCTCTATGGGCAGCGCCTTTAACACGTAATCTATGAGCGGTCTGCCCAGAACCTTGCGCATGACCTTGGGCAGATCAGAGCCGTCGGCACGCATACGCGTCCCCTTGCCGGCGGCCAGCACCACCGCTTTGTACTTCATCCCATACACCTCCAACAAGTTCCGTTTATTTTACCGGGTACACACGAACCCGTGCCAGTTGTCGCGGCGCATATGCTCCGCCACCGTCATGCCCCGGCGCCGGATAGCCTGGGCGGTTCCGTCCTCCCGCCCGTCGATTATCCCGGAACAGATCCAGACGCCTCCCTCATCCAGAAGATCGGGAACCGTCTCCGCCAGGGCCGTCACCACGTCCGCCACTATGTTCGAGAGGACCACATGGAACCTCCGCCCGCTGTACATATTCCCCGACAGCACGTCGCCGGAGCGGACGGAGAGGCGGTCGCCGCCTATGCCGTTAAGCGCGGCGTTGGCCATGACCACGTCCGGCGCCTTGTCGTCAATGTCGCAGCCGTCGGCGTGTCCCGCGCCGAGGAGCAGGGCGGCTATCGACAGTATGCCGCTGCCGCAGCCCAGATCCAGCACGCCGCAGCCCGGCGTGACGTACCGCTCCAGCGCCTCAAGGCACATCCGCGTGGTGGCGTGGGCGCCCGTGCCGAATATAAGACCGGGGTCAAGGCGCAGCGCCGTCCGCTCCGTGTCCGGCACCTCCTCCCACTGGGGCACGATTATCAGCTTCTCCCCAACCTCAATGGGCTTATAGTAGGACTTCCAGTTGTTCTCCCAGTCCTCGTCACGGACCTGTCGCGTCCGCAGCTCCCAGCCCGGCAGGGCGGACCCGTAGCGGCTTATATCGCGCCGCCCCTCCCGCGTGTCCTCCACGTAAAACCTGACCCTCGATACGCCCTCCATGGACGCGGCGAAGTCCTCGTCCACGTAATCCCAGTACTTCCTGTTCTTCCCCAGAAAGGCGTTGAAGTCCGTCTCGTCCTCGGTTATCAGCCCCGTGACGCCCAGGTCAAGAAGGCGCCGTTCCAGCTTCCGGAGCTTTGAGTGCTCCGTGTCTATTGTAATCTCTATCCACCGCATTGCGGCAACCACCTCATAACCATATTGAAAAATCAGCCCGGCCATGAACAACACCGCTCCCGGATCAAGAGATCCAATCCGGGCCGCGCGCCTTTACGCGTCACGCCGTCCCGCAAGCGCTTTGCCGTAAAAAGCTTTTTACGGAGAGAGGTATAAAACACGTCTCCCCTGCGCAGACTAAGCTTGAAACAAATCCACTGTAAAGGAGAAATTGAGTATGGCGGAGAGCGCTGACATTACTGTACTGAACTGCGTATACCGCAACGCGAAAACCGGGGAGCAGGCGATTACGGATCTGATGCCCGTGGCCGGGGACAGCCGGTTCATATCGGATCTGACGACGCAGCGGGGCGAGTACACCGCTATAGGCAAGGAGGCCGCCACGCGGCTTGTGGAGCTTGGCTCGCAGCCGCAGCCGGTGGGCGCCGTGAAGAGAGCCGGCATGAAGATGGGCGTCATCATGAACACCATGACCAACGACGACACGGAGCACCTGGCGGAGCTGATGATCAAGGGCAGCAACATGGGCATCATAGATATGACAAAGACGCTGAACGCGAACGGCGGCGCCGCGCCGGAGACTTTGGGCCTTGCCCAGAAGCTTGTGAACACCGAGCACGACAACATAGTCAGATTGAAGAGCTATCTCGGGACCTCGGAGAGCGATTCGCGGAGTTGATAACAGTTCCTTTTAAAAGGCTCCATGCTTAAGCGCCTGAGGAGCGTAAAGAGCTTATGGGACGGCACGGCGCGGTAGCATGGTCACGCGCCATGGCGCGTCCGCGTCCCCGCTCCCGGCAGCGCCGCCGTCACGTCGGCGGGGGACGCGGCTATATACGTGGCGCCGGCGGCCTTCAGTTCCTCCATGCTGCCGTAGCCCCAGAGCGCGCCCATGGAGTCGATGCCGTGGGCGCGGGCGCCGATTATGTCGTGCTCCCGGTCGCCGATCATCAGCGCCCTGTCCCGGTCAAGACCCGTCAGGTCAATGATATACGCTATGACCTGGCTCTTGCTTATGCGGTTCACGTTCTCGTCGGAGCCGCCGGGGAGGTCAAAATATTTCAGGAGATCGAAGTGGTCAAGTACCCTTATGACGCTCTCCTCCTTCTTGGAGGAGGCGACAATCAGGCGGTACCCCCGCTCCCTGAGGGCGGACAGCATCTGCGGAACACCGTCGTACACGGAGTTCTCAAATATCCCGCCCGCCTCGTAGTAGACGCGGTACTGCCTGACCGCTTCCTTATTCATGTCGCCAGTCAGACCGAACTGCGTCTCGAAGGATTCCCACAGAGGCGGGCCTACGCATTTTGACAGCTGTGCCGCCGTCGGCTCCGGCCGGTCCAGAGCCTTTAACGCGTATCTGAAGGAGTTATGTATCCCTCTCGCCGAATCTGTCAATGTGCCGTCCAGGTCGAACAGCAGCGTGTCATATCTTTTCTCAATCATAATTACCTCCACAGGGCACGGCGGCGCGCGGATTTCTCAGCCGGAACCTCTTGCCGGGAAAGCGAAATCGCCCGGCGTCACTGCTGCAGCTTCTCCATGAGGGCGCCGGCGGTTTTGATGAGCAGCTTCCTGTCGCCGGTCTCGAAGGTCACGGTCAGGAGCCGGTCGCCGGGAAGCTCCACGATCTCCTTGACCCGCCCCTCGCCGAACGCCTTATGGCGCACCCTGTCGCCCACGGACAGGACAGGCGCCGTCCGGGGCGGGCGGCTGGCGGCGACGGGGGCGGCTCTCTCGCCGCGCGCGGCGGCGGGAGCGGTTCCGCCGCTGCGGGCGGCGGCGCCGTAACGGGATTGCCTGCGGTCAGAGTAACCCGTAGCGTGTGTCCTGTCGGGCTGACCGTATGTCCTGTCTGGCTGGGCGTATGTCCTGTCGGACGGGATGTCCGGCGACGGCCAGTCCCGGGCCTGGTCGGAGCGGACGAGGCGGTCGGGGGGGATCTCGTCCACGAAGCGGGATATGAGAGTCGAAGTGGTGACGCCGTTGAGCCTGCGGCGCCTGGCGGCTGTCATAAAGAGCCGCTTCTTCGCCCGCGTCAGGGCTACATAGCAGAGCCTCCGCTCCTCCTCCATCTCCTCCTCCTCGCCTATGGAGCGATAGGAGGGGAATATCCCGTCCTCCATGCCCACGATGAACACCCAGGGGAACTCCAGGCCCTTGGCGGAGTGCATGGTCATGAGCGCGACGCTGTCGTCGCCGTCCGACAGGTTGTCCAGATCCGTGTAGAGGGCGATCTCGTCAAGGAACCCGGCCAGCGTCGGCTCCGGGGCGCTCTCCTTATATTTTACAATATTGCTCCTCAACTCATTGACGTTCTCAACCTTGGCCAGATCCTCGTCGGACTTGCCCAGGGACTCCATATAGCCTGTCCGCTCCAGGAGGAAATCGTAGAACTGGTCAAGGGGCATGGAACCCGACGCGTCGTGCAGCTCGTAGAGGAGCGCGTAGAACCGCTGGAGCCTGGGGTTGGCGCTCCTGAGGGGCGCGTAGTCGCCGCTGTGGGCGAGGACGTGGAAGAGGGAGCACCCGTCGGAGGCGGCGATGGCGCGCATCTTATCGACGGTGGTGCCGCCGATTCCCCTTGGCGGGTTATTTATTATGCGCGCAAGGCGCAGATCGTCGTCCGGGTTGTTTACGGTGCTCAGATAGGCGGTCATGTCCTTCACCTCCGCCCGGTCAAAAAAGCGCATACCGCCCACGACTCTGTAGGGTATGCCGTTGCGCTTCAGGCTGTACTCCAGGCGGTTCGACTGGGCGTTCATCCTGTAGAGGACGGCGAAGTCCCGGAGGGCCATGCCGTCGGTCAGGCCGCTGAGGATCTTTGACGACACGTAATCCGCCTCCGCGTCGTCGTCCGCCGCCACGTACAGCGACAGCTTCTCCCCGTCCTCCGCGTCTGTCCACAGCTCCTTGCCCTTTCTCCCCTGGTTGTTGCTGATAACCGCGTTGGCGGCGGCCAGTATGTGGCCCGTGGAGCGGTAATTCTGCTCCAGCTTTATACATCTGGCGTTCTTATAGCGTCTCTCGAAGGACAGTATATTCTCAATAGTGGCGCCCCGGAAGCGGTATATGCTCTGGTCGTCGTCGCCCACGACGCATATGTTGTCCTTCCCGCCCGCCAGCAGACTTGCCAGCAGGTACTGCAGGTTGCTGGTGTCCTGGTACTCGTCCACCAGCACATATCGGAAGAGCCTCTGGTAATAGGAGCGCGTCTCCTGGTCCTTTCTCAGCAGCTGGACGGTTCTGAAGATCAGGTCGTCGAAGTCGAGGGCGTCGGCGTCGGCGAGGCGGCGCTGGTACTCCTCGTACAGGCCGGCGATGTTCCCGCCGCGCATATCGCCCGTTGAGGCCGCCTGCCCCGCGTAGTCCCGGGGCGACAGGAGCGCGTCCTTGGCGCGGCTTATGGCTGACAGCACGGAGCGCACGGAGGACGGCTTGTCGTCCATACCCTGGCTCTTCATAATGCGCTTCATCACGGCTCGCGAGTCGGCGGTGTCGTAGATGGTGAAGGAGGAGGGCACGCCGATGACGTCGCCGCTGTTCCTCAATATGCGCACGCAGGCGGAGTGGAAGGTGTACGCCCACACGTCGTTGGCGCTCTCGCCCAGCCTGGCCACGAGACGGGTCTTAAGCTCCCCCGCCGCCTTGT
>CAYQWH010000107.1:0-5696 GCA_964421265.1 uncultured Oscillospiraceae bacterium | reverse complement strand
GGTGACAAAGCGTTGTTTTTCCGCCGCCGCTTGGCCCCACAATGGCGGTGGTGGTTTTTTCGGGGATGGTGAGGGAGACGCCGTCGATCACTTTTTTATTGTCATAGGCAAAGGAGATATTCTCCGCTTTAATGGTATGATTTTCCGGTACGATGTCCTTGCCGTCGGTGTCCATGGTCGGAGTGTCCAGTATTTCCCGCGCTTTCGCGACACTTATGTCCACAGTGCGCAGCAGCGCGGAATATGCCCCCGCTGATTTCAGCCCCTCCATCACGAGGAAGGAGCAGATGAGCATCATAACGCAGTACAGGAGCGACATACCGCCGCCGCAATAGAGGTACAGGGAGCAGACGGCCATGGCCAAGCCGGTGAGATCGGCCACAAATCCCTGCAGTGTCATCCATGGGATGAACGCCATCTCCAAATCGGTGTTCATCTTCACACTGTTGTCGATGGCGATGTCGCATTGCTTAGCCATTTTGCCCACCAGGTGGTACGCCTTGACCTCCGCGATACCCTGGATATACTCCAGGACCTTTTCCACCTGCTTCGCGTCCGCGTTCAGCTTTTTCCCGGACAGTCTGGCTCCGGCGCTTTGCAGGAGGTGATTGGCAAGGGCGAATACGCACAGCCCCGCCACGCAGACAAGGCCGACGCGCGCGTCGAACAGCGCAACCATCAGCGTAATAACTCCCGTTGTCATTAGCCCCTTAGTCACCATCATCACTACACGGGTAGCGATGTTTTCCAGATTCTGCATTGTGTTGGTGGCCACTGATGTAATCTGTCCCAGACTATTTGCGTTAAAATACCCCATGGGCATATAGCGCATATGCTCGGCAATCTCAATGCGTTTATCGGCACAGGTCATATACCCGCCCCGTGTCTGCTGCATGGTAGAAAAATACTTGCAGGTGGCCTGCCCCAGAATTGAGATAAGCATAATGGAGACGCTTCCCCAGATAGTGGCGGACGTAATGCTTCCGTCCAGTATCGCCATAAGGCACAGACCGATTGCCGGAATTTTCAACGCGGAGAACAGCGCCTCCACAACGCCCAATATGAGAGAACGGTAAAACCGCCTGCGGTTTTCCCTGCTGCAGAAAGCAAAGAAGCTTTTAAATGTTTTAAGCATTGTCACTGCCTCCCTCCGCTGTGTCACGAGCCGAGATATGCGCCTTCCACATCTGTTCATATAGCCCATGTCTTTCCAGCAGTTCCTCGTGGGTCCCGGCGCCCGCAACGCGTCCGTTGTCGATGACGAAAATCTGATCCGCGTTTGTGATCGTGGACAGCCGATGGGCGATCACAATCAGGGTCTTACCCGCTGTCAGCTTTGCTATGGACCGCTGTATGACAGCTTCGTTTTCCGGGTCGGTGTAGGCGGTGGCCTCGTCCAGAACGATAATGGGCGCGTCTTTCAGCATGGCGCGGGCGATGGAAATGCGCTGCCGCTCTCCGCCGGAAAGGTGCCCTCCCGCGCTGCCCACTACGGTCTGGTACCCGTTCTCCAGATCCATGATAAAGTCATGGCAGCCGCATTTTCTCGCCGCCTCCATGACCTCCCCGTCAGTGGCGATGGGATTTCCCATGCGGATGTTCTCCATAACCGTATCGTCGAAGAGAAAATTATCCTGTGAGACATAGGCGACCTGCCGGTAACAGGTGTCCGCTGACAAGTTACGAATGTCCACGCCGCCTATTGAGATGCTGCCGCCGTTTACATCCCAATAGGACGTCAGCAGCTTCGCGATGGTGGATTTCCCGCTTCCGGACGGGCCGACTAAGGCGTTTACAGTACCCGGTTCCATGGACAGGTTTATCCCGTGCAGTACCTCTTTGCCGCTGTAGCCGAACCGAACATTTTCAAACCGCACAGAGCAGTCGCGCGGCGTGGCCCTATCCCTGTCCGGGCGTTCCAGTTCCCTGGCGGATATGATTCCCGTGATCTGCTCCATGACAGAATCCAGAACACGGATGTCGTCCGAATAGGACATACAGGTTATGACCGGCTCAAACAAAGCGACAGCCAGCATGACAATCAGAATGAACTCTGGCGCCGACAGCGTTCCGTTTGACACGTAATGGATCCCGACCGGCAGTATAGTGACCAGGGCAGCGGGGATTATCGTGAGGGCAAGGCAGAAGAACACGTTGCATTTCTTCATCCAGTCAATATAGCTGTTCGCGCCCTCTTTTGCCGCCGCCACGAACTTTTCATAGGAACCTCTGACCTTTCCAAACACCTTGATGACCTCAATGCCGCCGATGTACTCCACAGCCGTGTCGTTCAGGTTTTCGGTGGCCCGGACGGTGCGCTCATAGTTCGGCCGGTAGTCGAGCATCATGCCCATATAGAAAATAAGTCCCACGGGGACCGTAATGAGCGCCACGAGTCCCATTCGCCAGTCCAGGACAAATATATAGGCAAGCATAAGTACACTTGCCAGAAGATTCGACGTGAACTCCGGCAGGATATGCGCCAGCGTCGTCTCCACACTGTCAACCCTCTCCACAATTATGTTCTTCAGATTACCGGAACCGTAGTTCTGCACATCGCCCAGCGACATGACGGAAAGCCGCTCCAGCGCCCGTCTGCGAATTGTCCCCAGCACGTGGAAGGTGGCTTTGTGGGACTGCGCTGTTGAAACCGCGTGGAACAACTGCTTTCCAAGCCAGCAGACAGCAATCCATCCGCATTTCGCAAGCATCCCGTAAAAATCTCTGTCGCCGCTCAACAGCCCCGCGATCAGGTTAGCCATAATCAGATACGGTACCATCTGGCACAGGACGCTGAGTATTGCCAGCGCAATGCTTGCTATGTACGCGCTCTTCCTCTCCCCGGCGAACTCGAAAACCCAGCTCCATGTGGAACGCTTTTCGTTTTTCATCCTGATATCACTCCTCTTGAATTTCTGTATTCCAGCGGTGTCTGCCCCATCGTTTCGCGGAACACCGCCGTGAACTTACTTGGGCTGTTGTAGCCCACCATAGCGCCAATCTCAGACACCTTCAGGTCCCTGCGCGTTATCAGCAGACCGGCGGCCTTACTCATACGGTATTGCTTCAGATAGGCATAGATCGGCTTGCCGTAGGTGTTCCTGAAGCAGCGCTTCATTGCGGTCAGGGGAATGGAGAAGCGCTCGGATAGCTCCCGCGCGGTATGTACCGTGGTCAGGTCAGAGGTGATCAGCTCGTGAATTGCCCGTATCTTCTCCACCTGGCTCACGTAGAAATACGGTTTATCCACCCTGTACGGGTCAACTTCCATACCGCTCAGATATACCAGCAGCTCCGCGATTTTGATTTTGAAGTATTCCTTCTGCACCCGTCCCGGCAGCAGGTAGAGCTGGTAGAACATATGCTCTAACGCCGGTTCGCCGCGGATGACAAACGGATCGTCGTTAGCGCAGAATTTTTTCGTCAGCTCCTCCAATCTGAAGGTGAAGCCCGGCATTTCTCTGCGCAGGGATCCCTCCGCGTAATCTGTCTGGAAGCCGATGGTGATGCCGTGGTAATGGGACAGAGGAAAGCGGCAGACGCCGCTGTGGTGGACTCTGGTATCGATACGCAGGTCCCCCGGCTCCATATAGTAACGGACACCTTCAGGCCCCTCCATCTCCATACGCCCTTCCCGGCAATGGTCAATGCCCAACAGGGAGCTGACATTGGAGCTGCTCGAAACGCATTCCGACATATGAAAGTCATTGTACATCAGATACACGCCCTCGAACACCTGATATAAGGTCATGACGCCCTCACCGCCCTCGCCGGAGATCTTCATGACCTTGCAGTCGTCATGCTCTAAAATCACCGCGACGCTGGAACCGGGATCCATCTGTTCCAACAGCTCCCACACCGGTTCCTGTTCTCTCTTCATTCCAAAACGCCTCCCGCTGTCACAATTGGGCCGCGGCGGACCCGGATTTACCCACCGCCACTCGCCACATAAGTTAGTGCATACTAACCCACGCTTAAAAATATACTCCCGACACGCGAAAACAGTGTAGCATATTATTTCAGATAAATCTATCTCATTTTGTTCGTTTTGTTCCGATTGGACAAAAATATTTATTATGGGAGGGCGAATCACGCTGGACACGGCGGCGTGAGGTACCGGCAAGTCCATCAACAGCGAAGTCGCTCCTCCGCGTTCGCGCCGCGCCGTCCCATAAGTTCTCTACGCGACTTTTAATGAGAACAGGGGAACTCTGAATGAACCGCCTGCGGCCGGCGGGTTTTCGCCAGAAACGCGCCGCTCAGACTTGAAATACACAAAGTATTTTAGGCGTCTTTTCCTGACGAAAAATCCCTCGCCGCGTCTGCCCTCGTATGGAGGAAAGGTGACGGTATTCTTGCGCGCTGCCTGTCAGCCGCTTATAAAGCGGCTCTGTTACGCTTATCAGTTCCCTGTGGAAATCCTTGACTGGATCCAGACATTACTGCCGCCATCGCACATCATAAATATGCCAATTATCCGAATCAGCACCTCCACAGCCGTAAACGGGTTGCAGAACAAAACGATACCAAAAATCACTGTTGTAATGCCGATAATTACAGCCGCCCACCAATACTGGTACCCCTGCTTTTTTAATGTCATGGCCTGAATGATATTCTGGACGCCGTGCAGCGCGATCAGAATACCCGCGATAACGGGCAGCGCCGCGATAATGGTTCCCGGCTTCAGCGTGATCCACACACCGAGCGCAACGGCAATAATGCCTATCGCGAACATACCCTGCGCCGCAAGGCTCTTTTCTTTATCTCGCAGATAGGTAATCACCTGGATAAGCCCGTAAACCAAAAGCAAAACGCCGATCCCGCGACAGACGATCTGTACGCTGGTTCCGGGCCAGATCACAAGGATAAGTCCCAGCACCACAAAGATGGTTCCGGTAATGATCTCATTGCGCTTCATATTTTCAGTAAACTGTTTCATATTTCGTGTTCTCCTTCCGGATTAAGATTTTGATTGTCCGCGCCGGTGTTGACTGCCTTGGACGCTCAAGGCTAAATCGGTAAAGGTTCAGCAGACCGCCGCCGATCAATTTCTGTTTATGACAAGGTGTCCCTGACGGGCATTGTGAAAGCCATGGAAAAATGTCATAAGGGAATTGAAGAAGCGGGACAACAGATTGAGGATCGCGCCCGGCCATATAAGTCTTCGCCGCCAACCTCCACGGTATACTCTCATGGCCGGATGTACCCGATGCGGAGTTTTATTGGACTCGCTTTTACTTATAATTATAGGACCTTTACCCGAATTGTGCAACCTGTTTCCCTCAGGTTTTTCAGATTTCTGTACACTCGTTCAAAGGCGCATCCGCCGATGAACATTATGTCCGCGCGACCGCGAAGATACTGGCTTGCGGGGAAGTATCCGTTTAAGCAGACACAGGCTATCCCGGAGCGGAACCCGGCAAGCGCGTTCGCAACAGAATTAGTCGCCGCCCTGAACCTTCATATCAGAAAATCAGTGTTAAAAAATTATAAAAAAAGCCTTGACATATTGAAACTATTGTGATAGTATATCAATGTAAACTATTGCAATAGTTCAAGAAAGGGAAGGGAATATTATGGCAATCAAGCTTTTTGACTCTGAGCTGAAGGTTATGGGTGTTTTGTGGAGAGAGGGTGATACAACCGCAAAGAAGATTTCCGACATTCTGAAGGTGGAAACCGGATGGAACATAAAT
>CAYQWH010000106.1:0-5749 GCA_964421265.1 uncultured Oscillospiraceae bacterium | reverse complement strand
GGAGCCGCCGCCGGCGCAGCCGATGATTATATCGGGCTTAATGCCGTATTTATCCAGAGCCGTCTTTGTCTCCACGCCGATAACCGACTGGTGGAGCAGCACCTGGTTGAGAACGGAGCCTAAGACATAGCGGTACCCGGGGTTCTTCATCTCCGCCTCCACCGCCTCGGAAATGGCGCAGCCCAGGGAACCGGTAGTGCCGGGGTGCTCGGCCAGGATTTTACGGCCTACCTCCGTGGTATCGGAGGGGGATGGGGTGACTTCAGCGCCATAGGTGCGCATGACCTCGCGTCTGAAGGGCTTCTGCTCATATGAGACTTTGACCATATAGACCTTACAGTCAAGGCCGAAGTACGCGCAGGCCATGGCCAGAGCCGTGCCCCACTGCCCGGCGCCTGTCTCGGTCGTAACGCCCTTCAGCCCCTGGATCTTGGCGTAATACGCCTGGGCGATGGCGGAGTTGAGCTTGTGACTGCCGGAGGTGTTGTTGCCCTCGAATTTGTAATAGATCTTCGCGGGTGTCTGAAGCTTCTCCTCCAGACAGTAAGCTCTCACCAGCGGCGACGGACGGTACATCTTATAGAACTTCTGTATCTCCTCCGGGATCGGTATAAGGCGGTTGTCGTTGTCAAGCTCCTGTTCAATAAGCCCGTCGCAGAAAACAGGCCTCAGATCCTCAAATCCCATCGGCTCCAGAGTGCCGGGGTTAAGGAGTGGCGCGGGTTTATTTTTCATGTCCGCGCGAACGTTGTACCAGTTAGTCGGAATCTCGTTCTCATTCAGGTAGATCTTGTAGGGTATTTCCATTGTGTTCTCCTTTCAACATTGGAACAGGAACAAAAAAAGCTCCTGTTCCGAAATAATTTCGGGACAGAAGCTGAAACTTCTGCGGTGCCACCCAAATTGACGGGACGAACCCGCCCACTCATGATACGCCAACACGTATCCGCTCTATAACGCGAGCCGCCGTCGCGACCTACTCCCTCCATAAAGCTTTCAGCCGCGCCCTCATCAGCCCATTCACCGGACACCACTTCGGCGCTCACACCACCCGCCAATCGCTTTGAACTGATGTCTGCCCGGTTACTACTCTGAATCACAGGTTTAATACTATTCACAAATTAAATTAATTTAATTTGTGAATGCGCACGCTTCGCGTGCTTGTGCCGCGCAGTGCGCGTCACGCCGTCTTATAAGTTCTTTACGCTCCTGCGGAGCTATAAAAAGCTTTACAGCTTTTTAAAAAGAACTAGCATGATACTATTCACAAACTAAAGAATTTAATTTGTAAATACACACGCTTCGCGTGCTTGTGCCGCGCAAACGCGCGTCACATCGTCTCATAAGTTCTTTACGTACCTTCGGAACTATAAAAGAACCTGTGTTGGTATTATACCAAATACAATCAGTTTTGTCAAGAACATTTTTTCTGTTTTGTGAACAGAATTAAGGTTTCTCCAGTATTGAATCCATGCCGTACAGACCGGGCGCTTTATTTACGATGAACCTCGCGGCTGCCAGGGCGCCGTCGGCGAAGAGGGCGCGGTCGTGGGCCTCATGGGTCAGCGTGACAGTCTCGTTATCCGTTGACAGTATCACCTGATGTATTCCCGTTATATTGCCACGTCTTACGGAGTGGATGCCGATCTCGTTTTTATCGCGGCGCTCCATTCCCGTTCTGCCCATACGCAGCCAGGCGTCCGGGCGAGTCTCCTTTATCGACTCCGCCAGCATCAGCGCCGTGCCGCTGGGCGCGTCCGCTTTCCTGTTGTGGTGAGTCTCCACAATCTCTACATCCGCGTCGGGCATAACCTCCGCAGCGCGGCGGGCAAGCTCCGCCAGCAGCGCCACGCCCATGGACATATTCGCCGAATAGAACACCGGCACGCTGTCACCCGCGCGGCGTATGGCGGCCTTCTCCGCCTCGTCGTGGCCCGTCGTGCACAGCACCACCGGCACGCTGCGCCTGACCGCCCAATCGAGCAGCTTCACTGTCAGGCTGTGGTGCGAAAAGTCTATCAGAACGTCGGCTCTCCCGGTCACCTCCTCAAGGCTCCTCAGAACAGCTCCGCCCTCTGAAAAGCAGTCCACTCCCGCCACAAGCTCCATATCCTCAGACGCCTCGATCTTGTTGACCGTGACGCTTCCCATTCTCCCCATGGCACCGTTTACTATTGTCTCTATCATACTTTAATGCCCTCCGCTCTCATCAGCGCCAGAAGCTTTTCTCTGTTCGCCTCCTCCATCCTGGTCAGAGGCAGCCGGACGTTGTCCTCAATAACTCCCATGGCCGCCAGCGCCGCCTTTACCGGTATGGGGTTCACCTCGCTGAACAGGGCGGCGATGAGCGCGTCGTACCTGCACTGCAGCGCCGCGGCTCCCCGCAGGTCGCCCTCAAAGAACCTTGTGCATATCTCCCTGGTCCTGGCGGGCATGATGTTCGCGAGAACCGATATGCACCCTATGCCGCCCATGGACATTATGGGTACAATCTGGTTGTCGTTGCCGGAATATATGTCAATCTTATCCCCGCACTTCGCCGCCGTCTCCACAACGGCCCCTATATCGCCGCCGGCCTCCTTTATGCCCACTATCTTCTCGTGCTCCGCCAGCGCCGCGTATGTGTCGGGCTTTATGTTCACGCCCGTCCTGCCGGGCACGTTGTACACTATCATTGGCAGATCTGTGGAGTCGGCTATCGTGGTAAAGCTCTCAACGAGTCCCCGCTGCGTGCACCTGTTATAATATGGCGTGACGCACAAAAGGCCGTCCGCGCCCACCTTCTCCGCCTCACGGCTCATAAACACCGCGTGGCCGGTGTTGTTGGAGCCTGTGCCGGCTATGACGGGTATCCGGCCATTGACCTGTCTGACTACCGCCCTGATGACGTCAATATGCTCACCGTCCTCCAGCGTAGGCGCCTCGCCGGTGGTGGCGCAGACAACAAGCGCGTCAACACCGCCCTCAAGCTGCATATCCACAAGCCGCTCCAGAGCGCCGTAATCCACCGCGCCGTCAGATTTCATCGGTGTCACAAGCGCCGTCCCGATGCCTTTGAATATAGCTTTTTTCATAATTATACCTCCAGATAATAGTATTGAATATAACACAATCCGCGCCCTGTCAGACCGAGTTTTTGTCCCGCTCCCTGACAGCAAGCTCGTCACATCTGTTATTATATTCATTCTCCGCGTGCCCTTTTACCCAGATAAACGTCACTTTATGGGTAGTAAGGAGCCCGTCAAGTTCCCGCCAAAGCTCCGGGTTCTTCAGTTCCCCGTCCTTCCGCCTCCAGCCCCGGCTCTTCCACGACCGCAGCCACCCTTTAGTCACAGCGTTTACTATGTACTGGGAGTCGCTGTAAAGCGTAACGTCGCACGGTCTTTTCAGCAGCTCAAGCGCCCTGATGACTCCCATAAGCTCCATTCTGTTATTTGTGGTGTGCCGCTCACCGCCGGAGATCTCCTTCTTATAAGGCCCGGCGATGAGCACAGCCGCCCATCCCCCGGGACCCGGGTTCCCCGAACAGGCGCCGTCAGTGTATATCGTAACCTTTTCCAATTATCCAATCAACTCCAGAAATTCATGCCGGTCCCGGACCGAACCCGGGACCACCCGCCGTTCCGCGCAGCCCCGCAAGACGCGCTTTTGTCGTGTCGCCGGTACCGGCTGTGAGAGCGCGAACGCCGCCGCCCCGAGAACCGATAAAATCACTCGTCAGGCTGTGTTTCGTCGGCCTCGCCGTCCTCCGGCACGGTGTCGTCCCGCTGCTCCGGCTCGGCGTCTGTCGTTGCGACGGAGATAAGTCTCGCGCCCTCCGCCACGCGTTTGAGCCTGACGCCCTGGGTAGCGCGGCCAAATACAGGTATATTGGACGCGCCCGTGCGGATCATGGTGCCGTCGTCAGACAGGAGGAGCACGTCCTGGTCGTCGCTCAACGTCTTTATCCCGGCGACCTTTCCCGTCTTGCTCGTCACGTTATAACTCTTGACACCGTACCCGCCACGGTGCTGTGTGCCGCCGTCGGCGCCGCGCCGGTACTCGCTGATACCCGTCCTCTTACCGTAACCGTTCTCCGTAATGGACAGCAGCATACCGTCGTCCGGGGCCTTGACTGCTCCCACCACGAAGTCGCCCTCGCGGAGCTTTATGCCCCTGACACCGTGGGCGGCGCGGCCTGAGGGACGTATCTCGCTCTCGTTGAAGCATATGGCGTAGCCGAAGTGGGTCGCCAGCAGCACGTTGTCATCGCCCGTAGTCTCACAGACGGATATGAGCGTGTCGCCCTCGTCCAGCGCTATTGCCCTGAGACCGGCGTTGCGTATTCTCTTGAACACGGAACCCGCTATCCTCTTGACGGTGCCATTGAGGGTTGTCATGAGGAGGTAACGGTCGTCCGTCTCGATGTCGCCGGTGTGTATCATGGCCGTCACCTTCTCGTCCGGTTCCAGCGTCAGCACGTTCACGATGTTGGTGCCGCGGGCGTTCCTGTTAGTCTCCGGGATGTTGTAGCCCTTTTTGCGGTACACTCTGCCGGCGCTGGTGAAGAACAGGATATAGTCGTGGCTTGAGGCGGTGAACAGCGTGTGGACGAAGTCCTCCTCCTTCAGGCTCTGGGCTTTAATGCCCTTGCCGCCTCTCCCCTGGGCGCGGTACTCAGACACCGGCATACGCTTAATATAGCCCTCATAGGTCAGGGTATACGCGCACTGCTGCTCCTCGATAAGGTCCTCAAGGTCTATATCCTCCTCCATGTCCTGTATCTCGGTGAGCCTGTCGGTGCCGTATTTGTCCTTTATGGCTGTCAGTTCATCTTTTAACACGCCCTTTATCTTCTCCGGGTCTGAGAGGAGGTCCTTATAATAACTGATTTTCTCCTGGATGGAGTCGTACTCCGTCTGGAGCTTTTCCCGGTCAAGCCCCTGGAGCCGGCGCAGCTGCATATCAAGGATGGCCTGTGTCTGGGCCTCGTCGAACCCGAACCGCTCCATAAGGCGCTCCTTGGCGTCGTCGTAGCTCTCGCGGATTATCCTGATTACCTCGTCTATGTTGTCCTGGGCGATGAGAAGTCCCTCTAAGAGATGCGCCCTCTCCTGGGCCTTCCTGAGATCATACTTTGTCCGCCGCGTTATGACCTCCTCCTGGAACGTCAGGTACTCGTCCAGAATATGGCGCAGGTTCAGGACCTTCGGCTGTCTCTGGTTCTCCACCAGCGCCAGCATGATGATAGATATGCTGGACTGCATCGCGGTCTGGGTGAAGAGCTTATTGAGCACCACCTGGGGATTGGCGTCCCGCTTCAGCTCTATTACGATACGCATACCGTTCCTGTCGGACTCGTCACGCATATCCGATATGCCGTCAAGCCTCTTGTCCTTCACCTGTTCGGCTATGTTCTTAATGAGCTGCCGCTTGTTCACCTGATAGGGGAGCTCGCTGACTATGATTCTCGTCCGCTTCTCTCTGCCGTACTCCTCAAACTCCGTCCTGGCGCGGACTGTCACCTTTCCGCGGCCCGTGGCGTAGGCCTCGTGTATACCTGCGCGCCCCATGATTATCCCCCTGGTCGGGAAGTCAGGCCCGTGGACGTACTGGAGGAGGTCGGACAGTGTGGCGTCCGGGTTATCCAGCACGCATATACAGGCGTCGATGACCTCTCTCAGGTTATGTGGCGGTATGTTAGTGGCCATGCCCACGGCTATGCCCGAGGAGCCGTTCACCAGCAGATTGGGGAAACGGGACGGGAGGA
>CAYQWH010000105.1:0-5836 GCA_964421265.1 uncultured Oscillospiraceae bacterium | reverse complement strand
GAGACACTGGGCTGGCCTGAGGAAACCGAGGACTACAAGCGGTTCTATCCCACCGATGTGCTGGTGACGGGCTACGATATAATCTTCTTCTGGGTGGCGCGCATGATATTCTCCGGTATGGAGCACACGGGTGAGGCGCCGTTCCACACCGTTCTGCTCCACGGGCTTATACGCGACGCCGAGGGAAAGAAGATGTCCAAGTCCGCCGGGAACGGCATTGACCCCATAGAGATGATAGACAAATACGGCGCGGACGCGCTGCGGTTCAATATTATTACCGGCAACTCCCCCGGCAACGATATGCGCTTCTATCCGGAGCGCTGCGAGGCCATGCGCAACTTCGCGAACAAGATATGGAACGCCTCGCGGTTCGTCATGATGAACCTGACAGTTGAGGACTGTACCCTGCCGGAGAAGCTGGAGCTGCCGGACAGATGGATACTCTCAAAACTCAACAGTCTTACCCGTGACGTGACTGAGAATGTGGAGAAGTACGAACTGGGCATAGCCGCGTCCAAGATATATGATTTTATCTGGGACAGCTTCTGCGACTGGTATATAGAGCTGACGAAGCCCCGTCTCGCGTCGGGGGACACTGATGTGCAGAGGGTGCTGCTGTACGTGCTGACGGATATTCTGCGGCTGCTCCACCCGTTCATGCCCTATGTGACGGAGGAGATATACCAGGCTCTGCCCCACAGCGGCGAGGCGCTGATTGTGGAGCGCTATCCTGTTTACCGTGAGGATCTGTCCTATCCACGGGACGAGGCGGAGTTTGAGGTGGTCATGGGCGCGGTAAAGGCCGTCCGCAGCCGCCGCGCCGAGATGAACGTGCCGCCGTCCAAGCATCCGCACCTCGTAGTTGTGACGGATCTGATTGACACCTTCCGGGACGCCGAGGCGTATCTTAAGAAGCTGGCCTACGCCGGGGAGATCACCGTAAGTTCCACCGCGCCGGAGAACTCCGAGGGCATGGTGTCGGTGGTGACGGAGAGGGCGCGGATGTTCATGCCCATGGAGGAGCTTGTGGACGTCCGGAAGGAGCGCGAGAGAATAGAGAAGGAACTTGCCAAAGCCCGTGGACAGCTGGAGAACCAGGAGCGCAAGCTTGCTAATGAGAGCTTCGTGTCCCGCGCGCCGGAGAGCGTTGTGAACGCGGAACGGGAAAAGGAGCGCAAGCTCCAGACACTCATCGGGAACCTGACCCAGACGCTGGAGTCGTTAAGCTGATCCCGTCCCGGATTAAAAGGTTCGCTTTGAGATTGCGCGCGGCGCGCCGTCGCATAAGTCCTTTACGTGCCTTCGGCGCTATGTATGATAAAGCTTTTCAGTATAAGAAGAGCCTGCTCCCTAAAAAGGGCGCAGGCTCTTTATGTTGTGTTATCTGTAGCTCAACTCGGCCGCGGGCGCTCGCTTGCGGTACGTTACGAACCAGGAGACAAGGCAGACGGGAACAGCGGCGGCGACGTCGATTATGGAGTGCTGTTTCAGAAAGACCGTGGAGACGCTTATGAGGAACGCCGTCACGACAAAAACCACGCGCCAGCGCTTCGTGCTGAATTTCCTGCTGTGCCACGCGCTCAGCGCCACAGCCACGGAGCCTATGACGTGAATTGAGGGACACACATTGGTGTTCGTGTCAAAGTTATAAAACCCTCTTATGAAACGCGTGAAGATATTGTCCCGTTCAAACTCCGTCGGGCGCAACTCCTGACAGGTGGGATATATCAGGTATATGACCATGGTGATGGTATATGAGACGATTATGAACCTCATATAATTGACGAACGCGTCAATGTCATAGAAGAACCCGTACAGCAGCATACCGATAAGGAACACGAACCAGAGCAGATAGGGTATCAGGAACCACTCGCAAAACGGTATGTAGTCGTCCAGAACGGAGTGCATCGGGTGGTAATACGTGACTGATGAGAACCGCTCCACATAGCAGAAGAACAGACCAAAAATCGGCCAGTACAGCAGCAGAAGAACGTGCTTGAACCGCTCAGATCTGATGTTGCTGAACCGCAGCTCCCGGTAATCAACTACCGGCTTTTTAATGTGCATTATGTACATCTCCAGTGCAATTATAATAAATAATATATGCCGGCAACCGCCGGGGAAATCAATCAAAAATTGATTCCCGACGTTTTTACTCTTTCAGCATATTCCGGACTATAAGGTATATATTTTCGGCGGCGTTGCTCTTTTCGCCGTCTCTGAACGCCGTTTCCAACTCCTCGCGGGCGTCGGCGTTCACCAGCAGATCCTCGCAGCACCGGCACAGTTCCTTTACGCTGCCGCCGGTACGCGCCACGCCCTTGCGCATCAGGTACTGGCAGTTGTGCTCCTCGCAGCCGGCAACGGCGTCAATGCACACCACAGGCAGCTCCTTCACGCACGCCTCGGCTACGCTCAGACCGCCAGGCTTTGTGATGCACAGATCCGCGCTGTCCATGAGAAGCGACATATTCTTCTCAAAGCCCCGTATATGCAGAGAGGAACGGGAGCCATAGCGTCTCCTGAGGCTCTTCTCCAGCTTGCTGTTCGTGCCGCATACCACGGTCGTATCGAAAGGCCCGTCGTCGCTGCTGAGCTGTTTTACGATCTGTCTTATGGGGCCGCAGCCCATGCTGCCGCACATGAGGAGCAGATGGGGACGAGTCGGCGGCACGTCGAATTGCTCCTTGGCCGTCCGCTTCTCCGTCCGGGCGTAAAAGCACTGCCTGACGGGTATGCCGCTGGGACGGATCTTCTCATGGGGAATGTCCGCGCCTTCAAAGTCGCCAATAAGGGACGTATCAGGCACGCAGTACACGTCAAGGTCGCTGCCCTTGACACCGGGACTGCAGGTGTAGTCCGTGGCGACAAAGCACGTCCTGGCGTTAAGATCGTGGTTCCTGCGCACCTCCGAAATTATAAGAGCCGAGAATACGTGGACGCCTATTATAACGTCATAGTCCTGTTCCTTCAGGAACTTATAGAGCCGTTCAGAACCGGAGGTAATCAGCTTGTAGGCAGCGGAGGGGTACTGAAGTATGCCGGGGTGGTTATCCGCGTATCCGTAACAGTACCGGAACAGCCCCGGAATCCTCCTGTACATGGTGGTGTGTACCCAACTCACAACGTGGGAGAACCCGCCCGAGATGAAAGCGAGCGCGTCGCGTATATCGCAGGTATCGCCGTGCGTCTCAAAGACCTCCTTAAGAGCCTCGGCGCAGCTGTTATGTCCGCCTCCCGTGTTGCAGCTAAGTATTAAGATACGCATTTTCACAACCCTCGACGCATAAATTTTCTTCTTGAGCCGCGCGTCTTACAAGCAGCGTGCGCAGTGCCAGGAAACGCGGACGGTTATAGCGCTGTATAACGACGTACGGCAGATTTCCCACAAAATACAAAACGGAAACGATAACCCCGCCGATACCTCTCCAGAGCCTGACGCAGTGGAACCCACAGACGCTCAGTACAAGGTGCGTCATCTCCGCGACGCACGTCTCCCTCAGAAGTACATCCACATTTTTTAGTGTCACATCGGCCGGTATCTCCTTCCTCGGCATTAACGCCGGGATAATCCGGCTCATGTCCGGCAGTATGTTCTGCCAGCTTTTAACGTGAATACGGTTATAAATTTTCCCGTTCCTCTCGAATTTAAACGCGCGGTATGGAAAACTGTCCCAGTCAAACCAGCGCTTTGGCGCGATCCGTCCAACCAGGAACCCGGCTATTCCGAGAACAGCAAGATATATGACGCAGCTCAAAAGTTTCATGTTCTCACTCCATAGGATTACCGCCGGAAATGTCTGGCGGATAAAATCATCTGCCCAGATAACCGTCTTTTATCAGGGACACAATACCTGTTTCAGATACGATGATATGGTCATACAGCGTAATCTCCACATCATTGAGAGCGCTGCGCAGTATTTTCGTAGTGGTTATGTCCTCAACGGACGGCGTGGCGTGACCACTGGGATGGTTATGAGCCAATATAACCGACGCGGCATTGGCCTCCGTCGCCGTCCTGACGATCGAGTGCAGATTTATATTAACGTAATCCGATGGCCCATCCGCGACCTTGTGCAGCCGTATCAGGATATTCCTCGCGTCCAGGCACATCAAATATACTACTTCATTATCAATGCCCAAAAAGTAATGTCTTATGAATTTTCCCGCTTCCTCCGGCGATTGGATAACATTACCCGAATCGCGTGGCGAGTCTATGTACTTCCTGCACATCTGAGATATGAATTTCAGAAACGCGGCAGTATATTCTGACACGCCCTTTATGCTGACAAGCTCATTCACGGACGCGTCAAGCACGGACGGAAGGGAGCCGAAATGGTTGATGAGCATATGCGCGAGTGGATTTGTGTCCCTTCTCGGTATTGAGTAGAACAGGAGGTATTCAAGAGCCTGTGTGTCATCAAAGCTATTGATACCGAGATTAAAGAACCGTTCTCTCATGCGCTGCCGGTGCAAGGTGTGTACGCCATTCATTTCGTCCTGAATATCCGCCCGCGCCATAGCGTTCGCTCCCCTTCGTACTCATAGTTAGTAAACGGCATAGTCAGCGTTGCCGCCCGTAAAGCCGGTCAAAGCCAATCTCACCGCAAAGCGGTCAGAGCCAATGTGGGAGTTTCATCATAAAAGGTGAAATAAAGTCCATTTCCCGGCGGCTCCTGCCGTTGAAAAACGTTCTAATCTAATCGTGAACCGGTTCTTGCCAGGGTAATCGGTCTATTTCCACGGTTGCGTAGGCGTTGAGGGTGCTGTCGGCGATTGACCCGGCGAGATATTCGTAATAACCCTGACAGCCTATCATAGCCGCGTTGTCGCCGCACAGCTTCAGCGGCGGCACGAAGAGACGTTTGCCCTCCCGCGAAGCGGCGCGCTCGAAATCCGCCCGTATACGGGAATTGGCCGCCACGCCGCCCGCCACAACCACGGTGCCGTACCCAAGCTCCCGCGCCGCGTCCATCGTACGCGGCACCAGCGTCTCGCTCACAGCCCTCTGGAACGACGCGGCAAGTCCGGCTCTGTCCAGCTCCCGGCCGCTCTGACCGGCGTTGTGGACTATGTTCAGTACGGCTGTTTTCAGCCCGGAAAAGGACATATCATACGGGCAGCCGTCGATTTTAGCGTGAGGCAGCTTATAGGCCCCGTCGTCGCCGTTCTCCGCAAGGCGCTGCAAAGGCAGCCCTCCGGGATAGGGAAGACCCAGGACCCTCGCGGTCTTGTCAAAGCACTCGCCCGCCGCGTCGTCGCGGGTGCTGCCGATTACGCTCATGTCCGTGTACCCGCGCACATTGACAATCGCGGTGTTGCCGCCGGACACGGCAAGGCAGAGGAACGGAGGTTCCAATTCGGGGAAGGCGATATAGTTAGCCGCGATATGGCCGCGCAGATGATGTACGGGAATGAGAGGCACGTCCAGCGCCATAGCGACACCCTTGGCGAAATTCACCCCCACAAGGAGCGCGCCGATAAGACCCGGAGCGCAGGTGACGGCTACCGCGTCAATCTGATCCTTCCGCAGCCGTGACTCACTCAGCGCGGCGTCAGCGAGACGCGAGATAACCGTGATATGGTTCCTTGACGCAATCTCCGGTACGACACCGCCATATATCGCGTGCATATCCGCCTGAGAAAAAACAATACTGGAACGGACATCGCGTCCGTCACGCACCACAGCCACCGCCGTCTCGTCGCAAGACGACTCAACAGCAAGTATATTCAACGCCCATATCACCTCTGTCCTCAAACAACTGTAGCTCATTATAACACACAAAAACTATAAAAACAACATCAAAAACACTTATTTTACAAAATCGACACACGC
>CAYQWH010000104.1:0-5923 GCA_964421265.1 uncultured Oscillospiraceae bacterium | reverse complement strand
ATATATGTTTACGTACGGATTACTCACGTACTCCGGGTATGATGAAAATATCAGTTCACGCAGCGCACTGTCAAGTTTTATTACCAGATTGCCGCTTTGGTTGCCTGAAAACAGTTTTTCTATGAGCACAGATTGGGAGAGACAGGCGGAAAACAGATTTTCCGTAAATTCACGGGGATTTTTCAGCACATATTCGGGGTGTGGAATACAGTTGATTATCTGATTGATAACTTCCAGCTCTATTTTATCTGACAGGTCATAAATATCGGTATAGTGGCTGTAGAACGTGGACTTGTTGACTTCCGCTCTGTCACAGAGCTCCTTTACTGTTATCTTCTCCAGCGGCTTTCGTTCTCGCAGCTCCATAAACGCGTTTATTATGCTGCGATTAGTTTTTTTCACGCGAATATCCATAGTATTTTACCTCGACAATTTTAATAAAAAGTTGTTTTTCCAACTAATGACATACATCGGCGGTAGTAATAGCTTACCATATATATTATAATCGATTACAGTTGGAAAATCAACTATTGTCTCATATAAAGCCGGTTCCGAAACAGTTCGCGCGATGTTTTTACATTGTCTTCGTCTGATCGTATTGAGTGATTTTGTAACCGGCTCTTGAACTATTGCATACGAAAACAGGGGGTATTACTGTGGATTATTATGGGTTCTACATGGGGCAGGAATATCAGGCTTATCGCTATCTCGGCGCGCAGACGGGTGATGGGGGTACAGTGTTCAGAACGTTTGCGCCAAGCGCGGTTGACGTGTCAGTAATCGGCGACTTTAACAACTGGCAGTGTACTCCTATGCGCAAAGTTTATGACGGCAACTTCTGGGAGTGTGAAATCGAAAACGCGGAGCGCGGTCAGATGTACAAGTACAGGATAACCGACAGGACGGGACGAGTGGTTGACCACTGTGACCCCTATGGTTTTTTCAGTGAAAAGCGCCCTAATACCGCGTCAATAATCTGGGACATTGACCGTTATAATTTCCATGACGACGAATGGATGAGAAAACGCGATTCACGCGAGAGAAGACCACTTAATATTTACGAGATTCACTTCGGGTCGTGGCGGCAAAAATCAGACAGCTGCTACTCTTATGGAGAGCTTGCGGAGGTGCTGCTCCCCTACCTTAAGGAGACGGGATATAATTATCTTGAGCTTATGCCGTTGAACGAGTACCCCAGTGACGCGTCATGGGGTTATCAGCCGACTGGATTTTTCAGTCCCACTTCCCGTTACGGAACGCCGGACGAGCTTAAGTTCTTTATTGAGCAGTGCCACAAGAACGGTATTGGGGTGATACTGGATTTTGTGCCTGTGCACTTCGCGGTCGACGATTACGCGCTATGGAACTATGATGGGACCGCTCTATATGAGTATCCTAATACGGATGTCGGGCGGAGCGAGTGGGGCAGCTGCAACTTCATGCATTCCCGCGGAGAGGTCAGGAGCTTTTTACTGTCATCGGCTTATTACTGGCTTAGCGAGTTCCACTTTGACGGGTTGCGTATGGACGCGGTCAACAATCTCATATACTGGCAGGGTAACGCCGCGCGCGGGGAAAACCAGAGCGCGCTGAAATTCCTGCGGGATATGAACAGCCGCATTAAATCGCAGCTTCCCGGAGTTATACTTATTGCCGAGGACTCTTCTTCCCATCCCGGCGTCACAAGGCCGATTAAAGATGGGGGACTGGGCTTTGACTACAAGTGGGACCTGGGGTGGATGAACGATACGCTGTCTGTATTCCAGATGCCGCAGCGGGAGCGGCGCGAACACTATCACAAGCTGACATTCTCCATGATGTATTTCGCTGACGAAAAGTATCTGCTGCCGCTGTCCCATGATGAATGTGTACACGGCAAGGCGACGATTTTGCAAAAAATGAATGGCGATTATGAGGCTAAATTTCCGCAGGCGCGGGTACTTTATATGTACATGATGTCACATCCAGGGAAAAAGCTCAATTTCATGGGCAATGAATTCGGTCAGTTGCGGGAGTGGGACGAGAGCCGGGAACAGGATTGGAGCATTCTCACTTATCCAGCTCACAGCGGTTTTCTCCAATATATGACCACGTTAAACCATCTCTATCTTGAACACCCGGCGATGTATGCAGAGGATTACGATAACAGCGGTTTTACATGGTTGGACTGCCACCAGGAGGCTAAGTGCGTATACGCTTTTGAACGCTGCGGCGGCGGTGAACGGCTTGCTTTTATTTTCAACCTGAGCGACGAAGCGCAGGATTTCGACGTCCACGTTGAGAAATGTGATAAGCTCACGCCTCTCCTGAGCACCAACGAGGAGCGATATGGCGGCACGGAACGGGAACTGGAGTGCGCGCATTCCAGTGATGGCACGTTCTCTCTTTTGCTTGCGCCGCTTTCCGGTATATGCTTCAAAATTGAGTAGACGGAAAAGAGCTATGAAGATCACGACTCTCCATAGCTCTTTTCTTATCGTTATATATTCATACTGATCACGAATTAAAAGATTTAATGTGGGATGCGCACGTACTTGCGTGCTCGTGCCGCGCGGCGCGTCACGTCAACCGTCTCACAAGTTCCTTAAGCGCATTCGGCGCGGTATACATAAATCTTTGAAGCTTTTTAAAAAGAACTCGTATCAGGCTTTGCTTTCGACTTTTTCCATCTTCAGCGCGAGACTCTTCCATTTGCCGGAAGAATATCGCGCGGCCATAAAGAACGTGCGCAGGCACTGATCGGCCGCCAGCGCGATCCACGCGCCCCAAAGTCCCATGTCAAACACATTCATAAGCAGCGCGCACAGACCTGTACGTATACCAAGGAGCGTGACAAATATGACAAACGCGGTATAACGGGTATCGCCGGCGCCGCGAAGTCCGCCGGAGACAATGAACTGATCCGCTTGGAACGGCTGCGTCGCGGCGAGCATAATAAGTATCTGGCCGCCAATCTGCTCGACCTCCGGTGTGTCATTGTAGAACCCGACTATTACGCGTCCGCCAAACGCCAGTATTGCCATCATGACGAACGAAACCAATATTCCTATTTTACGCGTCTCCGCCATGTATAGTTCCGCCATATCGTTCCGCCGCTTGCCGAGGCTCTGCCCGATAAGCGTTGTAACCGAATTGCCAAAAGCCTGTCCTATCATGAAGCTCATAGCCTGAATGCTCATGCAGATCTGGTGCGTTGCATAGAGCGTCTCGCCAAGTCCAGCTACCATTCGGGTGTAAATAATAACGCCCGTTCGCATGAAGAGCTGCTCCACCATCGAGGGTACGCCTATGCTGATTATGTTGGACATTATGCCGCTGTCAAAGGTGAACTTCTCCTTGAAGTCAATGTATATGTAACGTTTCTTGCTGATTATTACGACAACAGCTATAATAAACGCGACGGTCTGACCAATAATAGTGGCCCATGACGCGCCCGCGACTCCCATGTGCGGGAAGCCGAAGTGTCCGTAAATCATCAGGTAATTGAAGATGAGGTTGACTACATTCGCTATTGTGTTGTAGATCATCGGCGTTCTCGAATCGCCAATACCGCGGAGCGCGGCGGTGGCGGTGAGCGTCAGACACATAGGTACAAATCCATAGAGCTGAATGTTGAGATATGTAACGCCCAGCTGCACGGTATCGTCCGATACCCCGGACGCGCTCATGAACCTTATAAGAGGTTCGCATAGGATTAAACCTATTATCATAAACAGAATAGACAGTCCGAACGTCAGGAGCAGCGCCTGCTTTAATACCTGATTCGCCTTATCCTGCTTCTGCTGGCCACGGAACCTCGCGATGACAGCGGTCGCGCCGACGTTCAGAGCCATAATCAGCGTCATCAGCAGGAATTTTGGCTGTGCCGCCAGGCCCACCGCCGACAGCGCGGCAAGGCCCTCGTTGCCTGGCAGCCGTCCTACCATTACCTGATCCGCCATACTCGTCAGCTGCGTCAGAACAAGCTCCACAAAGCTGGGCCACGCGATAAGTATCACGTCATGCAGCAGCATTTTACGCGTCACGCCGTCAGGAAGCTTGTTCTTTTTTACTCTGCCCAAAGCACTTTCGTCCAATACACCATAGGGCAGCGAGTCCAAGGAGATCTGTACATCTTTGCCTGTTGAGTGCGTCTTCACTGTTTATTGAGCCTCCCATTAAGTAGTATGATATATATATCATACTACTTTTCGACGAAAGAGGCAATAACTTAATTGAAATTTATTTTCACTTGACAATTCATTTCTACCGAAGACGTGTACATATATTGGTGGGCTGACGTATTTGCACACAGTGTATACAGGAGCTGTTATTGCTTCAAAAAAGTTCGCCATCTGCGGCATACATCCCGCAGCGGCTCGTCCAGATAACCCCAGGCTTTATCCTTCATCCACTGTGGTACACCATAGGCCGCTTCCGCTATACCGCCGGTAATGGCAGCAAGGGTATCGCTGTCGCCTCCAAGGGAAATGGCATTCCGGATGGCGTCTTCAAAGTCCGCGCTTTCCAGAAAGGCTGTGATTGCCTGAGGCACGGTGCCCTGGCAGCTCTCATCAAATCTGTAGGTCGGGCGGATCTCATCCAGTGTGCGGGACAGGTCGTAGCCGTACTCCCGCTCAATGTGCGCCTTAATCCGATGTTTGCAGTCTTCCATCGAGGCGACCATCGGCGCGCCATGATCGTCCATCCATTTTTCGCTGTAAAGGCGACAGATGAAGATGGAGTCCGCTGTAGCCTGCGCTCCCTTGATCCCTTCCGGGTGATTGTGCGTAACTGCGGCTGAGCGCCTGGCCGTTTCCTGCCCGTTATGCGGCCACGTACCAGTTCTGGCACAGAAGCCGCAGTCCATGATCCAGCCGACGGGAGATACCCTCATAGCCGAGCCGTTGCCGAAAGAGTTATACGGCTCTCTTGCGTCGGAGTACAGCCATGCGCCGAATCTGCCGCCATATCCCGCGCTTGGATACATTCTGCCGTACTTCTTCATGGCATCAATGAAATCGTCCTCGCTGCCGCCGTTCATCAGGCCCTCCGCCACAGCGATTGTCATGACAGTGTCATCCGTGAAAAAGCAGTCGTCCCTGAAAAAAGGAAATTCTTTTGTTTTGATATTGTGCCACTCGTACACCGAGCCGACAATATCACCAATAATTGCTCCGATCATTTGTGTCTACCACCTTTTTTAATAATCTTTCCGGATTTGCGTCCATTGACGCTTACGGCAAGCGCCGGCTTACGGAAAAAAGCTGCCGCTTATTTCATAGGCTCATGGTTAGCCTGTGTATTCATGCTGCCCAGCGCGTAATTCACCATTTGGTCAGCGGAATTTCATAAGAGTGAAGCGGTTCAAGCGGCACTGGTATTTTCGCCGAGGAAGACAGAACCCGGCCGTATACTTCTTTTACGTACAGGATAATTCCTGTTATCTTTGATAGCATCAGCATACCGGAAGCGGAAGGCTACATGGTTATAGCGGAAACGATAAGCCCGGAAATCAGAGCAGGACTATTACATACTTTTCGTTCTCTGCTTTATGGAAGCCGACCGCTTCAAATGCGCGTTTACTTTGCTGATTAAAGGAATAAATTGTCGCGGATATTTCCCGCATATCCAATTCTTTTGCTCTGTTTAACAGCGCTTTTATCGCGTTTCTGCCGATATGCCTGTTTTGATATTCACGGGAGACGACGATGGATATTTCATTGTCACATAAAGAAATGTCTCCCACAAGGCGCCATCTGTTACCAACCTTAGCTTTTATGTAATAGCACTCGCCCCTTGTACTCAGATAGCGGTACATCCGTTTCAGCCTGTCCAGGTCGTAAACGCGGTCTGTGTTATCGACTTGTCTGCACACCTGAGCGTCCTGGTACCATGCGAGTGCACGGCCATAATACGGATAGTATTTTACTAATTCTGTTGT
>CAYQWH010000103.1:4876-5956 GCA_964421265.1 uncultured Oscillospiraceae bacterium | reverse complement strand
TGGAGTTCCTGTGGGTGGTTGAGGGGAACCTGTCGTATTTTGTCAACGGCAGAACCGTGGACATCGGAACCGGCGAGGGGATATTCGTGAACAGCAGCCGTCTCCACTACGGCTTCTCCAAAACCATGACCGAGTGCCTGTACAGGTGCGCGGTCATAGACCCGAAGCTGCTGTCGGAGAACATACACATCACGTCCCGGTGGATACTGCCGCTCATACGCGGCGACGATTACAAGCTGCTGACGCCGGGGAACAGCGACGACGCCCGGACGCTCTTACTGCTGGACCGGATGTTCCGGGTGAGCCAGGAGCGGGAGACGGGGTACGAGCTGGACATCCTCGGCCTGTTCGCTCAGGTGACGGCGATGATGGTGCGGAGCGTGCGGATGTGTGAACGGCCCCGGAGCCAGAGGGACGACGCGGAGTTCAAGGCCATGTTCGCCTACTGTCAGGAGCACTTCACGGACAAGCTGACCATACGGGAGATCGCCCGGGCGGGCGCCGTGTGCGAGAGCAAGTGCACAAGACTCTTCCGCCACTTCCTTGACCAGTCGCCCATACAGTACGTCCGCCAGCTCCGGATACAGAAGAGCATTAAGATGCTCTTGGAGAGCGACAGGAACATAACGGAGATCGCCCTTGAGTGCGGGTTCTCGAACCCCAGCTATTACGCGGAGACGTTCTTCCAGACCGTGGGCGTCACGCCAAGGGAGTTCCGCAGAAAATACTCCGGCGGCAGGCAGGACGGCGACGACCCGCCGGATTGATAACGGTTCTTTTTAAAAAGCTTTATAGCGCGCGTATCCCAAATTAAAACCTTTTAATCCGGGATAAGTATTACTATGAACGGCGCGCGGCCATTGCCGGTTTCCAGCAGATTTTCCGATTTCAAAAGGCTTTTCGCGAACTCGCGGGCGGCACCGGAGATCCCTTAATCGGGGATTTAGAGAAGTTCTGATTAAATCGGCAAGCGCGAGGATTTCCCGTCAGAAAAAGGCGCGGGATACTCTATGTATTCAGGCTCGAGCGACGCGTTCCCGGCGGAAATACGATCCGGCCGCGGACGATTTATTCAGAACT
>CAYQWH010000103.1:0-4866 GCA_964421265.1 uncultured Oscillospiraceae bacterium | reverse complement strand
TTTAGGGAAACTCTGATTAAATCGGCAAGCGCGAATGTTTCCCGTCAGAAAGAGGCGCGGGAGCGCGGGATACTTTGTGCATTCAGGCTCGGGCGACGCGTTCCCGGCGGAAATACGATCCGGCCGCGGACGATTTATTCAGAACTTCCATAGTATTAAACGGCGATGCGCGGGGGAAACTAATCCGGACACAGGAGATGTGTCCGGATTTTCTGATTTTCAAGAAGGAGGGTGGGACTATGGGGACCCGCGAGAGGCCCGACGGCGCGGCGGGCGAACAGGTGACGCTGAAGGGGATCAAGGAGGCTTTCGGCGGCTGCTATGACTACACGGAGCGCGAGGTGTTCCTGGGCGGCGCGGCCGGCGTGAGGGCGACGCTCTGTTACATTGACGGCCTGGTGTCCGGCGGCGATATCGCCGAACAGGTGCTGCGCCCGGCCACGGACGGCTCCCGCTTCGATGGCGTTACCGGTCCCGAGGAGGCGGTGGCGCTCATCATGGGCAGCCTCGTCTACGCCGCCTCCGTCAAGCGGCGGCGCACCGTGGACGACACGGTGACCGATATGCTCAGCGGCTCCTGCGCCATAGTGTTCGGCGAGCCGGGCGCGGCGGTCACCTTCGAGACCCGCTCCACCGACCGGCGGCAGGTGGGCGCGCCCCAGGAGGAGAAGGTGGTAAAGGGCGCCAAGGACGCGTTCGTGGAGACGCTCAGGATTAACACCGCCCTCGTCCGGCGCAAGCTGCGGGACCCGAAGCTGCGCGTAAAGGAGTTCACCATCGGCGACAGAACCGGCACTCAGGTGGTGATGCTGTACGTGGACGGGTTCACGAACAGCCGCCTTGTGGCGGAGGTGGAGGGCCGGCTGAGCCGGATACGGGCCGACGGCGCCCTGACCGCCGCCGTCCTTGAGGAGAACCTGGTGGACAACCCGAAAACGCCCTTTCCCCAGCTCCTCAGCACGGAGCGAACCGACAAGTTCTGCATGAACATATTGGAGGGCAGGGTCGGCATATTCGTGGACGGGCTGCCCATCGGGTTTCTGGCGCCGGGCACGTTCGCCCAGTTCCTGAAGGTGCCGGAGGACCATGCCGGTCACTTCCTCATAGCGTCCTGCCTCACGGCGCTCCGTTACGGCGCGCTGCTCCTGACGCTGCTCACGCCGGCGTTCTACGTGGCCGTGGCCATGTACCACCAGGAGATGATACCAACAAAGCTCATGCAGTCGATGATCGACGCGAAACAGTCGGTGCCGTTCCCCACGGCCGTGGAGGTGCTGATGCTGCTGATAGCCTTTGAGCTGCTGCAGGAGGCGGGGCTGAGGCTGCCCAACCCCATAGGCGAGACGGTGTCCATAATCGGCGCGCTGATAGTGGGACAGTCGGCGGTGGAGGCGCGGGTGCTGTCGCCGGTGGTCGTGGTTGTGATCGCCCTGGCGGGGATAGCGGGCTACGCCATGCCCAATCAGGACATGGGCGCCGCGCTGAGGGTGTGCCGGTTCCTGCTGGCGCTGCTGGCCATATTCCTTGGTATGTTCGGGCTGGCGCTGGGGTTCGCCGCGCTGCTCCATCATCTGGCGGGGCTTGAGAGCTTCGGCGTGCCCTATATGACGCCCTTCGCCGGGGCGGAGGGGCGGCACATGATCCGTGCCGTCACCCGCGGGAGCATGGCGGGTAACCGGACGCGCCAGGCGGAACCGGCGCTGAGAACCGGCGACGGGCGGGACCTGTGAGGGATGAGGATATGAAGAGATTGAAAATAACAGCCGCTGTCCTTGCGGCGCTGGCGGCGCTGGCGATTGCCGGGCGCGGCGGCGGGAGCATATTCTCAAACTACCGGGAGGTGGCGGATCTGGAGCTGGTGCGCACCCTGTGCGTGGACAGCTCCGGGGAGGGCGTGGACGTGCTTATCTGCTCAAGCGCCTCCGGGGAGGACACCAAAATACGGATGTACGAACGGCAGGCGCCCGGCGTCGCCGTGGGACTGGGGCTGCTCCGCACCACGCCCACTGGCGGCTCCACGGATCTGTCCCACACGGAGAACCTGCTTATCAGCGAGGACGCGGCGCGGGACGGTATCGGCGAGAGCCTGGACTATGTGCTCCGTTACGGCGAGATACGCCTTGACACCAATATGTTCCTGGTGCGCGGCGGCACCTGCCGGGAGCTTATGGAGGGCATAGCCGGGGAGGACACCACGCCGGCGTCCGTCCTCCGGGGCGCGGCGGACAGCCTTCCCAGAACCGGCCAAGGCCGCGTGTTCACCTGCCGTCAGGCGGCCATCTCCCTGGCGGACAGCGGCTGCTGCCTCGTCATGGCCGTAGAGCGCGCTCAGGACGCCAAGCTGTTCGACGGCCGTGGCGAGAGCGTGATAGCCCCCGCCGGGTTCGCCCTCATAGTGGACGGCAGGCTCCATGACTTCCTGACTCAGGAGGAGACGCTGGGCGTCCTCATCCTGCGGAACCTGCTGGAGGGGTGGGACGTGGACGTGCCCTGCGGCGGCGGCTCCGTCACCGTCTCGGTGAACGGCGCGGAGACGGAGATAAGCCCCCTGTTCTGCGGGGACAGCCTGACGGGGATGCGCGTGGAGGTCAGCGCGGAGGCCAACGTCCTGAACGCGGACGGCGACGCGCGCCTGACGGACAGCGCGTCCCGGGCGGAGGCGGAGGAGTCGCTGGCGTCGCTGTGCCGTGACGCGGTGGCCTCGGCTCTCGCGAGATCGCGGTCCACGGGCGCGGACTTCCTGGACCTGCGGGGCGCCGTCCTCCGGGCCGCGCCGGGGCGAGCCGGATCCGTGGGCGACTTCAGCAAGCTCTTGGGGACGCTGAATTTTGACATACAGGTGCGGTGCGGCCTTGAGCGCACCTACGACATCACAGATCCCGTTGAGGAGAACGGCGGAGAGGAGGGGAGCGTATGGGAGAGAGTGACGTCATTACTGAGCGGCAGCTGAGCGTCCTGGTGTTCATATGCCTGCTGTCGCCACTGCTGCGGACGGTACCGGATATGCCGGTGCTGTTCGCGGGGCGGGCGGCGTGGCTGTCGCCGCTGGCGGCGCTGCCTTTGGCGGTTATCGTCCTGAAGGTCATTGACGCCCTCGTCGGGGACGCGCCTCCCGGCGCGGGTCTCGCCGAGATGTCCCTGGGCGCGCTGGGGAGCGTTGGCGGACGGGTGTTCTGCGCGGCGCTGGCGCTGTGGCTCTCCTTCTACGCCGGCAGCGTGTCCAGGAGCGCCTCCGAACGGCTGCTGTCGGCGGTGTACCCCGACGGGAGCGGCGGTATACTGATCCTCATAATGACCGCCCTCGCGGCGGCGGCGTCCCTCGGCACCGCCAAGGCGCTGACCAGGACGGCGGAGCTGTTCCTGCCCCTGATCGCGTCGGTCCTGGCCGTAATCCTGCTGGCGGCGGCGACGGATGTCGAGACGGATTACCTGCTGCCGGTCACCTGGGGCGACGGGGGCAATATCGCTCTGGGCGCGCTGCCCGTCTTTGACGTCATGGGCCTGCACGTGTACTTCCTGCTCATGCGCGGCAGGGTAAGAGCGGACAGGCCGTCCCGCCGGTTCCCGTTCCTCGCCGCCACCGCCCTGACAGCTCTGGCAGTCACGGCGGTCACTCTGGGCATAGTCTCCGACAGGTTAGCGCTCCGGCTGCAGAACGCCTTTTTCGTGGTCATACGCAACATAGAGCTGCTGGGCGTGGTGGAGCGTGTGGAGTCGGTGCTGGTGGCGGTGTGGATACTGACGGACTACGTCATGCTGGCCGCTCTCATATTCATGGCGTCGGATATATGGCGGGTGGTGTTCCGGGCGAAGAGGCGCGGTCTGTTCGTCTGGGCGTCGGCGGCCACGGCTGCGGTCTGCGCGTTCCTGATCGCCCCCGACGCCTTCGCCCTGACGAAGTGGACGGACTTTATCATCCCTCTGGTGAATATGACAGTCACGACCCTGGCTGTGCCCGTGGTGCTGGCCGTATATCGCCGTCGTAGGCGCGGCTGACGCCGGTTCCGCAATGGCAAACGCGCCGCCCTCGCGCCGGAACAGATAATAGCCCTCAGAAGGTTATAACGCCGGTTTTTTAAGCTTGCGCTATTTAGCGCCGAAGGGCGCGTCAGGGACTTATAGTACAGCGCGGCGCGCTTCGCGCTGCGCGGAAATCAAAACTTTTAATCCGGGGACCGCGCAACGGTTCCCGGTATGAACAGGAGAGGATAAAATGGGAAAGAACCATGTAAGAAAGCGGGGGCTGCTGCTGGCGCTGGCGATAATATTCGCGCTGAATATAGCGATAATATCGGCGGCGCGTATAATACCCGGCGCGCTGGCGGAGAGCTACCGCCGCGGCTCCTCAGGGGAGACGGTGCGGAAGATACAGCAGCGGCTGTCCAACTGGGGGTACTACTCCGGCGCCGTAGACGGCATATACGGCAGCCGCACGGAGGAGGCGGTGAGGAAGTTCCAAAAAGCCAACGGCCTGACGGTGGACGGCATAGCCGGGCCGGCGACGTTGGCGGCCATAGGGCTGCCCACCGGCAGCAGCGGCTCCTCGTCAGGCTCCGGCTCCACGGACGTGAACCTGCTGGCGCGGCTCATATCCGCCGAGGCGCGGGGCGAGCCGTACTCCGGGCAGGTGGCTGTGGGAGCGGTGGTGCTGAACCGGGTGTCCCACCCCTCGTTCCCGTCGACCATTTCCGGCGTCATATACCAGAAGGGCGCGTTCTCGTGCCTGGACGACGGACAGTTCGACCAGCCCGTGTCGGAGTCGGCGTACCGGGCCGCGCGGGACGCCCTCAACGGCTGGGACCCCTCCGGCGGCGCCATCTACTACTTCAACCCGGCCACCGCCACCAGCAGCTGGATCTGGTCAAG
>CAYQWH010000102.1:0-6028 GCA_964421265.1 uncultured Oscillospiraceae bacterium | reverse complement strand
CTGTGGAACCTGCTGCGCCGCCGCCGGATACCGACGCTGCTGTTCATCAACAAGATGGATATGCCCGGCGCGGACAGGGACAGGATCCTCGGCGATCTGTCGCGGGAACTGGAGGGCGTGTTCTTCGACTATGCGTCGCCGGACTGGGACACGGTGGCCATGGGCAGCGAGAGGCTGCTGGACAGGTATCTGGAGACGGGCGCGCTGCCCGTGGATGATATACGCCGCGCCGTGGCGGATTGCGAGATATTCCCGTGCTGGTTCGGCGCGGCGCTGAAGCTGCGGGGGATTGAGCCGTTTTTGGACGGGCTGACGGAGATCTGTCCGAGGCCGGCGGCGCGGGACGAGTTCGGGGCGAAGGTCTTTAAGATAACCCACGACGAGCAGGGCGCGAAGGTGGCGCACATGAAGATCACCGGCGGCGCGCTGCGCGCCCGTGACGCGCTGCGGGGCGACGGCTGGGAGTTCAGGGTCACGCAGCTGCGGCGGTACTCCGGCGGACGGTTCACCCAGATACGGGAGGCGTTCCAGGGGGACGTGGTGGCCGTGGCGGGGCTGGAGGCGGCGTTCCCCGGCATGGGTCTCGGCGCGGAACCGGCGGGGGAGCCGCCGGACATAGAGCCGGTGCTGCGATACACCGTCACGTTCCCGGAGGGGACGGACTTCCACAGGGCGTTCACGGAACTGAAGAAGCTACAGGACGAGGAACCGGCGCTGGACGTGACCGCCGACACGCGCGCGGGCACCATGGCCGTGCGGCTGATGGGACAGGTGCAGCTTGAGGTGCTGCGGGAACTGCTGCGCGAACGGGCGGGGCTGGAGGCCCGGTTCGACGCGGGACAGGTGCTGTACCGGGAGACGATTGCCAACACCGTGGAGGGCGTGGGGCACTACGAGCCGTTGCGCCATTACGCGGAGGTGCACCTGCTGCTGGAACCGGGGGAGCCTGGCTCCGGCGTGGTTATCGCGTCAAGCTGCTCCGAGGACGACCTGGCGGGGAGCTGGCAGCGGCTCATCATGACGCACCTGGCGGAGAAGCGGCACTTGGGCGTGCTGACCGGTTCGCCCATCACGGACATCAGGATTACGCTGACGTCGGGACGCGCCCACGAGAAGCACACGGAGGGCGGCGATTTCCGCGAGGCCACGTACAGAGCCGTCCGGCAGGGGCTGATGAACGCCGCGCCGGTGCTGCTGGAGCCGTGGTACGACTACCGCATCGAGACGCCGCCGGAGAACGTGGGGCGCGTGCTGGGCGATCTGCGGCGAATGGGCGCGAAGGTGCCCGTTCCGGAGACGCGGGAGGACGGCGCGAGGCTGGCGGGCAGCGCGCCCGTGTCGAAGATCGGCAATTACGCGGCGGAATTGGCGGCGTTCACCAAAGGGCGCGGCAGGATGACCTGCGTCCCCGGCGGGTACAGACCGTGCCCGGACGGGGAGGTGGCGGAGATCGTGGAGCGCATCGGTTACGACCCGGAGGCGGATCCGGAGAACTCGCCGGACAGCGTGTTCTGCCGCCACGGCGCGGCTCTGGCGGTCAGATGGTACGACGTGCCGAAGTATATGCACCTGGAGAGCGATCTCGCGAAGGAGCGCCGTCAGGAACTGGAACAGGCGGCGGAGCGGTACGTGAAGATCGCGGCGACGGACAAGGAACTTATGGCTATCTTCGAGAGCACATACGGGCCTGTCAGGAAGCCGGAGAAAAAGCCCGAAAAAAAAACGCGTCCGGAGCCGGCGGAGCGGGAGCGGCCAAAGCGCCGGAACCCGCTAAATGACGGGCGGGAGTTCGTGCTGGTGGACGGGTACAATATGCTGTTCTCCTGGCGGGAACTGAAGAGCGTCGCGGAGGACAACGTGGGGCTGGCGCGGGACAGGCTGATTGAGATTTTGCGGAACTATCAGGGGTTCCGCCAGTGCGCGGTGATACTGGTGTTCGACGCCTACAAGGTCAAGGGCGGGCAGCGGCACATTGAGCGCGCGGGCGACTTCTCCGTGGTCTACACGAAGGAGGCGGAGACAGCCGACACGTACATCGAACAGGCCACGTATGATCTGGCGAAGAAGCACTTCGTGCGCGTGGCCACCTCCGACGGGCTGGAACAGATGATAATCCTTGGCAACGGCGCGCTGCGGGTGCCCGCGAGGGTGTTCGAGGCGGAGGTCAAGGAGACGGAAAAGGCCGTCAGGGACATCCTGCGCCGGTACCAAGGGTAAAAAAAGTCGCGCTCCCCCTCAGGAGCGCGTTTTTATAGGGTTGTGGGATAAAGATATGCGCTTGCCCGTTCCGGTCTGTGTACAGAGCGGAGCGGTCGGGTAAGCCGCACTCTCAGTATACCCTATCGGGAAGGAAATGTCAACGGGGACATTTTGGAAGCTTTTGTCGCGGCGGGGAATGGCCCCGCGATTTTCTGGAGTTTACGGTTCAATGAAAGATGTGAAATTTTTAAAGTCCTACGTGTCGCGGTACACGGTGGCGTATATCCTCGGGCTTGCGGCCATGTTCGCCGTGGATCTCATCAACGTCTACATACCCCAGTTCACCAGCGATATTACGGACGGGCTGGACGCGGGGACGATTACGGCGGCGGGCATGAGGGGGCTGCTTGTGGACATACTGCTCATGGGCGTCGGCATAATGGTGGGGCGGTTCTTCTGGCGCTTTTTTCTTTTTGGCAGCTCAAGGAGCATTGAGCGCGATATGCGCAACGATATGTTCCGGCACCTGGAGACGCTGTCCACGCGGTACTATAACGAGCACAAGACGGGCGACCTGATGGCCCATTTCACCAACGACCTGAACGCCGTCAACACGCTGCTGGGCGGCATGGTGGTCACGGCCTTCGACGCCACCGTCATGCTGGCGATGGTGCTGTGGAAGATGGTAGTCCACGTGAACGGGCGGCTGACGGTGGTGGCGGTTCTGCCGCTGCTCCTCATCATCGGCGGCGACTGCCTCTACGGAAAGCTGATGCACAGGCGGTACCTCGCCAAGCAGGAGGCGTTCTCCGACCTGACCGACGAGACGCGGGAGGCCATATCCGGCATACGGGTCATCAAGGCGTTCGTGCAGGAGCGGAAGGAACTGGCCGCGTTCGTGAAGGTCAACGCCCGAACAAGGGAGAAGAACATGAGCGTGGTGAGGCTGCAGGCGCTCATCATACCGATTATGGACTTGGTGGTGGGGGCAAGCTTCATGCTGACGCTGCTGTACGGCGGCAGGCTCGCCATCTACGGCGACATCTCCGTCGGGCAGTTCGTGGCGTTCAATATGTACGTGGATATGCTGGTGTGGCCGATGATAGCCGTTGGCGACTGCGTGACGTACATATCCCAAGGGCTGGCGTCCGTGGGACGGATCAGGACGATATTCGAGGAACAGCCGGAGATAGTCAACGGCGACGACGTGAAGGACATACAGTCCCTGAGCGGGAAGGTGGAGCTGCGCAACCTGACATTCGCATACCCCGACCGGGAGGACGTGGACGTGCTGGAGGACATCAACGTGACCGTCAATCCCGGCGAGACGCTGGCGATTATCGGGCGGACGGGCAGCGGCAAGACGACGCTGGCGAACCTGATGCTCCGCCTATACAACACCCGTTCCGACATGATACGCTTCGACGGCCACTCCATCTACGAGGTGCCGCTGGAGACGCTGCGGCGGGACATCGCCTACGTGCCACAGGACAGCTTCCTATTCTCGGACACGGTGGAGCGCAACATCGCCTTCGGCATGGCCGACATCGACCGGGGCAAGGTCTGGGAGGCGGCGCGGACGGCCTGCGTCCACGACAACATCATGGAGTTCCCCAAGGGCTACGACACCGTGGTTGGGGAGCGGGGCGTGACCATCTCGGGCGGACAGAAACAGCGCACGTCCATCGCCCGGGCGATTATGAAGGATTCGCCTATTCTCATATTAGACGACGCCCTCTCCGCCGTGGACACCGACACGGAGGAGCGGATCCTGGAGAACCTTAAGCGCGTCAGGGCAAACAGGACGACCATTATCATCGCCCACCGGGTGTCCACCATCCAAGGGGCGGACCACATACTGGTGCTGGACGACGGCAGAGCCGCCGAGTACGGCACCCACGCGCAGCTTATGGAGAAAGGCGGCATTTACAGGAGCATTTACGACAGACAGCAGCTTGAGAGACAGATACGGGAGGTGGAGGAGTGAACAGAGATACGGATATGGACACGGACGTCAGCTATAAGGGCAAGGTCTTGCCGCGCCTGATGTCCTACGTCAGGCCGCACATGGGCGTGTTCGTCCTCTGCGTGTCGCTGCTGACGCTCATGACGCTGCTGAACCTGTACGAGCCGACGCTGATAGCGGACGCCATCGACCGGTACATCACCGGCGACTTCGCCCCCGGCGAGGCGGCGGCGGAACGGTTCAGAGGCGTGGTTATCGCGTCAGTCAAGTACATCGGCGTCCTGCTGGCCGTCTTCGTCTGCGACAGGACGCAGTACGTGCTCATCCAGCGCATGGGACAGGACATCATCTTCGATATGCGCAACGAGATATTCGAGCACATCCAGTCCCTGTCCATGCGGTTCTTCGACCTGACGCCGGTGGGCAAGCTGGTAACTCGCGTCACCAACGACGTGGAGGCGCTGAACGAGCTTTTCTCCAATATGCTGGTGCGCCTCTTCCAGAACGGGCTGACTATAATCGGTCTCGCGGTTATCATGCTGGTTATAGACGCGCGGATGGCGCTGTGGTCGTTCACGCTGCTGCCGGTGATAGCCGTGCTGACGCTGGTGTTCAGAAGGATCGCCCACAGGGTACACCAGGTGGCCAGAACGAAGCTGACGGATCTGAACACGTTCCTGTCGGAGAACCTGTCGGGCATGAAGATAATACAGATATTCAACCGGGAGAAGGAGAAGTACGGCGAGTTCTTCCGGAAGAGCGACGATCTGTTCAAGGCGTACAGGAACGAGATGCGGATAAACGCCATATTCCGCCCCGTCATAAGCTGCCTTGCCAACGCCGCGCTGGTTATCGTGCTGTGGAAGGGCGGCAGCGGCGTGCTGGCGGGTCAGGTGACGATCGGCACGCTGTACCTGTTCGTGCAGTACGTGAACCGGTTCTTCAACCCGCTGCAGGAGATAGCGGAGCAGTTCACGAGGCTCCAGTCGGCGGTGGCGTCGGCGGAGAAGATATTCACGCTCCTTGACACGGAGCCGATGATTCACGACCCGGCAAAGCCCGTGGTACGGGACATCAAGGGGAGGATAGAGTTCCGCGACGTCTCCTTCGCCTACGACGGGGAGGATTACGTGCTGCGGAACGTCAGCTTCGTAATCGAGCCGGGACAGAAGGTGGCGTTCGTGGGCGCAACGGGCGCGGGCAAGTCCTCCATCCTGAACCTGATAGGGCGGTACTACGACGTGCAGAAGGGTCAGATACTCATCGACGGCGTGGACGTCCGGGACATGACCCGCGAACAGATACGCGGCGCTATCGGTCAGGTGCAGCAGGACGTGTTCATCTTCACCGGCGACATCAGCCGCAACATCCGTCTGCGCAGCGACGACATTACCGACGAGCGGATACGGGAGGCGGCGGAGCACGTGAACGCGTCACGGTTCATCGAGCGGCTGCCGGAGGGCTATGACGAGGAGGTGTCCGAGCGCGGCGGCACGCTGTCCGCCGGTCAGCGGCAGCTTCTGTCCTTCGCCAGAACGCTGGCGTTCGACCCCAAGATACTTATTCTGGACGAGGCCACGGCCAATATCGACACGGAGACGGAGCAGTGGATACAGGAGGCGCTGGAACGGCTCATGACGGGCAGGACGACGATCATGGTCGCCCACAGGCTCAGCACCATCCAGCACGCGGACAGGATCATCGTCATGCACAAGGGGCGTATCCGCGAGAGCGGCACCCACCAGGAACTGCTGGAGAAGGACGGAATATACAAAAAGCTATACCAGCTTCAGCTTGCAAGTTCCGATTCGTGACCGAAATCCAGACCGCGCGGCGGTTACGCGTGCCCCGGCGGGGCGCAAT
>CAYQWH010000101.1:1182-6116 GCA_964421265.1 uncultured Oscillospiraceae bacterium | reverse complement strand
AAGCTGGTGTGCAAACGGGGACTGCTGATGGCCAGCGCCGCGTCCGGGCTGGACAGCGGCATGGTGGCCGTTCTGAAGCTGCCGGACGAGAAGGTGGAGGAGTTGTGCGGCCGGTTCATGGACGTGTACCCGGTCAACTACAACGCCCCCGGTCAGGTGGCGGTGTCGGGACTGAGAGACGAGCTTGAGGAGTTCGCGAAGCTGGTGAAGGAGGCCGGCGGGCGGGCCGTGCCGCTGAATGTGAGCGGCGCGTTCCACTGCCAGTTCATGGCCGAGGCGTCGCTGGGCTTCGGCGCGCTTTTGCAGCAGGAGACTATGGCGGAGCCGCGCGTGACGGTTTACTCCGACATGACGGGCAGACCCTATGACGGCGATCCGCGCAAGCTGCTGGCGAGGCAGATAATGTCGCCGGTGAAGTGGCGGACGATAGTGGAGAATATGCGGGACAGCGGCGTTGACACGTTTATCGAGATAGGCCCGGGCGGTACGCTCTGCGGGCTTATCAGAAAGACGGTTAAGGACGCGAGGACGTTCCGCGTGGAGGACAGCGAGACTCTTGAGAAAACCGTGAGGGAGGTCGTCGGCTCATAATGAGGGGAAAGGTTGCGCTCATAACGGGCGGCTCCCGTGGGATAGGCCGCGCGATCGGGCTGAAGCTGGCGTCGCTGGGCGCGGATGTGGCGATCGTGTACGCCGGGAACGTCCGGGCGGCGGAGGCGACGGTGACGGAGATTGAGAAGCTCGGCGCGAGGGCGGCGGCGTTCATGTGCGACGTGTCGGACTTCGCCGCGTGCGGCCGGACGGCGGAAAGCGTAAAGGAGAGGTTCGGCAGGATCGACATACTTGTGAACTGCGCTGGCATCACCCGCGACGGGCTGGTGATGAGGATGCGCGAGGAGGACTTCGACGCGGTCATAGCCACGAACCTGAAGGGCGCGTTCAATATGATACGCCACTGCGCCCGCAGCTTTGCGCGCCAGAGGAGCGGGAAGATAATAAACATTAGCTCCGTGTCCGGTCTGTGCGGCAATGTGGGACAGGCCAACTACTCGGCGTCCAAGGCAGGCCTTGTGGGACTGACGAAGTCCGTGGCCAGGGAGCTTGCGGGATGGGGAATTACCTGCAACGCCATAGCGCCGGGCTTCATAAGCACGGACATGACGGCGGGGCTTGAGAATATGGACAGGATAACGGAGTCCATTCCGTTAAAGCGCGTGGGCACGCCGGAGGAGGTCGCGGAACTGGCGGCGTTCCTGGCGGGTGACGGCGCGAATTATATAACCGGCGAGGTCATACGCGTGGACGGCGGGATGGCCATGTGAAGTTCGATACGCGCCGGAGACGGGCGGAGGGCCAAACGGGAACCGGTCCCGGCGGTTCAGCCGCAGCGTGATATTCATGTATTGAGGGCCGCGCGGCCACAGGAAAGCGCGTGGAGGGAACGATCGCATTATTTAGTGAGGAACGCATCATATGAGACGAGTTGTGGTAACAGGAATGGGAGCGATAAGCCCCATAGGAAAGACGGTGAAGGAGCTGTGGGACGGGCTGAGGAACGGCGTGTGCGGCGTAGGTCCGATAACCCGGTTCGACACGGCGAATCTGAAGGTGAAGATGGCGGCGGAGGTCAGGGACTTCAACCCACGGGACTATATGGACAAGAACGACGTGCTGCACTCTGACCGGTACGCCCAGTTCGCCATAGCCGCCGCGTCCCAGGCGGTGGAGGAGAGCGGCGTAATCGGAACTGTGGAGCCGGAGCGCATCGGCGTGTATTTCGGCACGGGCGTTGGGGGCTTTGACACGTTTGTGACTGAGCACACAAAGCTTCTGAAATCGGGGCCGCGCCGCGTATCGCCGCATTTTATAACGATGATGATAGCGAACATGGCGGCGGGGACCATCGCCATACGATACGGGTGCCGTGGCCCGGCGATGCCGGCGGTGACGGCCTGCGCCTCCGGCGCCAACGCCATAGGCGAGGCGGTGCGCGCGGTGCGCCACGGTTACGCCGACGCCATGATCTGCGGCGGCTCCGAGGCGTCGATCTCGGAGCTGGGCGTGGCGGGGTTCATGAATATGCAGGCCATGTCCACCTCAGACGACCCGAACGCCGCCAGCCTGCCCTTTGACGCGCGGCGGGCGGGCTTCGTAATCGGCGAGGGCGGCGGCGCGCTGGTGATTGAGGAGTATGAGCGCGCGGTGGCGAGAGGCGCGACGATCCTGGCGGAGATAACCGGTTACGGCTCCACCTGCGACGCGTACCACATTACCGCGCCGGATCCGGAGGGCGGCGGCGCGGCCAGGGCCATGTCCGACGCGCTGAGAGAGTCGGGGTACAGGGACGACGAGTCGGTTTACGTCAACGCCCACGGCACGGGCACGCCCTTAAACGACGCCGCCGAGACGCTGGCGATAAAGAGAGCGTTCGGCCGGGAGAAGGCCGGGGAGCTTATAATAAGCTCCACCAAGTCCATGACGGGACACATGATGGGCGGCGCGGGCGCTGTTGAGGCGATAGTGTGCGTTATGGCGCTCCGCGAGAGCACCGTCCCGCCGACGGTGAACCTGCTGGAGCCGGATCCGAAGTGCGACCTCAACTACACGCCGAATGTGGCTGTCCATCGGGAACTTGACCTGGCGATCTCCAATTCGCTGGGGTTTGGGGGACACAACGCGTGTCTCGCGTTCAGGAAGGTGTGAGAATGGAAAGAGAGAACGATATGACCGAGCGGATACGCGAGTACGCCGGGCTGATGCACGAGCTTGACCTGTCGGCTCTTGAGATGACCGAGGGCGACAGGACGCTGAGACTTGAGCGCGGCGGCGCGGCGGCCACGGTTGTTGCGGCGGCGGCGCCAGCGGTTGTGACGGCGGAGCCGGCGACGGACGGATCCGGCGTGTTCCCGTCGCCCATGGTGGGAGTGTTTTACAGGGCGCCCGCCGAGAACGCGTCGCCCTTCGTCAACGTGGGCGACAGGGTGCGCGAGGGCGACGTCATGTGCATAATCGAGGCCATGAAGCTTATGAACGAGATAACCAGCGACCGGGACGGCGTTATCACGGAGGTGTGCGTCAGCGACGGTCAGGTTGTGGACTTCGGCTGCCCGCTGTTCCATATACGGGAGGAATGAGTATGCGCCAGGAAGAGTTGATGGAGATTCTGCCCCACAGGAACAGTATGCTGCTGCTGGACGAGGCGGAGAGAGACGGGGACGTGGCCCGTGGGAGACGGTATATCCGTGGGGACGAGTGGTTCCTGGACGGGCACTTTCCCGGCAACCCCATCGTGCCGGGGGTGATACTCTGCGAGATACTTGCCCAGTCCGCCTGTGTGCTCCTGACCGGGGAGGACACGGGCGGCAGGGTCCCCATGTACACCGGCCTTGACAAGGTGCGGTTCAAGCGCCCGGTGCGCCCCGGCGAGACGATCGAGACGGAGTGCGGTATTGTCAGGGCCAAACCGCCGTTCTATTTCTGCCAGGGACGCGGCACGGTCAACGGGGAGCTGGCGGTGCGGGCGGAGTTCTCCTTTGCCCTGACAGAGGCGTGAGCGGGGATGTTTTCTAAGATATTGATTGCCAACCGTGGCGAGGTGGCGGTACGGATAATACGGGCGTGCAAGGAGATGGGCATAGCCACAGTTGCCGTGTACTCCACGGCGGACGCCGACGCGCTGCACGTGGCCATGGCGGACAGCAGCTTCTGCATTGGCGGCGCGGACGCGGCGGACAGCTACCTGAACGAGGAGCGGATAATAAGCGCGGCGATGATCTCCGGTGCGCAGGCCATTCACCCGGGCTACGGGTTCCTGTCCGAGAGCGCCCATTTCGCGGAGCAGTGCCTGAAGAACGGTCTGGTGTTCATAGGCCCGTCGGCGGACAATATGCGGTCGCTGTCGGGGAAAGAGGAGACGAAGAGGCGCATGAGCGAAGCGGGGCTGAAGGTCATACCCGGCACGGGCGTGCTGGGCGGCGCCGAGGACGCGGAGCGGGAGGCGGAACGTATCGGCTATCCGGTGATGCTCAAGGCCCGATCCGGCGGCGGCGGCAGAGGAATCAGACTGGTCAGGTCGCCGGGCGAGATGGAGCGGGACTATTACGCGGCGGTGTCCGAGGCGAAGTCGTCCTTCGGCGACGGCGCGGTGTATATGGAGAAGTACATCTACCCGGCCAAGCACATAGAGGTGCAGATCATAGCCGACGAGCGGGGCAACGTGGTGTGCCTCGGTGAGCGGGACTGCTCCATACAGCGCAACAACCAGAAGCTTATAGAGGAGTCCCCGTCCCCGATGGTCACGGCGGAGCAGCGGCGGGAACTGTTTGACAGGATCGTCAGAGCAGTGAAGAATGTGGGCTATGTGGGCGTGGGCACGCTGGAGTTCCTGATGAGCGGCGGCGAGTTCTATTTCATGGAGATGAACATACGGCTGCAGGTGGAGCACACGGTGACGGAGGAGCTGACGCGGATTGATCTTGTGAAGTGGCAGATACGCGTGGCGGCGGGGATACCGCTGAAGTTCGCCAGGAGCGAACCCGCTCTTTACGGCTCCGCCATGGAGTGCCGCATAAACGCGCTCTCGCCGGGGACGGTGGGGACGCTGCACGTGCCGGGAGGCCCCTTCGTCCGGTTCGACACGTGTCTCGTGACGGGGCTGACCATCTCGCCCTATTACGACCCGCTGATAGGCAAGCTTATTGTGTACGCGGGGACGCGGGAGGAGGCGCTGCGGAAAATGCAGGCGGCGCTGTGCGAGCTTGTCGTGGGCGGTATACGGAGCAATATCGCCGAGCAGATAGATATAGTGGCCGACGGGCGGTTCCGGGACGGCAGCTACGACCTGTCGTTCTTCTCGAAAATATAGGATCCGCGAGGCCCTGAGCCGAGGCGATGCCCGGGCAGCGGCTGAAAACCGCTGCCTGAGACGATTGCCG
>CAYQWH010000101.1:0-1082 GCA_964421265.1 uncultured Oscillospiraceae bacterium | reverse complement strand
CGGCGCGCGTGTCTCGGGTTAGGACCGGTATAAGATGAGGTAGACTATGCCTTTTATTGAATTTCTGTTTAAGCCTAAAAATGAGTTAGAGAGCGGGGGACGGCAGTCGGCGCCGCCTATGGCTGACGAGAACGAGCCGACGAAGCAGTGCCCCAACTGCCGCAGGAATGTGGCGCTCAGTGAGCTGTGGTCCCACAACAACACCTGCGAGTGCGGGTACCACTTCCGCATGAACGCCAGACAGAGACTGACGTTCGCGCTGGACCAGGGCAGCTTTACGGAGTGGGACAACGAGCTGAAGTCCAGGGACGTGTTGGGGTTCCCCGGGTACAACCAGAAGCTGCGCACGACCCGCAACGCCTGCGGCGAAAACGAGGGCGTTGTCTGCGGGATGGGCCGCGTTGACGGGATAAGGTGCTGCCTTTTCGTGATGGATCCGTATTTTATGATGGGCAGCATGGGCACGGTTGTAGGCGAGAAGATAACCCGGACGTTTGAGCGGGCGACGGAGCTTCGTATGCCGGTGATAGGGTACGCGGTGTCCGGCGGAGCGAGGATGCAGGAGGGCATACTGTCGCTGATGCAGATGGCCAAGACCAGCGCCGCCGTCAAGCGCCACTCGGACGCGGGGCTTCTCTACATCACCGTCCTGACGGATCCGACCACCGGCGGCGTGACGGCCAGCTTCGCCATGGAGGGGGATATAATCCTCGCGGAGCCGGGCGCGACGGTTGGCTTCGCCGGGGCGAGGGTCATAGAGCAGACCACCCGCAAAAAGCTGCCCGCCGGGTTCCAGAAAGCGGAGTTCTTGCTGGAGCACGGGTTCGTGGACGCCATTGTGTCCCGTTCCGAGCAGCGGGAGGTGCTGGCGCGGCTCCTGAGGATGCACGGATACGCGGAGAGTGAGGGTTAACGGTGATGCGGAATTGGAACGGAGGTGCGGAAGATGGCTGTTAAGGCGCTGACGGCGATTGAGCGGGTCAGGCTGGCCAGGGCGAACGGGCGCCCCACGGCGCGGAGCTATATTGAGCGGATTTTTACGGAGTTTATCGAGCTGCACGGCGACAGGCGCTACGCCGACG
>CAYQWH010000100.1:0-6125 GCA_964421265.1 uncultured Oscillospiraceae bacterium | reverse complement strand
TTGCGCCTTGCCGGGTTGTTGGGCATAATTCGGCTGCTGGGCGTAATTGGGTGCTTGGTTCGGCTGTTGGGCATAGTTCGGCTGCTGGGCGTAATTTGGCTGCTGATTTGGCCGTTGGGCATAATTGGGTGCTTGGGCGTAGTTCGGCTGCTGATTTGGCTGTTGGGCGTAGTTGGGGGGCGCTATCAGGGGCGCGCCGCACTGTCGGCACACCTTCGCGTCGTCGTCGTTGCGTCTGCCGCAATTACTGCAAAACATCCCACACCTCCAGTTCCGCGCCGCAATATGTACAGAAGTTGTCGCCGTCGAAGAGAACGCCGCCGCACTTGGCGCACCGGGGCGGCGCGCCGCCTTTGCGCCGGACGGGTTTCAGCTCCGTCAGCTTTGTCCTTATGCAGTCGGACTCGCGCATAAGGGCGTTTATGTCCGCCATCAGCGCCGGTTCCTCCGTCGTCCGGTCGCCGCGGTGCCGGGCGTAACAGGCCCTGCCAAGGTCGGTGTAAAGCCGGGTCTTGCGCCGTTCCCGCCGGGCAAGGGCGAGCCTGTACCGCGCGGCCGTCAGGTACCGCGCCGCGATCCGTCCCACGCGCCGCGCCGCGCGTCCCGTTTCCTCTAACATATCCATCGTTTCACCATATTCCCGTATCTTTGTCTTACGCGTTTTCGCGATCTCATCACGCTCATAATTTTACCACACCGCGTCACGGATTGCAACAGGATTTTCGATTTTTATGTATACTTTTTTCTCCCGCGCAAACAATAGGCGTGTGGGGGTGAATGAGATATGGATATGAAAGACAGGGAACCTTTGATTAACCATCCGCTTATACCGGGGCTTATGGAGAGCAGCACCATGCGCGGTAACGCGGCGCCTGTTCTCTGGGAATTTGGTCTGGGGAGCGTTGTGGTAGAACCGTGGAGAGCGTACCATTCAATCTCCGATTGAATGGTAAAAGACCTTTCCCGAACGCTGTCCGTTGGACATCGTTCGAGAAAAATGACGTTCACTGCGCGCACGCCTACGGCGCACACTCCGTTCGCTAAGAAGTATTTTTTCCGACGACAAGTTGCCGGAAAAAATGAATTGTATTTTATTTCACGCTATGCGTGAAACTCTGCGAGGCTTTTTGGCTTTTGGCTTTTCACCGTTTTTGTGGTTCGGTGGGGAATTTGGATTTGATTTTGTTCTGATTGCGGGCTTGACTGAAACGGTTTGGGTTGTTTTTGGAAGGAAGTGGGGATGTTATGTCGATTGACGGACGGTTGCTGTCGCGGGCTAAGACGCGGCTGGATGCTCAGCGGGCGGAGCGGGAGGAACGGCTCAATCGCCGCCGGGAGGAGATTTACACAAAACTCCCACGGGTCGGCGAGATAGACGCCGCGCTGCGCGCCACCATGTTCACCACTATCGGCATCGCCCTCAGCAAGCACACCGATACGGAATCCGCCATTGACGCCGTCCGGCGGGAGAACCTGAGTTTGCAGGACGAACGGCGGCAGATACTGCTCCGCGCCGGGTACCCGGAGGACTACCTGAGCGACGAACCGGTGTGCCCCCGCTGCCGGGACACGGGCTACGACGGCACGCGCATCTGCGACTGCCTGATGGCGCTGTACCGCCAGGAACAGCAGACGGAGCTGTCGGAGTTCCTGAAAATGGGCGAGGACACCTTCGAGAACTTCGACCTGACGTATTATGACGATACGGCGGACCCGGCTACGGGACTGTCGGAGCGGAACCTGATGGCGATGATATACCAGGGCTGCAAGTCCTTCGTGGCGCGATTCGGCTCCGGCTCGGCTATCAATATCCTCATGACCGGCGGCCCGGGTCTGGGCAAGACGTTCCTGTCCACCTGCATTGCCAGAGCCGTGCTGGATAAGGGCTACTCCGTGGTGTACGACACGGCCTCGTCGGTGTTCTCCAAATACGAGGAGGTGCGGTTCGGACGGGGAGACGACGCGGCGTCGGCGCGGAGCGATGTGCGGCGGCTTGAGAACTGCGACCTGCTGATTCTGGACGATCTGGGCACGGAACTTGTCACCAGCTACGTGGTCAGCGCGCTGTACACGCTGATAAACACGCGCCTGACGGCCAAGAAACAGACTATCATAAGCACGAACCTGTCCGTGGACGATATTGGCGAGCGCTACTCCGCGCCCATATTGTCCCGTATTCGCGGCGACTACGAGGAGATGCGCTTCGTCGGCACCGACATCCGTGAACTGAAAAAAGCGCGCCGCGCCCAGATTCGGTGAACCACACGTTCACCGGATCTTTTTTATTGGCGCGCCCCGTGGCTCCAACAGAGCCGACACGACATATTACCCGACAGCGCGTTACAGTACCCGCCCCCGGAAATGAGTTTTGCACAATTTCCACAGGTTTTTCCACCGACGTTATGGTTAGCGCAAATATAAATCGAAAATTATACCGGATTTCCCGCCGCCGCCCGATATTATCCGGTTCCGGACGGCGCGCGTCACGGCGCGTCACGGGTTCTTCGCGTACCCCCGGCGTTATGTATAGGGGCCGGAGCCTTTCGGAAAGACCCGACGGCGATATATTCGGCGGTTCCTTAATATAAACCGCTCTTGACAAACGGCGGATACGAACGTATAATATAGCCATGGATTGGAAACTCATAGACGGCAAAGGCTCCGCGGAGCCGGAGGCGTAACGCCGGTGACTTAATCCGGTAAACGCGCGCCTTTACGCGCTTTTGGCTCTTGGCGTAAAGGCTGGCTTTTTGAGAAGAACTGATATAAGGAGGGTCGCATCCGTGATTTTAGCTGATTACCATGTGCACTCGTATCCCCTGTCGCCGGACGCGTCGGACAGCATGGCGGCGATGGCCCGCGCCGCCCTCGATAGCGGCGTAACGCACCTGTGCTTCACGAACCACATAGAGGACTGCGCCATGACGTCGGACGATCTGGGAAGCTTTGATATGTGGGACGAACAGATTGACGAGTTCGGCAAACTGCGGGAGGAGTTTCGGGATGAACCGATGGACTTGCGTCTGGGCGCGGAACTGAGTTCGCCCCACTACGTGCCGGAACGGGGACGGGAGATTTACGCCCGCCCGGAGTTCGACTTCATCATCGGCTCCATCCACAACCTGCGCAACAGACCGGACTTCTACATATATAAGCGCCATGTCCCCGGGAACATAGTCCCGGAGGTGGAGGAGTATCTGGACGAGTGCGCGAACCTCGCCCGGTTCGGCTGCTGCGACATAATCGGTCATATCGGCTATATGCTGCGATATATGTCCTATCAGGGACAGACCTTTGACATAATGGACTACCGCGACCGGCTGACGGCGCTGCTGCGCGCCTGCGTGGAACACGGCGTCGGCATCGAGGTCAACACCTCCGGCATGAAGTCGCCGCTCCATGACTTCGTACCGAACGCCGCCGTGGTTAAGCTCTACAGGGAGCTGGGCGGGGAGATTATCACCGTCGGCTCCGACGCCCACCGGGTGGACAACGTGGGCGGCAATATCAGGACAGCTTACGATATGCTCATAAGCTGCGGCTTCAAATACGTCTGCCTGTTCCGGAAACACGAGCCGGAATTTGTGAATATTTCGTGAATACTACAGAGGAGAGCGGACGGCAGTCCGTGTGAGGAGGAGACATGAGAATAGCGCTTGCCAGTGACCATGGCGGCTACGAATTGAAGAGCGCGGTCAGGGAGCACCTGACGCGGCTGGGGCATGAGTGTGAGGACTTCGGCACCTTGACGGGGGAGCGGTGCGACTATCCCGACTACGGAGCGCCGGCGGCGAGGGCGGTGGCGTCGGGGCGCTGCGAACGGGGGATACTTATCTGTTCCACCGGGATCGGCATGAGCATCTGCGCCAACAAGGTGCGCGGCGTGCGCGCCGCCCTGTGCGCCGAACCGTACTCGGCGAAGATGACCCGCCATCACAACGACGCCAACGTGCTGTGTCTGGGCGCGCTGGTCACGGGACGCGATCTGGCGCTGGCCACAGTGGACGCGTTTTTAGAGAACGACTTCGACGGCGGCAGACACGAGGCGCGCGTTGCGAAGCTGCGGGACGTGGAGGAGGGACGGCTGTAAATGGAGCCGCGTGAGAACCGGATATACCGGAGCCACAAACGGCTGAAGAGCGTCCTCACCACCATATTCGTCGTGCTGCTGGTGCTGCTTGTACTGGTGCTGATGGTGTTTTTCTATTTCCGTCAGTACGTGGTCTACTCTCAGGACGGCGTGCGTCTGGAGGTCCCATGGCTCGACGAGGCCAACGAACTTGCCGCCGCCCGCGCCGCGCAGTCCGATACCGGCTCCTCCTGAAAAGCGCCAAAGGGGACTTATCAGCCGCCGCGCGCAACCCGGATTAAATCGGTTATCAATTCATTTAAGAAGTCTGCCTTTACGCTGTGCGCCGAGGGCGGGACTTATCAGTCGCAGAGCGTCCCGATTTTAATCTGTTATCAGTTCTTTTAAAAAAGCTTGCCTTTACGCAAGGCATCAAATGGCGCGTAAAAAGCTTATAAGCCGCCGCGCGCTCAGGATTAAAGCTGTTATCAATTCATTTAATAATTCCGCCTTTACGCGGCGCGCCGAGGGGCGTAAAGGCGCGGCACGGACGCGCGTCCCGGATTAAAGCTGTCACACGGTTCCGGGATGAACCGTCCGGGGCGCAGCCGCGCGGACGGCGAAAACGAAAATCCCCGGCGCCGCGCGCAAACGCGGGGCGGGCACAGGATCCGATAGCGGATCGAACTTTACGCAAAGAGAGGTATGAGAGATGGCGGAACTGCTGTTAAAGGGCGCGCCGGTGGCGCGGGAGATAGACGAGAGGACGAGACAGCGCGTCGCGGAGCTGCGAGCCGCCGGAATAGCGCCGCGCCTTGCGATTGTGCGCGTGGGCGACAACCCGGCGGATCTGTCCTATGAGCGGGGCATCATAAAACGCGCCGCCGGGACGGACATCGACGTGGACGTCCGCGAGACAGCGCCGGAGGACGTGGTGGCGACGGTTCGCCGTCTCAGCGCCGACAGCGCCGTCCACGGCATCCTGATATTCAGGCCGCTGCCGCCCACGGTGGACGACGACGCCGTCCGCGCCGCCATAGCGCCGGAGAAGGACGTGGACGGCATAACCGACGCGTCCATGGCGGGGATATACTCCGGTCGCGGCGGGTTCTCCCCGTGCACGGCTCAGGCGGTCATGGCCATCCTTGACCATTACGGCGTGGAGCTTGAGGGCAGGAGGGCGACGGTGGTCGGGCGAAGCCTTGTCATAGGCAAGCCTGTCAGCCAAATGCTGCTGTCCCGGAACGCCACGGTGACGGTGTGCCACTCCAAGACGCGCGACCTGACGGAGGAGACGCGCCGCGCCGACGTGCTCGTCACGGCTCAGGGCCGCGCCAACGCGATTGGCCCGGAGCACACCCGCGCCGGACAGATCGTTATCGACGTGGGCATCAATACCGGCGCGGACGGCAAGCTGTGCGGCGACGTTGATTTTGACCGGGTGTCCCCGTTGTGCGCCGCCATAACCCCCGTCCCCGGCGGCGTAGGCTCCGTCACCACAGCCATCCTCCTGTCCCACACCGTCCAGTCCCTCCGCACCCGATAGCACCCGCCCATGTAAACCGGACGTTGCGCCCGCAACCGCCAATGTAAACCGGATGTTACATTGTCGCAACCACTTTACATAGCGCCATGTAAACCAAACATTACACCCGCACCCGCCCATGTAAACTAAACGTTACACCGACACGCCCGCTTTACATAGCGCCGCGCAACCAAAACGTTACATACGCAACCGTCCATGTAAACTAAACGTTACATTGCAACACCCAATTTACATAGCGCTGTGTAAACAAGATGTTACACCCGCACCCGCCCATGTAAACCGGATGTTGCATTGTCGCACAGACTTTACATGACCGCACGCAACCAAAACGTTACACCCGCACCCGTCCATGTAAACTAAACGTTACATTGCAACGCCCACTTTACATAGTGCCATGTAAACCAAATGTTACATACGCAACCAGTTGCGCAACCAAAACGTTACACCCGCACCCAGCCGCGCACCCGAAACGTCACACCGCGCTTATTGGTTCCCCTCAAGCAGGCGGCG
>CAYQWH010000099.1:0-6154 GCA_964421265.1 uncultured Oscillospiraceae bacterium | reverse complement strand
CGGCGAAGCAGCCGGGGCTACATCAGGTACTTGCTGGAAAACATCTTCGGCAGAAGGTCCCGGAGCCTGTAGCTCACGTATCTGCCGTCGGAGCGCACGCACAGCACCTCCATATCCGGCGCGAACTCCGCCAGCACCTGACGGCACATACCGCAGGGCGTGCAGTAATCCGCGCTCTCCGAGGAGTACACGGCGATCCTCCGGAACGTCCTCCTGCCATCCGATACCGCCTTCACCACCGCCGTCCGCTCGGCGCATATGGTGCAGCCTAAAGTCGCGTTCTCCACGTTGCAGCCGGTGTACACGGCGCCGTCCATGCACTCTATCGCCGCGCCCACCGAGAACTTCGAGTAGGGCGCGTACGCCGCCTTCGACGCGTCCACCGCCATGTTTATAAGCTCTCTGTCTGTCATTCCTGTCACCCCCCGGGAACCGCCGGTTCCCAAATCCGCCGCCAATCGCGGCTACGCGAAATTATTGAACGTCCAGCCCGCCACATCCCTGAAGACGTTGGACTGGGAGGGCGCCCCGCCGGTTATCTCGCCCACGTGAGTTATAACCTGATAAGTCTTGTACGCGATAGGCACCAGAGGCGCCTCGTCCCTGACCTTGGCGCACAGCGCCGACGCCGCGTCAGTCCGGGTCTGGACGTCCGCCGCGCCCAGGAAGTCCGCCAGGAGCGCGTCATAGTCCTCCCCCGGCACCGCCCCGTAGTTCAGACTGCCGCCGTCGCCGACAAGGGAACTGACGTCGAAGTCCGCCTTGAGCCGCGCCTCGCCGATATACATGGAGAAATTACCCGTCTCCAGCGCGTCCTTGAAGTCGCTCCAGCTCAGCTCCTCCACCTCCACGTAGATGCCCATGTTCGTCATATCCGTGGCGACGCGACGCGCCACCGCCGTCTTGTACTCGCTGTCGTCGTTGACTATGAGCTTCAGACGTATGGAGCCTGAGTACTCCAGTATGCCGTCGGTGTTGGAGTCCTCAAGCCCCAGCTCCTCCGCCAGTTCCAAAAAACTCTGGCGGGAGTACGAGGATCCCTCCTCCCAGGCCGCGTCGTACACGTCCAGCGCCGGGCTTAATATGAGCGGCGCCTGGAGCACCGAGCCGCCGTATATGTCGTCACAGATAGTCTCCCTGTCCACAAGGTACGACAGCGCCCTCCTGAAGGTGGAGATGGCCGTCACGCCGTAGGCGTTGTTGAAGCCCAGGTACAGGAAGTCGGTGGTGGCGAAGCTGCGTGTCTCGTGGAGGGTGTGTATGGTTATGGGAACCGTGCCGGTGGGGTCGAAGGACAGCAGGTTAATCCGGCTTGAGAGGAAGGACTCCGCCAGCTCCTGTTCGTCGCACTCCACAAGATATATCCTCCCCGGCAGCGTGTCGTTTTTGACTCTGTACCCGCTGTACACGGTGAGACTGTCGCCGCTGAACACGTATGGGCCGGATCCGGTGGGCGCGTCGCTCCCGCCGGTGCCGTACAGGACGATCGGCACATCCAGCAGCGACGGGAAGCTGTAGTTCGCGCCCGACAGTGTTATGGAGACGGTGTACGTGTCCGTGACGGTCACGTCCGTCACGCCGGACAGCCTGGCGGAGTAATTGGCGGATGACATGGCCGTATAGAGGGAGTATGACACATCCTGCGCTGTCATGGCGCTGCCGTCGTGGAAGGTCACGCCGGATTTGATCGTCACCTCATATGTAACGCCGTCCTCCGTAACGCAGCTCTCGCAGAGGGACGGCTGTGGCTGGAGCGTCTCGTCTAATTCAAAGAGCCGCTCATATAAAAGCCCCATTATCTGGAGGTTATACACGTTGTCGCCGTAAAACGGGTTCATGGAGCCGGAGGACGAGTACGCCAGGGAGAACGTCCCGTTTGACCGCTCCGCCGTCTCCTGGACCTGGGGCTGTTCCGTGTAGTCCCCGGAGGCCGGCTCCTGCTCCTCCGGCTCCGTCACCTCCGCGGCGCATCCGGAGAGAAGCACCGCGAGACAGGTGAAAAGCGCCAACGCCCTGAATCTTCTCAAGATCACTTACCCTTTTCCTTTCAGCATTATAACACAGGCCTGACTGCCCCGGACGCCGCCCGTGTACCGGTGGGACCAGTACCTGTCGTGGAGACACTTCGTGCACTCCCCCGACACGTCCACGTTCCCCGCTCTCACACCCCGGCGCGTCAGCAGACGGAGATTGGTTTCTGGCAGGTCCACGCGGTACTTTCCATCCGGGTACTCTTTAACGCAGTCCTCCCCGCCGCCGCCCAGCGCGTCCCTGACGGCATCCGCCACCTCCTGTCCCACCTCAAAGCAGCACACGTGGATACATGGCCCTATGGCGGCGCGTATGTCGGACGGGTCGCAGCCGAACTCCTCAGCCATCCGCCCCACCGCGCGGCCGGCTATGTCGCCCACGGTCCCCCGCCAGCCGGCGTGGACGGCGCCAATAACGCCGCGAACCGGGTCGTGGAGGAGTATCGGCACGCAGTCGGCTGTGAACACAAAGAGCGCCAGATCTGGCGTGTCCGTAATAAGCCCGTCGGCCTCAAAGGGCACCTCCTCGAACAGCTCGTGCCTGTCAGCCATGGTCACGACGCGTATATCGCGCCCGTGCACCTGTCTCGTGAACACCATGTTCTCCACACCCAGGGCCTCGCGGAGCCGCCTGTAGTTCTCCCGCACATCCGACGGGTTATCGCCCCGGTTCTCACCCAGGTTCATGCTCCGGTACGCGCCGCCGCTGACTCCGCCCAGCCGTGTGGTAAAGGCGTGGACGGTACCGATCACCTCCGACGTGACCAGCGGCACCCGATTCAACACAATCTCTCTCATAACATCACCAAATCCCGTAATACCGCCCCCGGATAACATATCCGCGTGGCCGTCACTCGTTCTTCCCGCAGCACTCCTTGTACTTCAGGGGACGGCTGCCGTCGGCCTTCCACTTGCCGCAGGGACAGGGGTCGTTGCGGCCCGGCTTTTTGGCGGCGCGTATGGGCTGGCGCTTGACGGTCTTGTCGCCGCCCACGTTCGCCCCCGCCGTGGCCGTCATCTTCGTGGCCACGCTCCTGCGCTCCGCGGGCTGTACCCGCACTATACGCAGACAGTAGAGCCTTCTGACTATCTCCTCTTTTATCCCGTTGATCATGGCCTCGAACATATCGAAGCCCTCTTTCTTGTACTCGTCCACAGGATCCACCTGGGCGTAGGCCCGCAGCCGTATTCCCTGGCGCAGCTCGTGCATGGCGTCTATGTGATCCATCCAGTACTCGTCTACGACACGCAGCATGACCTCCCGCTCAATACCGCGCATATTGGGGACGCCGGTGCCCTCCGCCACGCCCAGCATCTTCTCCTTAAGCTCATACGCCTTACTCGCCCGCTCCTCAAGCCACCGCGTCAGCTTCTCCTGGTCCATCCCGTCGATCTCGCTGTCGCTTATCTGCAGGTCCTCCTTCGTCAGGAACATACCCATGAACTGGCCGCATATGGCCGTGAAGCTCTCCCTCGTCACGTGGCTGTGCTCCGCCTTCTTCTTCCCCTCGTCGGAGGTCGGCACAAGGCCGGTCACAACAGCCGACGTAATCACGTCCGTCACCATCTGGCGTATATTGGAACTTATGTCCTCGCCGTTGAGAACCCTCGTCCTCTCGCTGTATATAAGCTCCCGCTGCTTGTTCATGACGTCGTCATACTCGAGCACGTTTTTCCTGGACTGGAAGTTCCGGCTCTCGACCTTCTTCTGGGCGTTCTCTATGGCGCCGGACAGTATCTTCTGGTCGATGGGCTGGTCCTCCGGGATATGCAGTCCCTCTATCATTCCCATGACCCGCTCCGTACCGAAGAGGCGCATTATGTCGTCGGTCATGGCGATGTAGAACTGCGTCTCGCCGGGGTCGCCCTGTCTGCCGGAGCGGCCCCGGAGCTGGTTATCAATGCGCCGGGACTCGTGCCGCTCCGTGCCCAGCACCAGCAGTCCGCCCGCCTCGCACACCTTCTGCGCCTCCCGGGAGGTGACCTCCTTGTACTTGGCCATGCTCTCGGCGAATTTCGCCCTGGCCTCAAGCACAGTCTCGTCCTGGGTCTCCGCGAAACCCGTGGCCTCGGCTATCACCTCGTCCTCGTAACCGGCCTTTTTCAGATCCGCCCGCGCCATGAACTCGGCGTTCCCGCCCAGCATGATATCCGTGCCGCGCCCGGCCATGTTGGTGGATATGGTGACCGTGCCCAGCTTGCCGGCCTGAGCTATAATCTCCGCCTCGCGCTCATGGTTCTTGGCGTTGAGCACGTTGTGCTGTATACCCTCCCGGCGCAGCAGCTTTGAGAGCTGCTCGCTCTTCTCTATGGAGATCGTGCCCACAAGTATCGGCTGACCGACGCTGTGCCGCTCCTTTATGCGCTGTATTATGGCGTTGAACTTACCGTTCTCCGTCTGGAACACCACATCCGGGTTGTCCTTGCGTATGAGTGGCATATTCGTCGGAATCTCCACAATATCCAGGTTGTAAATGGTGCCGAACTCCTCCTCCTCCGTCAGCGCCGTGCCGGTCATGCCGGACAGCTTGTCGTAGAGCCGGAAGTAATTCTGTATGGTTATCGTGGCCAGCGTCTTGTTCTCGCTCTTCACGTCCACCCGTTCCTTGGCCTCAATCGCCTGGTGCAATCCCTCGGAGTAGCGCCTGCCGAACATCAGACGGCCCGTGAACTCATCGACTATGATTATCTCCCCGTCCTTCACCACATAGTCCACGTCCCGCTTCATTATGCCCCGCGCCTTCAGCGCCTGATTGATGTGGTGGGACAGCGTGGCGTTCTCGATGTCCGCGTAATTCTCAAGCCCGAAGGTCTTCTCCGCCTTCTCAATGCCGGATCTTGTCAGGGTGGCCGTCCGCGACTTCTCGTCCACTATATAGTCGGCGTCAATCTCCGAGTTGTCCACCTTCTCGTCCGTGGTGGCGAACACCGCCTTGCGCAGCGTGCTCACAAAGTCGTCCGCGCGCCTGTACAGATCCGTGGACTCGTCCCCCTTGCCGGAGATTATGAGTGGCGTCCTGGCCTCGTCTATGAGTATGGAGTCCACCTCGTCCACAATGGCGAAATTGTACCCCCGCTGCACCTGCTGGTTCTTATAGAGCGCCATGTTGTCACGCAGGTAGTCGAACCCCAGCTCGTTATTGGTGCCGTAGGTTATGTCCGCGTTGTACGCCTTCCTGCGCTCCTCGTTTGTCAGCCCGTGGATTATGAGTCCCACCTCAAGACCGAGAAATCTGTATATCTTGCCCATCCACTCCGAGTCGCGCTTCGCCAGGTAATCGTTCACCGTCACGATGTGCACGCCCTTGCCGGTGAGGGCGTTGAGGTAAGCCGGCAGCGTGGCCACGAAGGTCTTGCCCTCGCCGGTCTTCATCTCCGCTATCCTCCCCTGGTGCAGCACAATGCCGCCGATGAGCTGCACCCGGAAGTGGCGCATACCCACAACTCTGTCCGCCGCCTCCCGCACCACGGCGAACGCCTCCGGCAGCAGCTCGTCCAGCGTCTCGCCCTTCGAGTACCGCTCCCGGAACTCCGCCGTCTTCGCACGCAGCTCCGAGTCCTTATATGTTTTGTACTCCTGTCCGTAACTCTCTATTTTATCTATAATCGGGTCGAATTTTTTTATCTCCCGATCGCTTCTTGTACCGAAAATCTTTTTTATAAGTCCCATCTCTCACTTGCCTCCCTTGTAAAAGCGCTGATGGATAACCCAAAAACGCCGCTGATACGGCGCGCGGCGGTAAATACCCGTCCACCTGATATTTTATCACAAATCCCATGATAAAAAAAGAAGAAAAAGTTAATCTTCAGAAAAACTGTTAATACTTAAAAATAAAGGATTTAATTCGCGGTTATCATTAAAAACCTCTGATTAGACCGTCCGTAGCCGGAAGGAGATTTTTTTACTTGCGCGAAAGCCCTCGCCGCCGGTTCAATCGGAGCTTTCATGATAACAAATACACAGCCCGGGTGTCCGGACTGTGTATTTTAAAATATAAGCGATATAACGGCCGCGACAGCGGCGGCGACGGCGCCCGCAATGGCTATCAGGCTGACAAGACAGCCGGGCGCGCAGCCGCAGCCCCGCCTGAAACCGCGCGGCGGCGGTGGCGGCGGGGGACCTC
>CAYQWH010000098.1:0-6229 GCA_964421265.1 uncultured Oscillospiraceae bacterium | reverse complement strand
GACATTATTGACACCGTTTGCTGATTTTATAAATTTAACCGGGAAAAACCGCCGCACGTTTTCCCGCCGCGCCGCCACGGGGACGGGCGCGTGTCGATTCCCCAAAGGCTCCGGCGTCAGAGCCAGAACCGGGGGTCGAGTATAGATGACCGCTTGGCGAGCGTGGCGCTCCCCGCCGTCACGGACTCGGCGCCGGCCTGCAGCAGCATCTTCGCGCACTCAGACATTGTGGCGCCGGTGGTCAGTATGTCGTCCACGACCAGAATGCGCTGTCCCAGCGCGCCGTCCAGGGCCTCGTAAGCCCCGTCCACGTTCGCTATCCTCTCCGCCAGAGTGTGCAGGCGGGACTGGGGAGGCGTGTCACGGACTTTAATCAGGAGCGGCTGCGTGTAAAGGCCCAGCAGATCCGCCGCCGTTTTCGCTATTATCTCCGACTGGTTGTAGCCCCGCTCACCGAAGCGCCCGCTGCCCAGGGGCACCCAGGTGACGATGTCTATCTCCCTCAGGTCCAGTTCCCGCTCCAGAGCGTCCGCCAGGAACTCGCCGAACGCCTCCGCGAGACGCGACTGGCCGTCGAACTTCATGCGCAGCACCGCCTTGCGCACGGGGCCGTCGTACCGCATCGCCGACACCGAGGTGGAGTAGTACATCTCGCTGCTCCGAACGCCGGTGATGAAGGGCAGCGTTTTCAGACATTTGCCGCAGACAAGCTCGCTGCCGGATATGTTGCCGCAGAACACGCACCGTTCCGGGAAGAACAGCGCTTTCACCCGGTACCGGAGTTTACGTCTCCTCATCGGCGCCCACCTCCCCCACGAGCCGCGCCCGCAGACCTGAGTACCGCCGCTGACGGCGGTCGTTGGCGGTCATGGCCGCGTACACCTCCGGGTCGCCGACTATGACCAGCAGTTCCCGGGCGCGGGTGACGGCGGTGTACAGCAGCCCTCGGGTCACAAGTCCCCGCGGCGTGCGGGGGAGGGCGAGGATAACGGCCCTGTACTCGCTGCCCTGGGACTTGTGGACCGTGACGGCGTAGGCCAGCTCCAGCTCCGTAAGCTGCTCAAAGGGGTATGGCACCAGCCTGTCCTCGAACCGTATAACGGCGATCTCCCGGCCGTCGTCAATGGACTCGATGTACCCCACGTCGCCGTTGAACACGCCCGTGCCGGACTCGCCGGAGTGCAGCGCCGTCCCGTCCTGGGAGAACAGCAGCGTCTCACCCTCCGACACCCGGTACCAGGGCAGGTCGTAGTCGTTCCGGGTCTGCATCACCCGGTCACCCACGCGGAACACATCCTCCCCCGCCAGCCGCTCGTTCCGGCCGGGCGCGCGGGGGTTCAGCTCCCTCTGTATCGCCCGGTTCAGCTCCCGGACGCCGGCGCCGCCCCTGCGGGAGGGGCACAGCACCTGTATGTCCCGGGACGGTATCCCCATGTTCTCCGGAAGGCGCTTGGCCACCAGGGACGTGACCGTCTCCGCCGTCTTCTCCGGCGTCAGGCGGCGCAGGAAGAAGAAGTCGCCGCCGTTCTCCATAGGCGGCACCTTGCCGCTGTTGATGAGATGGGCGTTGGTCACTATGGCGCTGCGCCGCGCCTGGCGGAATATCTCGGTCAGCGACACCACGGGCACCACGCCGCTGCGTATTATGTCCATGAGCACGTTGCCCGGCCCCACCGAGGGGAGCTGGTCGGCGTCGCCCACCATCACCAGCCGCGCCCCAACAGGCAGCGCGTCCAGCAGCGCGGCCATCAGGCTTATGTCCATCATGGACATCTCGTCCAGCACCAGCGCGTCGCACCGGAGCGGATCCGAGGCGCACTTCTGGAACTCGCTGCCGCCGTCCACGGGGGCGCCCGCGCCCAGCAGCCGGTGCACCGTCTGGGCGGGGCGGCCCGTCAGCTCCGACAGGCGCTTCGCCGCCCGTCCCGTGGGCGCGGCCAGCAGCGTCGTCAGGCGCAGCTGGTCAAACAGCTCCAATATGCCCCGCACGGTGGTGGTCTTGCCCGTGCCGGGGCCGCCTGTCAGCACGAGAACCAGACTCGTGGCCGCCGCCTTGACCGCCTCCCGCTGCAAGTACACAAAGCGCAGACCGCAGCGCTGTTCCGCGCTGTCGGCAAGGTCGCCCGCGTCGCCGTCAAAGCCGGTGCCCCGCCGCGCCATCTCGCCTATGCGCTCCGCGACGGCGCACTCGTCAATGTACAGATCCTCCAGATAGCAGGCGTCCACGCCCGCCACCCTCTCCCGGCGCACGTCCGTGCTCTCCTCCAGGTTGTGGAGGGCGCTGTCGGCGTTCTCCGCGTCCACGTTTATGAGCTGGGCCGTGGCCGCCAGGAGCTTTTCGCGGGGCAGGAACACGTGGCCGTTGCGGGTGTTGTGGCGCATCTCGAAGAGCACCGCCGCCGAGACCCGCTCGGGGCTGGCCGCGTCGAACCCAAGGCGCAGCGCCAGCGTGTCCGCCTCGAAGAAGTCCATGCCGTACTCCTCGTCGGTGAGGATGTAGGGGTTGTTGGCCACCTCCTCCATGGCCCTGTCGCCGAAGTTCCTGTAGAGCCGCGCCGCCGCCACCGGGCGCACGCCGTTCTCCGAGAAAAAGCTCATGAGCCGGCGGAGATCCGCCTGCCGCCTGTAGCAGCGGCCTATCTCCAGCGACCGCTCCCAGGAGATGCCCTTGAGCCGGGACAGCTTCTCCGGCGTCTCGTCAATGACCGTCAGGGAGCGCGTGCCGAACTCCTCCACGATGAGCCGCGCGGTCTTGGCGCCCAGGCCCTTTATGGCGCCGGAGGACAGGTAGTCGTATATGGCCGACACCGTGTCCGGCAGCTTCCGCTCCACGTTCTCCACCTTGAACTGCTCACCGTAGGTGCCGTGGGACGTCCACGCGCCCCTGAGCCTGAGCCGCTCCCCCGGAAAGACGCCGGGTATGCAGCCCACGGCGGTGAAGTTCCGCTCCGCGCCGCGCAGCTTCAGCACCGTGTACCCGTTCTCCTCATTTTGAAATACTACCGCCGCAGCCGTGCCCTCCACGACCGTCAGTCCGTCCGGCGCAGCCGCTCCGTCCGGGCGATCAGTTCCTCTGTCCTGCATAGAACCGCTCCGTTCCTCTCCGCGATTATCCCGGCGCGCCGCCGCGCCTCCCGCGTCAGCCCGTCGTCCGATATCACCACGCACATATCCATCCTGCCGGAGTCCCGCAGCCAGCGTATGCCGCGCATGGCGCGCTCAAGACCCTCGCCGTCGTTCCTGACCCTGATGACCAGGAACACGTCCGCGTCGGCGCGCCGTTCCACAGGCGTCAGGAACGCGCCCTTCACAGACCATATCACCGCCGCCACCGCCGCGCACACCGCCAGCGCCGTCACGACCTGCCCAAAATACTCCATCACACCGAGCCTCCTCTCCTCCCATTCTATGCGGAGAGGGGGCGGCGGACACACAAAAACCTCCGGATAAATCGCCGGCGGATCGCCTTCCCGCCGACAATTCGCCGCCCAGACCCGAAACACGCAAGGCCGGTGTTCCCGCGCCTTTTCCCGGCGGGAAAGCTCCCGCCACGGAGCCTCATGGAGCCGCCGGCAAGACGAGACGGGGCGCGGCGTTTTATCCTGTCTCTTATAAAAGGCTGACGCCGCGCACACAGGGATCGCCGAGAAGCGCGCCGCGCGCGATCCGGAACCGGCGTCAGCTGTCTTTACCGCCGGACTTTTTCGCGCCGCCCGTTCCCCGCAGCTTTATGATGCGGTCCCGGAGCATGGCGGCGTACTCGAACTCCAGCATCTTGGACGCCTGGCGCATCTCCCGTTCCAGCTTCTCGATGGCCTCCTCGCGCTGGCGCTTCGTCATGTACTTCCCGTCGTCGTCCGTGTGTCCCCGGGGCTTGTCCCCGGACAGGTCGATGATGGGTCTTATGTCCTTGATTATCGTCTTGGGGACGATGTTGTGGGATTCGTTGTACGCCTGCTGCTTCGCCCGGCGGCGGGACGTCTCGTCAATGCACCGCCGCATGGAGGGCGTGACCGTGTCGGCGTACATGATGACCTTGCCCCCGGCGTTTCGCGCCGCCCGGCCAACCGTCTGTATGAGGCTGGTCTCGGAGCGGAGAAAGCCCTCCTTATCCGCGTCAAGTATGGCCACCAGCGACACCTCGGGCAGATCCAGCCCCTCCCGCAGCAGGTTTATGCCCACCAGCGCGTCGAACTCCCCAAGGCGCAGGTCGCGTATTATCTCCATGCGCTCTATGGCGTCAATGCTGTGGTGCATATACCGCACCCTGATGCCGGCCTTTACGAGATACGACGTCAGGTCCTCCGCCATTTTCTTCGTCAGCGTCGTCACCAGCGTCCGCTCGCGCTTCGCCGCCCGGTCGTTTATCTCGCCGATCAGGTCGTCTATCTGGCCGTCCACGGGCCTTATCTCTATCTCCGGGTCCAGCAGTCCCGTGGGGCGTATGACCTGTTCCACGATCTGCCCCGCCCGGTCCCGCTCGTACTGTCCGGGCGTGGCGGACACATATATCACCTGGTTGACGCGCTGGGCGAACTCCTCGAACTTCAGGGGCCTGTTGTCATAGGCGGAGGGGAGGCGGAACCCGTAGTCCACCAGCGACTCCTTCCGGGCGTGGTCGCCCCGGTACATGGCGCGCACCTGGGGCAGCGTCACGTGGCTCTCGTCCACGAACATTATGAAGTCCTTGGGGAAGTAGTCGATAAGCGTCATGGGCGCGGAGCCGGGGGCGCGCCCCGCTATGACGCGGGAGTAGTTCTCTATCCCGGAGCAGTAGCCCAGCTCCTGTATCATCTCCACGTCATAGTTGGTGCGCTGCTGTATCCGCTGCGCCTCCACCAGCTTGTCGTGCTCCTTGAACCAGGCGACGCGCTCATCCAGCTCCGCCAGGATCTCCTTTATGGCGCGCTCCATCTTCTCCCGCGGGGTGATGTAGTGGTTGGCGGGGTATATGGGCAGGTGGGTGAACCGGCGGACGACGGCGCCCGTCACGGCGCTCACCTCGGATATACGGTCGATCTCGTCGCCGAAGTACTCCACCCTCACCGCCGTGTCCTTCCAGTAGGCCGGCCAGATCTCGATGGTGTCGCCCCGAACACGGAACATATTGCGCTCAAAGGCCACGTCGTTCCGCTCGTACCTGTCCTCCACAAGGCGTTTCATCAGGTCCTCCCTGGGCAGCGTGTCGCCGGTGCGCAGGGAGATCATCATCTGGGCGTAGTCGTCCGGTTCCCCCAGACCGTAAATGCAGGAGACGGAGGACACGACTATCACGTCCCGCCGCTCGATCAGCGAGGCGGTGGCGGAGAGGCGCAGCCGGTCTATCTCGTCGTTCACGGAGGAGTCCTTCTCGATGTACGTGTCCGTGTGGGGCACATACGACTCCGGCTGGTAGTAGTCATAGTAGGAGACAAAATACTCCACCGCGTTCTCGGGGAAGAACTCCCTGAACTCGGCGCATAGCTGGGCCGCCAGCGTCTTGTTGTGGGCGAGCACTAAGGTGGGCCTGTTTATCCGCTCGATTATGTTAGCCATAGTGAAGGTCTTACCGGAGCCTGTCACGCCAAGGAGGGTCTGTTCGGAGAGTCCAAGCTCCAGTCCCCTGACCAGCGCCTCCACCGCCTCAGGCTGGTCGCCGGTTAGCTTATAGGGCGCGTGCAGCTTAAAGTCCATCGTCGGTACCTCCAGGTGAGTATTATACTGACGCCATTATATCACATATCCGCCGCCGCCGCAACATTTAAAATCGCGATAATCCCCCCGCGCCGCCAACAGCCAGCCCGGAAAAGCGCTGCTGGGACATAGAATAATATAACCCAATAAAGATTAAAGAAGCCTTGCAGAGTTTCGCGCAAGGCGCGAAATAAAGTAAAAACCATTTTTTGGCGCGGCTTTGCCGTGTCAAAAAATACTTCTTAGCGAACGGAGTGTGCGCCGCAGGCGTGCGCGCAGTGAGCGTCAATTTTCTCGAACGATGTCCAACGGACGGCGTTCGGGAAAGGTCTTTCAAAATTCAATCGACAGATTGAATTTTGCCGTAAAGCGGAGTGTGCGCCGCAGGCGTGCGCGCAGTGAGCGTCAATTTTCTCGAACGATGTCCAACGGACAGCGTTCGGGAAAGGTCTTTTAACATTCAATCGACAGATTGAATGTTACGCGATTTTACGCGTTTTTGGGTATTTTTCCGAACTGGCCCCGGGGCACGTCGCCGGCAATTTTGCCGTCTGAC
>CAYQWH010000097.1:0-6385 GCA_964421265.1 uncultured Oscillospiraceae bacterium | reverse complement strand
TTAGTGAGTGTAGTGTGCGAACCCGCCAAAGGCGGGTGAGTGCGCGGAACGAACGGCAATTTTCTCGGACGATACCCAAAGGGTAGCGTGCGGGAAAGGTCTTTCAAAATTCAATCGGAGATTGAATTTTGCTTAAAGCGGAGTGTGCGAACCCGCCATTGCGGGTGAGTGCGCGCAGTGAACGGCGGATTTCTTGAACGATACCCGAAGGGTAGCGTTCGGGAAAGGTCTTTCAACATTCAATCGGAGATTGAATGGTGCGAAGTTCAAAATTCAATCGCAGATTGAATTTTGTCGAAAGGGGTGCGCGAAATATGCTTAAAAAGAAAAAAGGCGGGGGCGAGGGCGCTAACTGGATGGACACATACGGGGACATGGTCACGCTTTTGCTGTGCTTCTTCGTGCTCCTGTACTCCATGTCCACCATAAGCGCGGACAAGTGGAAGGCGCTGGTGCAGAGCTTTAACCCGGACAGCATCCCCGACCAGACGGAGATCGTGGGCGGCAACGACGGCCCCAGTTCCGACGCGCAGCCGCTGGAACCGGACCCGGATCTGGAACTGGACGACCTGCTGGCGCGGCAGGCCGAGATCACCGAGGCCCTCTCGGAACTTTACGAGACGCTGGAGGAGTACACCGAGAACAGCGGCATGGGCGACAGCGTGGAGATCACTAAAGGCGACGGCTACGTCTTCATCTCCTTCCGGGACACCATCATCTTCAACGGCGACAGCTACGAGCTGCGCGAAGAGGGCAAGCAGGTCCTCTCCGTCATAAGCGGGGCGCTCTCCGAGGCGGAGGAGTTTATCGACGAGGTGCGTGTCTACGGCCACACCGCCCAGGGCCAGAGTTATAAGGAGAACGAGGCCTATTGGGACAGGTTCCTGTCCTCCGCCAGGGCCGGTTACGCGGCGGCGTATATCCAGGAGAACTCCACCATCGACCCGGCCAGAATCGTCAGCGTGGGCTACGGTCAGCACAGACCCGTGGCGCCCAACACCGACGAGGAGAACCGCAGCAAGAATAGACGCGTGGAGATCTACGTCACAGGCTTCAACCTGCTGGACGAGCTGGGCGACAGCATTGAACAGTACCAGACCATCGCCGGGGGCGTGTCCGCCGACGAGACCGCGGACGCCATTGACGTAACCGGCGGCGAGGACGAGACCGCCGTGGACACGGGAGGCGCGGACACGGGCGAGACCGCCGTTGACACGGGCGGCGGAGAGGAAGGTACGGGTACCGAGTAGAGAGGGCGGCGTTGGCCGGCCAAGTCAATGTTCGACGAAAAGGGGTTTGGTGATGGCAGAAGTACTGTCACAAAGTCAGATAGACGCGCTGATAAGCGCGGCGCTGGGCGGCGGCGGGCCGGCAAGTCCCGCGGCAAAGCCGGCGGACGGTGAACCGAAAAAGAAATATACCAAATACGACTTCCGCAGTCCAAGGAAATACACACGCGAGCGTATTAAGCTGCTTAACGGCGTCTTTGAGAACTACTCCAAGGTGCTGAATACGCGCATCAACGGTCTTATGCACACCACCTGCGAGGTGGAGGTGGATTCCGTGGACGAGCAGCGGTACTTCGAGTTCTCCAACGCCCTGATTGACGGCGAGGTCGTGTCGCTGATGTACCTGAAGCTGAAGGACGTGAGGAACGAGACTCCCATCATCATATGCGCCAGCCCCACGATCATGGTGAGTATGATGGACAGGATGATGGGCGGAACCGGGGACGTGGACGACCAGCTCCCGACGGATTACACATTCACGCCGCTGGACCTGAGCCTGTATAAGAACATCATGGAGGAGTTCGTGTCCATAATGGGCAGCAGCTGGGAGAGCTACGTGGATCTGGATTTCGTGTTCGAGAGGGTGGAGCCGAACCCAACGCTGATGCAGCTTGTCAGCATTGAGGAGACGGTTATCCTGGTCAGCCTGAACATACGGTTCACGAACTGCGAGGGGCGGATAGATATATGTATGCCCGACTCGGTGCTCGGTCCGGTGTTCGAGGAGATACAGCGGGAGAACGCGGTCATACGGGGCGACAAGGAGAACCGGTCGGAGGACATCTACTCCCGGATACGGGACTCCAGTCTCGAGGTGAGAGCGGAGCTTGGCCGCACCACGGTGCAGCTCCGGGACGTGTACAATCTGAATGTGGGGGACGTCATAGATATGGGGCTGAATAAGGACTCGGCGGTTACGCTGTGGATAGGCGGGCGGCAGTGGTTCTCGGGACGAATGGGTACCAGCGAGAAGCGGCTGGCGGTGAAGATAGAGAACATATACGGCGATCTGAGCGGCGGCGACCCGGAGGAGGACGACGGGGAGGAGCCTGAGACGGATGTAAAGGAAGGAGGCGAGCCGGACGATGAGCAAAAGTGAGTTCAAGCCCATAGAGCTGGACGCCATTGGCGAGATTATGAATATCAGCCTTGGCTCCTCCGCCACGGCAGTGTCAAATATGCTTGACCACCGGGTGGATATAACGACGCCAAAGGTGAAGGTGATAAGAGCGGCGGAGTTCACGCTGGGCGATCTGGAACCGGCGGTGGGCGTGGAGATCCAGTACGTGACGGGGCTGGAGGGCAGCAACCTGATGCTGCTGAAGCTGTCGGACGTGAAGGTCATCGTGGACATACTGATGGGTATGGAGACGTCGGACGAGGAGTTCGAGCTGAACGACCTGACGCTGAGCGCGGTGTGCGAGGTCATGAACCAGATGATGGGTTCGGCGGCCACGGCGCTGAGCGACTTCCTGGGGAGGATGGTCAACATCTCCACGCCGGAGACATTCGACGGACAGAACGTCACGGCCATATTGCAGGACAGACTGCCGGACCCGGACGCGAATATTGTGGTGGTGGAGTTCTCACTGTCCATTGAGGGGTCCATGGAGAGCCGGTTCATGAACATCATGTCCGTGGAGCTGGCAAAGGAGCTGGTGTCCGGCTTCGGTCTGAGCGACGACGAGGAGGAGGAAGAGGAGCCGTCCTCCGGCGGCGGCACCATGAGCCAGGCGGAGATTGAGGCGATGATGGCGGGCATGGCGTCCCCGTCCCCGGCTCCCGCACCCGCACCGGCACCGTCACCGGCGGCGTCCGGCGGCGTCATGAGCCAGGAGGAGATAGAGCGGATGATGGCGGGGATGGCGTCTCCGTCCCCGGCACCGGCGGCGTCTCCCGCGCCATCTCCCGCACCGGCGGCGCCGACAGCGGCACCGTCACAGGCGGCGGCGACTCCGCCGGGGCAGCAGGTTCCGGGGCAGCAGGTGCCTCCGGGGATGTACCCGGGGATGTACCCGCCGTGGTACGGCGGCTGGCCAATGGACGGGCAGCAGCAGCCCATGTACCCGCCCATGTACTATATGCAGCCGCCGCAGCCGCAGCCGCCGGAGCCTAAGGTGGTGGCGGCGAAGCCGGCCAGTATGCCCAAGCTTGAGGGCGGCGCCACGCTCAATGAGGAGCAGAGCCAGAACCTTGACCTCATAATGGGCGTGCCGCTGGAGATAGCGGTGGAGATAGGCAGGACGCGCAAGAAGGTGCAGGACATACTGGCGCTGTCCAAGGGGTCGCTGGTGGTGCTGGATAAGTTAGCGGGCGACCAGGTGGACGTGTTTGTAAACGGGAAGTGCATAGCCCACGGAGACGTGGTTGTGATAGATGACAACTTTGGTATACGCATAAGCGAGATACTGAGCAAGCCGGGACTTGATGATCTCACGTGACACAGTCCTTGAGGAGAAATCTTATTTTATTAAATAAAAAGGAAGGTAAAAGAAGATGGCAAAGATCTTAATGGCTGACGACGCGGCGTTCATGCGGAAGGTGATAAAGGATACGCTCAGCAAGAACGGGTTCACGGACCTGTACGAGGCGGTAGACGGCGCTGACGCGGTGAAGAAGTACGACGAGGTACATCCGGATCTGGTGATATTGGACATAACCATGCCGAACATGGACGGGCTGGAGGCGCTTAAGGCGATACGCGCCAAGAACGGGTCGGCGAACGTGGTCATGTGTTCCGCCATGGGCCAGGAGGCCATGGTCATAGACGCCATTCAGTCCGGGGCGAAGGATTTCATAGTCAAGCCCTTCAAGCCGGACAGGATAATGAAGACGGTGACGACGATACTGGGGACGCCCTGAGCGCGGCACCGGAAGGGCGATGGACTCGGTATTTGGCGCGATAGGGATGCTGGCGGCTGTGGCCGGTATACTGGCGATAACGTACATAGTGACGCGCTGGGTAGGCGGTCATGGCGGCGGGCGCGGCGTCAGGGCGGGAGCCGCCGGTGAGCTGTCGGTGGTGGCGACGCTGACGCTGGGGCGCAATGAGCGGCTGTGTCTCGTGAAGGTACACGACAGGTGTCTGCTTTTAGGCGTGACCGGTCAGAGCGTGACGGTGCTGAAGGAGCTGGAGGGCGAGGAGGCGGAGCTGTGGCTGAGCGCGACGAAGGAGCAGGCGCCGTTCATGAAGACATTTAAGGAGACGCTCTCGGAGAATTTGCGAAGGAAAAAGTGATGTCGGACTCGATAGTACAAATTAACGGCGACAATGTACAGACGCTGGAGATAATAGCGCTGCTGACGGTGCTGAGTCTGCTGCCGTCGCTGATAATAATGATGACGTCCTTCACCAGGTATGTGATAGCCATGTCCCTGCTGAGGACGGCCATGGGCACGCAGCAGACGCCGCCGAATATGGTGCTGGTGGGAATAGCCATATTCCTGACGCTCTTCACTATGAGTCCCGTGATAGAGGAGATAAGCGAGACGGCCTACGAGCCTTACGCCAATGAGGAGATAAGCGCGTCGGAGTTTGTGGAGCGGGCGCAGGTGCCGCTGAAGCGGTTCATGTTAGACAACACGGAGACGTCCTCGCTGGATATGTTCTGCGAGCTGGCGGGGGTGGACTATCCGGAGAGTGACGAGGAGGCGGAGGATCTGTCCATGCTGGTGCTGATGCCGGCGTTCGCCACCAGTGAGCTGAAGCGGGGGTTCATGATAGGGTTCTATCTGTACATACCGTTCCTGCTGATAGACGTGATAGTATCCACCACGCTCATGTCCATGGGCATGATGATGCTGCCGCCGTCCATGATCTCGACGCCGTTCAAGCTGCTGCTGTTCATAACCGTGGACGGCTGGGAGCTGCTGTTCTCCACGCTGGTGCGGGGGTACAAATAGCGGTACACATTATACATTATAATATATACATTATAATAAACGGACAGGCGACGCGGGGAAGGGAGTGTGACGCGCGCGGTGACGGAGGGGACTGAGCTGTTTCGGGACGCCATAGGCGTCATATTGAAGATAGGCGGGCCGATACTGATACTGTGCATGGTAGTAGGTATAGTTACGGCGCTCTTCCAGGCGGTGACGCAGGTACACGAGAACTCGGTGTCGTTTGTGCTGAAGGTAGCGGTAGTTATCATATTCATGATGCTGGGCGGAAGCTGGATGATGCGGACGCTGACGGAGTTTACGAAGTCGCTCTTTGACATGATGTAGCGGGAGGGGCGGTTGCATTGGTACAGTACTGGGGCGCGTTCACGCTGTTCCTCTACATAGTGATGAGGATGTCGGGATTTGTGCTGATGAACCCGTTTTTCGGGCGCAGCGGCATACCGGGCATATTCAAGGGCGGCCTGATAATGCTGTTATCGGCGATAGCGTATGGGCAGCAGGTGAACCCGGCGCAGACAGAGGTACCGTCCACGCTGATAGTGTTTGTAGTGAAGCTTCTGCTGGAGCTGGGCGTGGGGCTGACGGTCGGGATGATAATGCGGTTTTTCTTTGTCATCCCGGAGCAGGCGGGTGAGATGGTGGACACGCAGATGGGTTTAAGCATGGCCAAGACATACGATCCCGGGTCCCAATCCAGCAGCACGGTGACGGCTACGCTATTGAACATAATGATGACGTTGATATTTTTCGCGGAGAACGGGCATCTGACGCTGATAGAGATAGTGGTTACGTCCGGTGAGTTGGCGCCGTATGGCGCGGTGACGATGGGCGTGGACATAGCGAACCGGTGCGCGGAACTGTTCGCGCTGTGCATGGTGCTGGCGGTGAAGCTGAACCTGCCGATTCTGGCGGCGGAGCTGTTGGGTCAGGTAGGCATGGGGGTGCTGATGAAGGTGATACCGCAGATAAACGTGTTCGCGATAAATATAGAGCTGAAGGTGATAGTGGGGTTAGTGATGCTGCTGATGCTGTTATCGCCCATAAGCGAGGACATGATGGAGATAGAGCAGAGGATGCTGCGGGAGATTGAGTTGGCATTAGACATTCTGTAGTGCGGTGCGTGTCGGCAAAGGCAGCGCGCTAAAGCGCGATAGGCGCGCCTGCGGCGCGATAACGTTACCGTAAGTTCC
>CAYQWH010000096.1:0-6428 GCA_964421265.1 uncultured Oscillospiraceae bacterium | reverse complement strand
CTGCGTTCCGCGCCGGTTTGCCTGACGAGGACGAAAAAAGCTCTTTACCAACGGCGAAAAACGTGGTAAACTAAGGGTATAGAAATAAAGAAGCGAGGTATAGTGCGGCATGGACAAAAGAATTGTGGATTATTTCGACGCCAACAGCGGCGACTTTCTCGCCGATCTGTCCGCTTTTGTGCGTATAGAGAGCTTTCGCGGCGAGGCGGCCCCGTCGGAGCCGTATGGTCCCGGCCCCAAGAGCGCGCTTGTGGCCGCCTGGGGCATGGCGGAGCATTACGGCTTTGAGTCGCGGCTGTGCGGCGACAGGGTTACGGTTGTGGAGCATGGCCCCGGCAAGCCCGCGCTTGGTATGCTGGCGCATCTGGACGTCGTTCCCCCGGCGGGCATCTGGCGCAAGACGCAGCCGTTCAATATGCTCAACGAGGACGGCGTTCTCTATGGCCGCGGCGTCGCCGACGACAAAGGCCCGGCCATGGCCGCGTTCTACGCCATGCGCTGCGTGAAGGATCTTGGCATTCCGCTGAAGCGCCGCGTCCGGCTCATTTTAGGCAGCGACGAGGAGTGCGGTTCGGACGATCTCGCGTGGTACACGAAGCAGGAGCAGATGCCGCCGATGGTGTTCACCCCCGACGCCAATTTCCCGTTGGTGAACAGCGAGAAGGGCAAGCTGGACATGACCATAACCACCGACCCGCTGCCCCGTGACGACGGACGGCGCGTTATCAGCGTCAAGGGCGGCAGCGTCCCCAACGCCGTTCCCTCCGACTGCGTTGCGCGCGTTGACGGTTACACGGAGGAGGAGCTGCGTGACGCCTTTGCCCGCGTCGATACCGGGTGCGAGTTCACCTTCGAGGAGCGGTCCGACGGTTCGGTGCGCGTGTGCGCCTACGGCAGGGCCAGTCACGCGTCGAGACCCGATGGCGGTGTCAACGCCGTTACCGCCATGATAAGCTGTCTCGTGTCCATGGACTTCCCCGATTCGCCCACGATGCGCGCCCTCCGCGCCGTCAACGCCATCCTGCCCCACGGCGATTTCGGCGGCCACGCCGTTGGCGCGTACTGCGAGGACGCCCACACCGGCGGCCTGACCGTCAATCTTGGCGTGTTCAGCTGCGGCAGAGCCGGTGTCAGGGCGCAGGTCGATTGCCGCGTTCCCGCGTGCGGCGACGGCGCCGCCATCGCCGACCGGTTCCAGGCCGCTCTCGGCGATTGCGGCAAGGTGAAGGTAACAGGCCTCCTCCCCGCCCATTACACGCCGGAGGACTCCCCGTTCGTCCGGGGACTGCTGTCAATATATGAGGATTACACCGGCTTGCCCGGTGAGCCGCTGTCCATCGGCGGTCTGACTTACGTCCACGAGGTCGAGGGCGGCGTCGCGTTCGGGTGCAGCTTCCCCGGCGGGGAGTACCATATGCACGAGCCGGACGAGCGAATGCCGGTGAAGGAGCTGCTGCTGGCGGGGGAGATGTTCGCCCAAGCTATCGTGGACTTCTGCGGTGCGTGATATGGTGGCGAAGAAGGGCCGCCTGAGCCGATTCGTCAGGTTCGTCGTGGATCTGTTGTCGGGGGTGGGCAAGCGGCGCATTTGGACATACGCCGCCGCCGCCGCGTTCTATCTCTTCCTTGCCATATTCCCGATTACCACGCTCATCTGCTCGCTCCTGCCGTACACGCCGCTGACGCAGGAGACGCTGCTGAACCTGATGAGCGGCGTGCTCCCCAGTTCGGTGTTCGAGCTTATCAGCGGTATAGTTGAGGACGTGTACACCGCCTCGGGCGCGACGATGTCCATCGCGGCGGTGGTGTCCGTGTGGTCTGCGTCCATGTCGCTCGTCTCGCTTATGCGCGGCCTGGACGCGGCCTACGACCGGGAGCGGCGCATGAATTTCCTGCTGCTGCGGTTCCTCGCCTGCTGGTTCATGGTGATCATGCTTGCCGCCATACTCGTCACCCTCTGCGCCATAGTCTACGGGCAGAAGATCCTCGATCTGCTCCAGTCGAAGCTTGTCCCGTCTTGGGCGGTTGACGCGCTGTTCGTGATTATACGCTACGGGCGGTACCTGGTGATAATGCTGTTCCTGTACCTTGTGTTCCTGCTGCTCTACAAGTGGATGCCCATCGGGAAGAACAAGCTGAAACAGCAGTGGCGCGGCGCCGTTTTCACCACCGTCGCGTGGTTGGTGTTCTCTTGGGCGTTCTCGTTCTATCTGGATAAATTTGGAAAATACGGCGTATACGGCATATTGGGCACGGTTATAGTCGCGCTTATGTGGATTTATTATTGTATGTTTTTCGTCCTTCTTGGCGGTTATCTGAACAATTACGTCCTGACAAAGAAGCTTGCGGAAGAGCAGAATCCGGAGACAGAGCGAAATCCGGAGACAGAGCAAAAGCCGACAGAAGTCGGCGACACGGAAACGGAGAAAGGAGAGACTGACAATGGAAGTGAGAGCGTGGAGCTACGAGGAGATGCCACCCTGTCAGGAGACACCTGAGGGCGCGCTGCGCATCCCCACAACCGGTGAGGAGGTGGGGCTGGAGTACCTGCACGACGTGGAGTACATTCGCCCCGACGGAATACCGCTGACGCTGCAGATAATCGTCCCGTCCCAGCGGAACCATCCGGGCCGCCTGTACCCCGGCGTGGTGTATGTGCAGGGTTCGGCGTGGATGGAGCAGTACGTGTACGCGAAGGTGCCGTATCTCGGCGGGTTGGCGCGGCGCGGCTGCGTGGTGGCGATTGCGCAGTACCGCCATTCCGGGCAGGCGCGGTTCCCGGCGCAGATACAGGACGCGAAGAACGCCATACGGTTCATGCGCCGGAACGCGGAGCGGTACTCGCTGGACGCCGACAACATCTTCGTCGGCGGCGATTCCTCCGGCGGGCACACGGCCCTGTTCTGCGGCATTGTCCGCGACGGCGACGCCATGGATCGCTCACTGTTCCCCGGCGTGTCGTCGGAGGTGCGGGGCATATTGAGTTATTACGCCGCCTCGGATCTGGTACACGATGACGCGTTCCCCACGACCCTTGACCACCACACCATCACCAGCCCGGAGGGTATGCTCATGGGCGTGGATCTGCGGGAGCTGCCCGAGTTCCGCGCGCGCGGCACGGTGAGCACGTATATCACGCCGGAGCTGCCCATGCCGCCCGTCTGTATGTTCCACGGGACGAAGGACAGGCTGGTGAATACCATGGCCAGCGTGGAGCTGTATAAGACGCTGCGAGCCGCCGGTAAGGACGCGCGTCTGTACCTTGTGGACGGCGCCGATCACGGCGGCCCGGAGTTCTGGACCGATGAGGCGATTGATATAGCTATGGACTTTATTCGTCAGTGCGTGACCGGGACCTGACGGCGCGGAGCATGACGGTTCCGGGGTCGCGGGGCAGCGTGCCTATCGTCTCCACCTGTTCAAAGCCGCCGGCTTTAAGCGCCGCGATCTCGTGCTGCAGCGTGAGGGGCGTGTCGAAGTGTACGAACACCTCCGGCGGTATGCCGTCGCGCTCCCTCCGTCTCGCGCACTCCGCGAAGGTCAGTTCCTCAATCTCCCGCGACTGGGCGATGTAGTCGCATTCAATGTAAACCCCGCCGGGCTTCAGCGCCCGGTACAGTTTCGCGAAGAGCGCGGCCTTGCTGTCCGAGGAGAAGTGGTGCAGCGATTCCACAGACACCGCCGCGTCAAAACAGTTCTCGCCCAGTTCGCAGACGAAGTAGTCGGCGCACACGAGATTGAGCCGGCGATCGCCGTGCTTGCTCCGTAGCTTGTCGAGCATTATCCGCGAAAGATCGACGCCCGTGACCTCCAGATACGGGAACCGCTCAAATATCCGGTCAAGCTCCAATCCGGTTCCGCAGCCCAGATCCAGCAGCGTGGTAATGCCGTCAGGCAGCACCCGCGCAAGCCACTTGTAATACTCCGTCCACGGGGACATATGCTCCTCGTAGCCGTCAATCCTCGCGGAGAAAAAACCGTCCATGGACTCCAGAGGCTCGTCCCGCGTGGAGTCCAGCCAATTCTTGAGTGATGTGTATTCGTCGTTATCACACATGGCAATCACACTCCTTTCAAGCCGGTATTATAACATATCCGGCCGGAACTGTCAAACAACTAACAGGATATTCGCGGCGCGGAAACCCGGCTTGCCCCGCGAATAATTTCGGGAGGCAGAATCAGTGAAGCTCAAACGCGGAGACATCAGTTTCGCGATGTTTTATTTTTTCTTTTTCGGCGGGCAGTCGTGCCTCGCCTCGTATCTGCTTGTGTACTTTGAACAGGAGCTGGGGTTCACCGGCTCCCAGATAGGACTCTATAACGCGCTGACGCTGCTCGTTCCGGCGCTGTTAATCCCGACGCTGGGTTACAGAGCCGACAGGTCAGGGAGGCACATGGCGTTTTTCGTGGCGGCCATGGCGGTGCAGCTGGCGGGGAATATCTTGCTGGGTTTGCAGAGCCGGTTCGTCCTCGTGCTGCTGTTCGGTGTCCTGATGGGCGCCGCGCGGAACTTCTCAAGCCCGCTGGCGGACACGCTGACCACGAACTATTGCGCCGAGGCGAACAGCAATTTCGGCACGCTCCGCACGTGGGGTTCCGTGGGCTGGGTGGTGGCGGGTATGCTGCTGGGGTTCGCCGTGGAGAACACAAGCTCCTGGTCACTGCTCTTCGTCGTGTCCTGCGGCATGACGGGACTCGCGCTGCTGTCGGGCGTGCTGTTCAGGCGCACGGAAGGAGTCCCGTCGGAGGAGCGCGCCGGACGAGCGGGACTGATGAAGCTGCTGAAAAGCCGCTCCTATTGGCTCATACTGTTCATGGCGATAGAGATGAGCATAGCGTCAGATACGATAGTCTCCTACGCGAATATACACCTGACCGGGGCGCTGGGAGCCGGCGCCGACAGCATAAGCTGGAACACGGCGTTCTGCGTCGTGCCGGAGATAGTCATGATGCCGCTGATGAGCCGATTGACCGCGCGGCACGGTTACAGACGGATGTACGTGTTCTCGTGCCTTCTGGTCATAGCCCGGTGCGTGATATATATCGTCGCGCAAAGCGCGCCTGTGTTCCTGATCGGTTCGCTGCTCCAGGGGATAACCGCCTGCTGCTGCATAGAGGTGAACCTGGCGCTGATACGCGAGACGGTGGAGCCGGGACTGCTTGGCACAGCCGTGACAGCGGTTTCGTCCGTGACGGCGGTGGGCAAGGCCGCCTTCTCGTACATATGCGGTCTGCTGCACCAGAACATGGGCAGCCGGTCGATTTTCGTCGCCATATTGATAATCAACCTGCCGCTGCTGGTCGTCCTCCTGAGAACAAAGCTGCTGGACCGGCGGGAGAGCTGTTGAGCCTGGGCGGAACCGCCGCCCGGCGGCGCGGTTCCGCGAGGATTGTTCGATTTCCCACTTTTTGTATTGACATCGCGCGGATTATCGTTTATAATCTTGTTATGAACAAGGGGGTGCGGTGAGTGTATCGCGCCTCTTTACGTTTTGAAGGAGATGAACGGGAAATGGGAGTACACGAGGAGTGCGGCGTGTTTGGCGTATTCTCAAAAAAGACTGCGGATGTGGCGAGCATGACGTATTACGCGTTGTACGCGCTGCAGCACAGGGGACAGGAGAGCGCGGGTATCGTGGTCAATGACGACGGCGTGTTCTCGGCGGTAAAGGGCGTGGGACTTGTCAGCGACGTGTTCCGCCCCGAGACGCTTAAAGCCCTCGGAACCGGGAACATAGCGGTGGGTCACGTCAGATACGGCACGACGGGGACGGATCACCGTCTGAACGTGCAGCCCATACTTGTGAACCATTACAAAGGACGCATGGCGCTGTGCCACAACGGTAATCTGACAAACTCAGCCGCTCTGCGCAAGGAACTTGAGAGCCGAGGCTCTATCTTCCACACGACTACCGATTCTGAGGTTATCGCGTATGTGATAGTGCAGGAGCGGCTCCACACACCATCCATAGAGGAGGCCGCTGCCGCGGCGATGCCGAGGCTTGAGGGCGCGTACTCCCTCGTAATATCGTCGCCCCAGAAGCTGATAGCGATACGCGATAAGCACGGGTTCCGCCCGCTGTGCATGGGCAGGACGCGCGAGGGAGCCACGGTGTTCGCCTCCGAGTCGTGCGCCCTGGACGCCATAGGCGCGGAATTTATAAGGGACGTGGAGCCGGGCGAGATAGTCATTGTTGACAGGAACGGCGTGAAATCCGACAGACGGTACTGCGGCACCGCAAAGAGGAGCCTGTGCGTGTTTGAGTTCATATATTTCGCCAGACCCGATTCGCGGCTTGACGGCAGCAGCGTGCATACGGCGCGCCAGAGAGCGGGCGCGTTCCTCGCTCTGGAACACCCCGTCCAGGCGGATATAGTTGTGGGCGTGCCGGATTCCGGCATAGACGCCGCCATGGGCTATTCCAGAC
>CAYQWH010000095.1:0-6534 GCA_964421265.1 uncultured Oscillospiraceae bacterium | reverse complement strand
ATTCCGCGTGAATGGAGAAATCAATAAGAATCCGTCCGTCTCCAGCCCCGTTATACGCGTTATAGAGGGCAATGGATTCTTTTACGCGGCTGTTTTCCTCCGGACGTTCCTCCGGGGCGAAGCACTGCACAGGACGGCAGATGTTGGCTTTTATGCCGGATGCGAGCGCCACTTCCACAGTCTCCGCCGGTTCCATGTACATATCTGAGAAGCTGGTCGTACCTGAGGAGATCATCTCAAGGAGCGCAAGCTCGGATCCGACTCGGATGTCCTCACGTGTGAGCTTGTCCTCGAGAGGGAATATGGCGCCGAAGAGCCAGTCATTGAGCGGTAGACCGCTGCCGATACCACGCAGCAGCGTCATTGGCGTGTGGGTGTGGGCGTTTATAAGACCGGGCATCAGTATTTTTCCGGACATATCCTTTTCAATGTCATAGTCTTCGGAGGGCCTGTCATGCGATACAAGGCAGATAGTGTCACCGTCAACGCCCAGATAACCGTTCCTGATGGCACCCTCATGGGAGATAACGGTACAGTTCTTAAAAAGTGTGCGCATATATTTTACATCCTTTCAATAATTGCCTTGACAAAGTCTGTAAATGGAGCTTCAATGGCGTTTGCGGCCTCGACGACCTCTTCCATTGTCAAAGGCGTGTCCAATACACCGGCGGCCATATTGGTAATCACCGACATGGCGAGAACCGGAAGGCCACAGTGTGCGGCGGTCAAGACCTCCGTGACCGTGGACATACCCACCGCGTCACCGCCAAGGGCGCGTATGGCGCGTATTTCAGCAGGTGTTTCATATTGCGGGCCAGGCATGAAGAAGTATACGCCCTCATGGACGGAGAGCGCGCTTGCTTCCGATAGCTCCAATGCCATCTTGCGGAAGCCCGCGTCGTATACTCTGGACATATCGAAAAAACGCGGGCCGAATTCGTCCATGTTCGCGCCACGCATGGGACTGGAGCCATTGAGCTTTATATGATCCTTAATGATCATAATATCACCGCACTTGTAAGAGCTGTTGACTGCTCCGGCGGCGTTGGTGATGAGCAGCGATTTTACTCCAAGGAGTTTCAAAACACGGACAGGTGTTGCAAGCTGCTCGAAATCGTAGCCTTCATAGTAGTGGAAACGTCCGGACATACAGACGACAGATCGCCCTGAAACTGTGCCAAAAACCATTTTCCCCGCATGACCGAGCGCGGTGGAGATGAGAAAGTGCGGTATATCCTTGTAGTCAACAGTTGTGGGGGATTCTATATGGTTGGCGAAGTGACCGAGACCGGAGCCGAGAATGATGCCTATTTCGGGCTTGCGCCCGAAGCGATCCAGCAGAAACGACGCGGCTTGGGAAAGGCCTTCATATGAAGTAGTCATGGCTGTTTCACCTCTCTTGTAGTGTATTATGAATTATATCACATAAAATGGAAACAGGCAATAGAAAATTGAGAACCTGTCAGGCGCCACGCTGAAAATCATTCCAGACCAGCGCTTCCCTGAAGGTTTTACAGAATATAGTCAGCCGCTCGCTCATCCGACCCGAAAATGGTTCTTGAAAAGCGCCTTTGTTTGGTATATAATAATAAGCAGATGTAAAAAATGACGGGATAGCCGCTCCATGGGCAGATGACATAACGTTTAAATTAAGGAACCTCTGAATAAATCGCCTGCGGCTGACGGCGGGTTTTTCCGCCAGAAACGCGCTGCTCGAACTTGAAATACACAAATTGTTCCCGCGTTCTCGCGCCTTTTTCTGACGAAAAGTCCCTCGCCACCAGTTCATACCGATTTAATCAGAGTTTCCTTGAACAAATGCACGCCGCAAGGCGGCAAACAGAAGGAGAGACGAAAATGAGTGAAATACGCGATATAACATTGGCCTCGAACGGAGAGAAGAAGATACGGTGGGCACAGCGGTATATGCCGCTGCTGAGGGGCATTGAGGAAGACTTTAAGCGCGACCAGCCGTTCAAATGGGTAAAGATGGCGGCATCGCTGCATCTTGAGGCAAAGTCGGCGGTGTTGTGCCGTGTTCTCATGTCTGGCGGCGCGCAGCTGCGCATAACCGGCTGCAACCCGCTCTCTACGCAGGATGATGTGGTAGCCGCGCTGGTGGACGGCGGCGCGGAAGTGTACTCGTGGTACAACTGTACCCAGGAGGAGTACGACAGGCATCTCAGGAAAGCGTTGGAATTTGGACCGAATATAATTATAGACGACGGCGGGGACCTTGTCAGTATGCTGCACCGCGAAATGCCGGAGCTGATGGACAATGTGATAGGCGGGTGCGAGGAGACGACAACTGGCATAATACGGCTGAAAGCCATGGAACGCGAGGGCGCTTTAAAGTTCCCTATGGTGGACGTGAACGACGCGAGGTGCAAGCACTTTTTTGATAATCGTTATGGAACCGGGCAGTCGGTATGGGATGGCATTAACCGCGCGACGAATCTTGTGGTAGCGGGAAAGAATGTTGTTGTTGCCGGGTATGGATGGTGCGGACGCGGGATAGCGATGCGGGCAAAAGGCTTGGGCGCGAGAGTTACTGTGACAGAAATTGACCCGGTAAAGGCGCTCGAGGCGATGATGGATGGGTACAACGTTATGCCAATGGACGAGGCGGCCGCGATCGGCGACGTGTTTGTGACGGCTACGGGCTGCTGCGACGTAATAACGGAGCGACACTTTAAAAATATGCGTGATGGCGCAATACTTTGCAACGGCGGGCATTTCAACGTGGAGGTGGATGTAGATTGGCTTGAGAAGAACGCGGTGGAGACAAGTGACGGCAGGACAAGCGTGACCCGGGGCTATAAGCTTAGTGACGGCAGGACACTTTTCGTCCTTGCGGAAGGACGGCTTGTGAATCTGGCGTCCGGCGATGGGCATCCGGTGGAGATAATGGATATGAGCTTTGCGATACAGGCGCTGGCGGCACGGTATTTGGCGGAGCACCGTGAGCATTTGGAGCCGCGTGTGCTATCGGTACCTGACGAGATAGACTATGATGTGGCAAAGCGGAGACTGGCAGCGTCGAATATGAAGACGGATGTGCTGACTGAGAAGCAGGAGCGGTATCTTAACAGTTGGGCATTGTAAAGGAGAGATTATTATGTACAGAGACAGGATAGAACGACACAGGCGCGAGGAGATGCGCCGTCCCGGTCATCCGGGGCGTGAACCGATGCCGCCGGGACGTGGCGGACCGGGACATGAGCCGCCTCCCCCTCCCCCGCCGCCACCGCGCCACAACCCACATACGCCTCCCCCGCCGCCTCCACCTCCGCGTCCGCCAAGGCACAGGCCGCCTGGACCTGGCGGCAGACCGTTCTGATGTATAACAGCGCACTGATGACACGGCAAAACCACGCAATCAACGGTCTGCGGCGGTAGGACAAAATCTTTAAATACAGGACAGCGCTAAAGCATATGTTCTCGTGGACATAACGGCAGTACACGCAAATATTCTGGAGCCGCGCTGCGGCTTGGCGCGGCCCGGATTGCCGGTTGAACCGTGCGTCTTACCTTTCCGACAGGGAACGGACTTTTCACAATATCATTATCCTGCGTTTCTGCGATTACTATAGAAAGAAAAATATTATGATTAAGGGTGCATACTGAAATCGGTCATTTATGTTCTGCGGTTGTATTCCCCGCGTTACTGTGTTGACTATTCTGCCGCGTGAGAAGACTGTTTTAACACGTACATATCTGATTTTGGGATAAACCCTGGATCCAAAGAGGTCGAAGCAATGAGTATAACATACGACGACAAGAACCGGGTTTTCAAGCTCGATACCCCGCGCACAAGCTATTGCGTTGCCATAGTGGATGGCAAATGGCTGGGACATATATACTACGGCACACGCATATCGACCACGGACATACTGTGGTCGATGCGGCTTGAGGAGCCTCCCTGTACACCGCTCACGCTGTCGAGGGAAGAGGTCAATTTCCGTGACAGTTTTCCGTGGGAGTATCCCGTTGCCAATATTGGAGATTTCCGCACTCCCTGTCTCACGGTCAGGACGAGCGCCGGTCAGATTGACGCGCTTCCTGTCTTTGCCGGGTACAGTATTATCCAGGGGAAGCCGACATTGGACGGTCTTCCCGCCACCTTTGGGAGAGATGACGATTGCTCTACGCTTATCATAACTCTCCGGGACAGAAGCGTCGGCGTGAAAGTAGATCTGTACTATACGGCATTTGGGGATGTTGACGCCATAACCCGCTCGGCTAAAATAACATATGAGGGTGAGGATTCAGTAACACTGGCGCGGGCATTGTCCTCGTGCATTGACATACCATATTCTGACGGCATGGAGGTTCTGACACTGCCCGGTTCATGGGGGCGTGAGAGAAGCATCCAGAGGGAGCAAATCGGTTATGGTTATACCGGAACCGGCTCTGTCAGAGGTGTAAGCGGGCATCAGGAGCACCCGTTTATAGCCGTTCTTGATAAAGAGCGTGTGTGGGCAATGAACTTTGTATACTCCGGGAACTTCATCGCGCAGGTGGAGCGGGACCAATATGACACGCTAAGAGTTGTAATGGGTATACACCCTGATAATTTTCAGTGGATGCTGAAGCCCTCAGAAACGTTCCAGACACCGGAGACGGTTCTTGTGTTCTCGGATGGTGGTCTTGATAACATGACACATACCTTTCATGATCTGTACCGTGGACATCTTATGCGTAGTCCATACCTCAACGCGCAGCGACCGGTGCTGATAAATAACTGGGAGGCCACTTATTTCGATTTCAACGAGGAACGGCTGCTGTCCATTGCGCGAAAGGCCGCTTCACTTGGCATTGAACTTTTTGTCCTGGACGACGGCTGGTTCGGGTGGCGTGATTCCGACAGCAGTTCTCTTGGAGACTGGTACGTCAATACCGCCAAGCTGCCAAATGGACTTCGCGGTCTGTCGGAAAAGCTGAGAGAATTGGGGATGAAATTCGGCATCTGGATGGAACCTGAGATGATATCACGCGATTCAGACGTATATCGCGCTCACCCGGATTGGGCGATTGGCGTATGTTCGCGGGGCTCAGCGGAGAGCCGTGAGCAGCTTGTACTTGATCTGACAAGGCCGGAGGTGGAGGAATATGTCTATAGATGCATTTCCGATGTCCTGCGGAGCGCTGATATATCATATCTCAAGTGGGATATGAATCGCAATCTTGCCGACGTTGGAAGCATGGGAATCCCCGCGGAGCGCCAGGGCGAGATTGCTCACCGTTATATGCTGGCGGTATACAGGCTTCAGGAGCGGCTTGTCAGCGATTTTCCCGAACTTCTGCTTGAGAACTGCAGCAGCGGCGGCGGACGCTATGACCCCGGTATGCTATACTTCAGTCCACAGATATGGTGCAGTGATAACACGGATGCGTACTCCAGGCTTGCTATCCAGGAAGGAACATCGCTCATATATCCTCTGTCGGCTATGGGCGCTCATGTCTCGGTCTGCCCGAACCACGAGGTGGGACGGGTGACACCATTTGAGACACGCGCGATTATAGCGTCCCTTGGTACATTCGGATACGAGCTTGATATAACAAAGCTTTCACAGTCGGAGCTTGATATGGTACCGGGGCAGATTGCGCGGTATAAGTCAATTCAGCGACTGATTCAGACTGGGGATTACTACAGACTGCTGTCGTCACGTGAAGGCTCTTTGGACGCGCAGATGGTTGTGAGCCGCGACAGGAGCCGCGCTGTAGTGACAGTTGTGAGAGGGCTTGACTCAACACGGCGGCGGGCGGTGAATCTGAAGCTCAAAGGTCTGGATCACGCGGTTCGCTATCGTGTTGTGGGAACTGACAAATGTTATTCCGGCGACGCGCTCACGTATCTTGGCCTGCCGGTAACGCTTGCGCCGGGAGATTTTAAGGCGGTACAGGTAGAGCTCGTCCGCGCGGACTGAAGCTGACCCAAGCAAGCGCGTTCGTGCCACGTACAGTGCGTCAAGCTATCTACGCAAGCCCCGATCTGATATATAAAAGCGGTTAAATTTTATCTGGGATTGGTATGATAATACATAAGCAGCGTGAAGTCATAACAGACTGACTTCACGCTGCTTATACTTAAACTAAAAATCAGATTACGATAAACGTACACGTAAGAGGAGCCGCGGTAATTTTACCAGACGCCTTTACCGGGGATAACGCGTCCTCTGGAAGCGCGTCATCTGCGCCGGGAACAAGCGGCTTGCCGTTGCAGAGCATAACAGAGGCGCGGGGCGTCTCGCCGGACAGCGTGTATACATCAGCTTCTCCGGGGATCACGATCTCTGTCGCTTCCGTTTTGGAGTTGTTTATGACAAGATAAACCTTGCCGTCTTTACCATCTTTCCTTGAGTGGGCATAGACATGAGCGCCTTCACGGATCGGCTCTCCGCTGTCATACACGGTTGAACCCATGAGCCGGTTCCACAGGAGCACAGCGAAGAAATTCGGACGCGGGTCAAAGACCTGGCGCGCAAGGAACCCGTAATCACTGGATGCCAGGGTGTTGTGGAAGATGACACC
>CAYQWH010000094.1:0-6715 GCA_964421265.1 uncultured Oscillospiraceae bacterium | reverse complement strand
CCGCCTTGTCAGACAAAGGTGTATGGACCCGGGCTGATAAGCGGGGAGGATGCGCAGAAGAAAAGAAGACGCGCGGTTGCAGACCGGACGACCCGGATTTTGCTTAATAGCTTATACTGCATAAAACTACTGCTTTTGACAAATCCAAAATAATTGTATAAATTTATTAAAAAAATAAATTAAGTATTAAATATTTATAAATAATATAAATAATATATTGACATTCAAATAATATAAATTTATAATTATTATTGAAAATACTTAATTTATGGAGGTGTGTAAAGTGATGAAGAAGAAAATTATTGTTTTAGTGCTTGCCCTTGCGCTCCTTCTGACGCTCACGTGCTGTGCCGGCGCGGGATACGCCATGAGCATCAGCCCGATGTCCGGCGGGGAAGATGATGATTTTGACATCGACGTAACGGCGGGAACGTACCCGGATATCACCGTCACTGTCGCCTATACGGGTTCGGAGGAGGAGATAGAGATTTACACATCTGATCCCATGGTAGGACTGGCTCTTTACGACGGAGATGGGCAGCTCGTGGGCAACAGCGTAAAGGACGCGGTTGCGAAGCTTGTTACCATCCGCAAGGATGAGCCGGTGGAGACAGAGTTTGATCTGAGCCAGTTAGCGGAGAATGCGGGCGGTAAACTGAGCGAAGGCACATATAGCCTTGAAGTCACGCTCAGCTACTCGTTGTCCCAGGAAACTGACGACAATCTCACAGTCAGCCGTTCCTTCACGGTGGAACTTACATAAGGCGGACGATACGCCTCGCAAAGGAGCCGACACCGGCGAATGACAATTTTACAGCGCGCTGAATTTAACGGCGACGCGCAATCCCACGGGCAAGCAGCTAAAGGACATATGACAGAAATTAAACGGGATTGGCGCGCGCGTAAAACCATAGCCCGGCGGTTATCCGCCGGGCTATGACTGTTACAGCGCCAGACGCGTCATTGCGCCAGCGCGTCCACGTCCTCCTCGCCGAAGGTGTACACCGCGTCGCAGAAGCGGCACCTGACCTCAATTTGCCCGTCCTTCGCGAGCATATCCCGCAGCTCGTGAACCGGTACTCCGGCAAGAGCGTTCAGAACGCGCTGCCTGTCGCAATAGCACCGGTATTCCACAGACCCGCGCTCCAGCAACTGCGGCTCGAACCCGTCCAGCACAGCCGCCGCGATGTCTGTCAGCGTGCCGCCGGTGAGCATGGCTGTGACGGCGCCGGCTTTTTTGACGTTCTCCTCCAGCTTTTCCGCTATTTCATCCGTCGCGCCGGGCATAAGCTGCGCGATGTAGCCTCCCGCGGCGAGGACTGATCTGTCGCGGTCAACCAGTACGCCCAACGCGCAAGCCGTCGGTACCTGCTCACTCTCCGCGAAGTACTGGGCCAAATCCTCGGCGATTTCTCCGCTGACAAGCCTGACACTGCCGCTGACCGGTTCGCCGAACCCCATATCCCGTATAACGGTGAGCGTGCCGTCGCTGCCGACGATACCGCCTACATCAAGCTTGCCGTTCTCCTTGAGCGGAGCGTCAGCCGACGGGTTCTGTACATATCCCCGCACATTGCCGTCGCTGTCCGACACGACCAGCACCGTACCGGCAGCGCCGCCGCCGTTCACACGCACAGTGAGCGAGTCGCCGCTGTCCTTCAGCCCATTGCCCATCATCGACGCGGCGGCCATAGTCCGTCCAAGAGCCGCTGTCGCCACGGGCGTCGTCCCGTGGACACGCCGCGCGTATTCTACCGCGTCACGCAGATCAACCGCTGTGAGCTTTATCAATCCGTCCTTTGACATTACTCTTATAATCTGTCCCATACTTCAAGGCTCCCTCACCGCCGCGAAAAATACGCGCTCCGCTGAAAGCGCCGGATCCATGCCGTCCGATCCGTCGTAAACCGATATTGACCCGAAACCGCTGTCCGTGAGAAGCTCGGCCAGACGTTCACGGGAATGGGCGTACTCAATGTGCTCCTCCCACGACCTGCGCCAGCTGCCGCCGTCAGTACGCGTGAAGATGTCCATGCCATAGACGCACGCGTCCAGGTTGTCGTCGTACTCCGGGCGCCACACGCAGAACACGTTTTCCGTCTCGTCGATGAACGTCTGCCCGCTCAGGTTCTTCAGCTTCTCCGGCGTGTTGACGTCAAATATAAGCATCCCTCCCGGCTCAATAAACAGCCGCAGCCGACGGAAGGTCAGAGCAAGTTCCTCATCGTTCAGGTAGTTGAACCCGTCCAGGGAACATATAGCCGCCGCGACAGTACCGTAGAGGTCAAGTTCCGTCATATCCTGACAGAGGAGCATGGGCCGTATATTGTAGCCGCCACCGCATACCTTCTCCATCGCTTCCGCCAGCATCTCATCGGAGCTGTCCACACCGATAACCTCATATCCCCGCGCGGCAAGTTCGCAGCACAACGTCCCCGTGCCGCACGCGAGGTCAAGTATCGTTCCGGGCTTTACGTTGTATCTGCGGAAAACCGACTCATAAAAATCCGCCAGCTCCGTGTAATTTACATCCCGTGTCAGCGCGTCATAAAAGGGGGCAAGCGTCTCATAGGCGTTCATTTAGCGCCCTCACCCTTTGGGAGCCGGTCGAAAACCACGTAATAGCCGCCCTCACCATAGCGCAGACTGTGGTTCACCCGGCTGATGGTGGCGCTGGACGCCCCGGTTCTTTCGAGAATATCGCTGTACCTCCTGCCCTCATGCAGGTATTTGGCCACCTGGAACCGCTGCTTGAGTGCCCGCAGCTCCGATATGCTGCAAAGATCATTGAAAAACTTTCTGCACTCGTCCACAGTTCTCAGCGTGAGAACCGCTCTGAACATATCTTCATTTTTCTCGTACCTGTCCATTGCGCCTCCAAATCACGCGAGAGTAATCAACGCGACGTACTCAAGCGTTTCCTTCCCAATATTGCTGATAGCGTGCCCCTGCCCGTCTCCCGTGATTGTCACGTCGCCGGGGCCTATTTCTCTTTCCGTGCCATTGTCGTTAAACAGCGCGCGTCCTCTCAACACACGGTATATCTCTCCCTCGCCGGTGTGCACATGGTACCCTACGCTGCATCCGGGCTCCAGGGTGACGATGGAGAACAGCCGCGCGTGTCCGAACGTCTCATCCTTTCCCGCTATGTCCCGGAACACCGCGCTGCCCTCGCCGCCAAATAAGTTGTTGACAACGCGTTCCTTCGTCTCGCCGCCGCTTATGACCATATCAATACCTCCTTAAATGTGTATGCGTATAATCGCGTCTGCCGCTCCGGGCTAAGCCTGATTGCTTTCAGCCGCCGCCTTGCGCTTCTCCGCTTCCTCTTCTTCAAGCTGCCTGTATGCCACCTTGCCCACGAGGGTCTTAGGCAGCTCGTCGCGGAACTCTATATCCTTCGGCATGGCGTATTTCGCGATATTCTTGGCACAGTACGCGAGTATCTGCTTCTTCGTCTCCTCCGTCTTGGGCACACCCGGCTTCAGCATGACGAACGCCTTGACCCGGTGCATCTTGTAGGAGTCGGGCACGCCGATTACGCAGCTCATCTGCACAAGCTCATGAGCATCCAGTATGTTCTCAAGCTGCGCGGGATATATGTTGTAGCCGGAAGAGATTATCATCCTCTTTGTGCGTCCCTTGAAGTATACGAACCCGTCCTCGTCCATAACGCCAAGGTCACCGGTGTAGACCCAGGTCAGACCGTCGGCGTGGGTGCGCAGAGTGTTCGCTGTCTCCTCGGGATTTTTAATGTACTCCTTCATGACTGTTGGCCCGGACAGGAGTATCTCGCCCTCCTCGCCCAAAGGCAGTTCAACGTCCGTACCCGGTTTGACGATCTTGATATATGTGTCCGGGAACGGCAGGCCTATGCTTCCCTCCTTCGCCATGTGCGTAGGCGTCAGGCAACAGGCGGTGACAGTCTCGGTTGTGCCGTACCCCTCACGTACCTGCACGACCGCTTTGTGGTCGTAGAGGAACTTGTCAACCTTTTTCTTAAGCTCCACTGACAGCGAATCACCGCCGGAGAACACGCCTTTCAGACTCGACAGATCCGCCCGATCCATGCTCGGCAGTCTAAGGAGCGCCTCAAACAGCGTCGGGACACCGGCCACGAAGTTGCATTTCTGTTTAACAAGCAGCTTGCCATAGCTCTGAGGCGTGAACCTTGGCACCAGCAGGCAGCGTCCGCCGTTGGCGAGCATGGAATGTATGCACACGCCAAGCCCGAATCCGTGGAACACGGGCATCGCCGCCAGCATCTTGTCTCCGGCGCGGAACATTGGATTCGTCGCCACAATCTGCGCGGCAAGAGCGTTGAAGTTCAGATTCGTCAGCAGGATCCCCTTTGTGGTTCCGGTAGTGCCTCCGGAGTAGAGTATGACAGCAGGGTCGTTACCATGTTTCTTTACTTTGTAGTTCCAGAAGCAGGCGTTACCGAGGTGTATGAAGTCCTTCCACCGTATCACCGGCGCGTCCGGCGGGATCTTCTCAATCTTCCGTCCGTCGGTGAGCATATAACCGGCTTTCAGCGGCTGGGACAGCTCGTCTTTAATCTGCGCGATAATAACGTTCACCACCGTCGTGTTCTGGCGTATGGCCTCGATCTTATTGTAGAACTGGTCGAGGGTGATGACGGTAATGCTCCCGGACTCGTTGATGTAGAACTCGATCTCCTTCTCGCTGGACAACGGGTGGACCATATTGGCGATCGCGCCGATGCAGTTGACAGCGTAGAACATATAGATAGCCTGCGGGCAGTTGGGCATCGCGATAGTGACGCGGTCGCCCTCTCTGACGCCGATGGTTCTCAGAGACTTCGCGCACTGGTCAACTGACGCCATCATCTGCCTGTAGGTAGTGGGCTTGCCCATGAAGTCAAACGCGACGTATTCCGGGTACTTCTTCGCCGCCTGCGATACCATGTCGTACATGGATCCCTGGAAATATTCCAGATGCGCCGGTACGTCGCCGAGGTTTTTAATCCACGGCGTCCTGACCGCGCCGTTCCGCTCCGTCGCGCACACCTCCGCAGCGTCCCGGTTTTCGGTTATTTCTTCTGTCTTATCAATATTACTTGCTTCACTCATATAATTTACTCCGTTTTCTGTGATAATTGCTGTTCCATGCACGCGGCCGCCATCACAACCATCGCGACAAGCTGCAAACGACCGCCATGTCCAGCATCCATATATTTTAACACACTAAATCGTGAAAGTCAACGGACAACTCGGCTGCCGCGATAAAAAATACTTCTCATATCAGGCTTTGTTAAAAAGCTTTAAGCTTTTACGCATAGTGCCGAAGGCGCGTGAAGAGTTTATGAGACGGCGCGAGGTATCAGTGAGCGTGGTGTACGCCGTTGGTACGCGTGGAGCGACGGCGGCTTTCCCGAACGGCGATTGGAAACCGCGTCCGGGAAAGCCCGGAACTCAATCGCGGGATTGGGACACGGCAAAGCCCTGTTTTCAAGATCCCGGTTCTAACAGCCCGCGTCCCCGCATAGACTTGCCACAGAAACGCCGAGACAGGCGATACGTGAGGAGTTGAGACAGTGGAGAGAGCAAACGACAGGATACGGCTTTGCGGCACGGTCGCTGACCGACCGGCCTTTTCCCATTCCGCGCGGGGCACGGCATATTTCACGTTCCCTCTGGCCGTCCGGAGGCTTTCCGGGACGGAGGATGTGTTGAACATACTGGCGACGGAGAACCAGCTCTCGGATCTTGATGTCGCCGCCGCGCCAAGACTGTTTGTGTCCGGCGAGGTGCGCTCGTACAACAACCGGTCAGGTTCCGGCGCGAAGCTTGTCATAACAGTACTCGCGCGGGAACTTCGCTTCACGGGCGCGGACTACGAAAACAGTGTAACGCTCACAGGCACCCTGTGCAAGGAGCCGACGCTGCGCCGGACTCCCATGGGGAGAGAGATATGCGACATGATGCTGGCGGTGAACCGCAATTACGGCCGCTCCGATTACCTGCCGTGCATATCCTGGGGGTCAACGGCAAGAGCCGTCGGTCAGCTGCGCGTCGGCTCGGAAGTCTCGCTTAACGGCAGGCTGCAGAGCCGAAGCTACATAAAGGTAGTCAACGACGTCCCAGTGGATAAAACGGCCTATGAGGTATCCGTGCTGACGCTAACAGTGAACATACCGCGCTGACCACGCTTATGTTATGACAACGGCGCGCTGAGCCAGTGCAGCGCTACAGCGCAGTGCAGCCACACGCCTGTCGCCAGCGCGCGCTCGTCCATCTCGAAGCTGGTGCTGTGTATCGGGTTGCGTGTGTCCGGTATCTCCTCGTTTGACGTGCCGAGGTACCCGTAAACGCCGGGCACATGGAGCTGAAATTCCGAGAAGTTGTCTCCACTCATAGACAGGTCCCTGTCGGTGACAATGTTGATGTCGGGGCGCTGGGATCTGACCACATTTATAGCCTCAGCGGTGGCGCCGGCGTCGTTTATCAGCGCCGCTCCACGGTCATCCCAGACGACATCCGCGCTGCCGCCGTAGAGTGACGCGATAGCGTCAACGGTGGCGTTCACCTGCTTACGGGCACGGCTCCGGGCTTCCGGCGATATTGTGCGCGTTGTGCCCTCCAGAACCGCCGACTCCGCCAGCGCGTTATATGTCGTACCGCTGTGGAACGTGCCAATGCCGATTATAACAGGCTCGATCGCGGGGCTTCGACGCGTCACCTGCGCCTGGACA
>CAYQWH010000093.1:0-6760 GCA_964421265.1 uncultured Oscillospiraceae bacterium | reverse complement strand
CCCCGAACCGCTGCCGGATGATGTGGCGGAACGTGACGAGAGACGTGAACAGGTCTGGGACGCGATACGCAAGCTGTCTGAGGATAAACAGAAGATACTTATCCTCCGCGAGTTTTCGGGGAAATCCTATAACGAGATCGCGGTAATATTAGACCTTGAGGTCGGCACTGTCAAATCGCGTCTTGCGCGGGCGCGGGCGGCTCTCGCGGAAATCCTGCGAAACAGTGGAACATTTGGGGCGCCGACTGCGTCTGATAATATGAAAGGAGGGCGGGAAAATGGCTGACTGTGAGAAATATCAGGAGTTGATAAGCCTTTATGTGGATGACTGTTCTGAGCACACAAACAATCTCAGCGATCAGGAGACCCATGAGCTTCTCTCACACATAAAAACCTGTCAGAACTGCGCGGCGCTGCTCGATGATTATCTGGAGATTTCCCGCCTTCTGAAAGAGGCTCCGGAGCCGCCGGAGGCTCTTGTCAGCGGCGTCATGGAAAAAGTACGCCGCGTTAGCGCTGACAGAAGGGCTAAGCGAAAAACAATTATCAGGCGCGCCTCCCTTGGGATAGCGGCATTGGCGGCGTGCGCGGCCGTGGCGCTGGTTCCCAGAGCTATTAGCGACAAAGCCTCCGACGCCGTCTCGAACGTCGAGGTCACCTCCGGCTCGGTATACATTGAGGAGAACTCAAGAGAATCGTATGCTGTGGAAGATTCGGACGGCTTCGGCGATGAGAACTTGGCGGCAGCGGAAAGCGGCGGCGCGGAATGCGCCCTGGACGAACCCGAATCCGCGGATGCCGGTGACTCGGATATGTCGCCCGTCGAAGATGTCACGGATAATCTGAAAGACGTATCTGTTTATTCCGGATCCGGCGCGGACAGCGGCGAATCGGAAACCACCGCAACATGGTCTGTCTATCCGGGGTTGGACGTGCAATATGTACGCGCTGACGGAGATTACGAGGTCAGCGTGTCCACTTGTATCATCCAAAGCAAGGCAGAGTTGGATAACTACTATGACGAGAACAGCGAGAATTATGATTTTCAGGCCAGCTACTGTACAGAGAATTACTCCACCACGAGCTTTGATGATGCTGTCATAAGCTACGACAACGAGTTTTTTGAAAGCAACGAGCTTGTGCTCATAGTCTTTCAGGAGGACAGCAGCCTGACCTGTCATGAAGTGGTGGCCGTTGAGCAAAGCGGCGTTGACTTTACTGTGACGATCAGGAGGATTTCTCCGGACTACGCGTATGACGTGTATATCGACGACAAGGCGGGGTGGCACATCTTCCTTACGCTTCCCGCGGGTACCGTTGATGATTCCGATAACCTGATAGTCAAATTTACGGAGTAGCGTAATACACCTCGCGGCGTTAAAGCAGGAGTTTGTTCCGCCCACGACCGGGCGTCACGGAACAAACTCCTCGTCTTTTAAAACATGGTCGCGGATAAAGCGGAACGTCTCCCTCTCGCCTTTCTCCGACAGCATACGCAGCAAAAAGCGCGTTTTTTCCAGCGTCTCCGGGTGCATATCAGGGTGTTCCCGATTCTCCAGGTACTCAAGCGCGTCGGAATCCTTATAGTCCGCTCCTTTGTACGTTTTGCACGCGGCGATTCTGTCCATTATCATCTCAACGAGATATTTTGTCGGCATTGGCACCGCCTCATACGAATGGCCACCGGGATGGACGTCCGTCCAGTACTCAAAATGGTGCCGGTTGCGGCCCTTATGGTGCATCCACGCTTCAGAATACCCCACAGCCTCGCGTTCCGCCGCGTTGGGGCTGCGGTACCCCTGGTAATATCGAACGCCTGTCCAGAACTCTGTAGGTGAGAACTTTGACAAATCGTGCGTCAGACCCTGACGGATAAGCCCGACTTTGAAACACCCCTTCATGACAAGCCACCTGTGCTTCGCGACTGTAGTCAAGTGCCCCCAGAACTTCATAGCTTCTCCCCCTCCCATGCCGTTGTCGCCTGTCATATATAATCATAACATATTTTATTGACTATTACCAGAGCTTTTGCTTCAATCGTCAACCAATCCCTGTCTTCCGGGAAGGGGGAGCGCGTCATATAAAAAATCGGAACGGTCTTACTGACCGTTCCGATTTTTGTGAGGGGGATCTTTCAGTTTATGTCAATCTGGCGGCTAACCGGTTTCTCGGCTGTCTGTTTAGGAAGTGTCAGATTCAGGACTCCATTATCATACTTTGCCTTTATGCCCTCCACTTTAATGCCATTCATGTCGAAGCTGCGGCTATACGCGCCATAGGAACGCTCACAGCACACATATTTGCCCTTCTGATCTTTCTTTTCATGCTCCGAATGACGTTCAGCTCTGATGGTAAGCGTGTCACCACTGATGTCAAGATGAATGTCGTCTTTCTTAAAGCCCGGCAAATCCGCTTTCAGTTCAAAGTGATCCCCTTCATCAGTTATGTCCGTTTTAAACTCGGCAATGTCACGGTTTGAAAAGAAACCATCACCCATAAGGCGGCGTTCCATCTCCTCCATCTCCGAGAACGGGTTCCATGTGTCTATCTGGTTGCGGCGATAAGGTCTAAGCTCAAACATAATCAATTCCTCCTTTAAAATACGTATGATCCAGAATTGATCGGCGGAATACGGATCATACAGGTTCCCGCCGGATCAGAGCGCTCACCGGTTTTACCACGCGCCCCGGTTCGCTCCCCCTTTGCAATTATTATGATAACTCCTAATTAAGAATTTTATGTTATGAATAGATGAACTATTTGTAAAATTAGCACTCTTTTGATTAGAGTGCTAATTCGTCCGATGGCGCGGGAACTTACGCGCCCGTCTATGTCCGTGTCGCGTGTCTTTTTGCGTTGACAAGCGGATTCACGTCTGGTATACTGTATCTGAAAACGCGAAAGGAACATTATCGGGCAATGACAAAGACGAACGCGATGCGGCTGCTGGACGCGGCGCGCATTCCATACAGAACATTAGAGTATGAGTATTCCGAGGACTTATCCGGAGCGCACGCTGCCGAAGTGACCGGGTTCCCGGCGGATCAGATGTTCAAAACCTTAGTCGCAAAAAGCGCGGACTCCGTGCTCGTGTTCTGCGTTCCGGTTCTTATGGAACTGGACCTCAAAAAAGCGGCGGCAGTATCAGGCAGTAAAAAAGTCGATATGCTGCATATGAAAGACCTTCTGCCTGTCACCGGATATGTGCGCGGCGGCTGCTCCCCTGTCGGGATGAAGAAAAAGTATCCCACTTTTATTGATGAGACGGCGCTGCTGTGGGATGAAATATCGGTAAGCGCCGGTGCGCGTGGGCAGCAGTTAATTCTTTCCCCTGACGCTCTCGGCAAGTTTATCGGCGCGCAATTTGTGGAGCTGACTCAATAATGGCTAAAAAAAGACAGACATCACAATTCGTCGAGTACGTCTCCTCCCTGCCCGAAGATGAGCAAAACGCTCTCAGCGGGTTTTTTCGGAAGCTTGATCAGCATTTGCAGTTGTCCGCTAACTGGAAACGTCAAATAATCAGGGATTTTGAAAACGCTATCCTGTATTACGCGAAAAACGGCCGTTCCGTCGAAGCGATTATGGAACTGCTTGACCCGAGAAAGCTCGGAGGGTTTTACTCCAGGGAAGCCACTGCATGGTACCCCCTCGACAGCGCGGCAAAGGTCTATCCGCTCTCAATGGGCTACAACAAGATGGCGGTGTTCCGTCTCTCGGTTTACCTTGAGGACGAGGTGGTCCCGGAGCTTCTGCAAATGGCGTTGACGTTCACTATAAAACGTTTCCCATTTTTCGCGACCACCATTAAATCCGGTATATTCTGGCACTATATTGACTCCACGAAAACGCGTTTTCCCGTGGAGCGTGAAACTGAGTTCCCCTGCGCGCCGATGAACGTCTCCCGCGCCGGTTCCCCATCTTTTCGCGTGCTCTATTACCGGAACCGAATAAGCTGTGAGTTCTTCCATATACTCACCGACGGAACCGGCGGCATGGCATTCCTGAAGAGCCTGACCGCCGAATATCTGCGGCTTTGCGGATGTGACGTTCCGCCCTCACATGGCGTTCTCGATATTGACGATATACCGGACGCGAAAGAGTCGGCGGATGATTTCGGCAAGTGTGTTTCCGGACGTAAAAGCTCCGGCTTTGTGGATAAGCCCGCGCTTCAGATGGGCGGGAAACTGTCTAAAATCAAACCGTGCCAGATAATCCATTTTGACATACCCGCCGATAAGCTAATCAGCTTCTGCCATGAGAAAAACTGTTCCGTTACGGCGCTTTTTGTCGCCTTGATGTTTATCGCCGTCAAAGCCTCAACGGATGAGCGGTACGGAACCGTCAATATACAGGTTCCGGTCAATATGAGACGTTTCTACGAGTCCCGGACGCTTCGGAACTTTGCGCTCTACGTCGGCATCCGTCTGACTCTTGAGGAGATTACCACGCTTGAGGATATTCTGCCGGAAGTCTCAGATCAGCTTAACAGGCGCATAACGCCTGACACCATGCAGGAGATGATGAACGGCGCGGTAAAGCTTGTACATTCTCTGAGATTCATACCGCTTTTTGTCAAGGCGCCCGTAGCGAGAGTCGTTTATGGCTTTCTTGGCGACCGCGTTTTTACTACAGTTCTGTCGAATCTCGGAAGGGTGGATATGCCTGATGAGATGGCGCGTCATGTGCGGAAAATGGACTTTGTGCTCGGCACTGTGAATATTTCCAGAGCCGCCTGTTCTATGGTAACCGCCGGGAATATATGCACATTTTCCATTGCCAAGCTTACAGCCGACCCATCTTTTGAGGAGAGAATGTTTAAACTTCTGTGTGAAAATGGCTTAGAACCGCACATATCCGGGAGTGGACTTTATGGAGTTTGAAATTGTTTATCCCGTCCCTCGGAAACGCTCGCTTTTCATGAACCGTCTGCGTTTTATCTGTGGATGGATATTTATCGCGGCGTGTATCGTTTGCCTCGTCGTAAATTATTCTGTGGGCGGAAAATGCTGGTGCCCTATTGTTATCTGGAGCGAGTATATGATATGGACAATTCTTCTGAATCAGCCCATGGTAGAGAGGAACATCATCCGCATTGGCACACGGTTCCTGCTCATGTCATTAGTCCTTATGCTGCTTATTGAGCTGCTGCTGGCGCCTGGCTGGGCGCACATTGTTATGCCAATATTCTGCTTCGGGTCGCTTATCGTTTTGGGAGTTGTGTTCTTTATTAACGTATACAACAAGAGATATAATATCGCGCTCGTATGGGTCCTGCTTATAACTTTAAGCGGCTCCGGTACCGCTTTGCTTGTATATTCCGATACAAGCTGGCCTGTAATCGTCCTGTGCTCCGTATCCGCCGCGCTGCTCATCGCCAGTGTGGTGGTACTGCGGCTGCGGCTGCTGCGCGAGCTGAGAAAGAGGTTCCATATCAGATGATGTATGAGAATATCAGGAAAGCGGTATTCCTCAGCCGCCCAAACCGCTTTATAGCAAATATTGAGCTTGATGGCAAGCCGGAGATCTGCCACGTCAAAAATACCGGTCGCTGCCATGAGCTGCTTGTTCCGGGCGCCGAAATATATGTTCAGGCCAACTCCAATCAGAACAGGAAAACCGCTTTTGACCTTATAACTGTCCGCAAAGGAGACAGGCTCATCAACATGGACGCGGCAGCGCCGAACAGAGTTTTTCCGGAATGGGCATACGCGTCGGGATATTTTGGGGAGATAACGCTCCTGCGTCCCGAGACGCGCTATCATAACTCCAGATTTGACTTCCTTCTTGAGAGCGCGAACCGGTCATGTTTCATTGAAGTAAAGGGCGTGACGCTTGAGGACAACGGCGTCGCGCGTTTCCCTGACGCGCCAACTGAGCGCGGGGTAAAGCACCTCCATGAGCTTATCCGCGCTCGGGCAGAGGGATTTGGCGCTTTTATCGTATTTGTCATTCAGATGGAAAACATCCTTTATTTTGAGCCGAACCGCGCCACCCATCCCGCCTTTGCCGACGCGCTCATTGAAGCGGTGAACATGGGGGTTGAACCGATTGCGTTCCTGTGCCGCGTAACGGAAAACAGCCTTACTCCACTTCTGTCTGAAAAACAGGTTGAAATAAGGCTGTTATAAAGTCGTTTTTCCGTATTTAACTTACCGGCGGGATGTATCACCGCAATATCCGCACGCCCTCACGTTCAAGAGCGTCTCGTATGGCCGTGACGTGCTGGAAATTCCTTGTCTCAAGCTCCAGCCTCAGGTAACACCCGTTAATATCCGAACCTTCATTCGCGCGCTCGTGGTGAACCGATACGACGTTTCCGCCCTCCGCGGCAATGATATGCGACACAAGCTCCAGCTGCCCCGGCTTGTCAATAAGCTCCACCGTCAACTGGATGGCGCGTCCGGACATCAGCAGTCCACGCTTTATTACGCGTGAAAGAATCGTCACGTCAATATTGCCGCCGGACAGGAGACAGACAGTCTTTTTGCCGCTTATCGGTACTTTATTGAACATCGCGGCAGCGACAGATACCGCCCCCGCTCCCTCTGTAACCAGCTTCTGCTGCTCCATAAGCGCAAGTATCGCAGCGGAAATCTCGTCATCCGTAACCGTAACTATGTCGTCAACATACCGCTGGCACATGGCGAACGTCTGCTCTCCCGGAGTCTTGACCGCTATGCCATCGGCAATAGTGGACACGCTTTCGAGTGACATCAACTGTCCTTCGCGTCTTGAATCGACCATTGATGGCGCGCCT
>CAYQWH010000092.1:0-6858 GCA_964421265.1 uncultured Oscillospiraceae bacterium | reverse complement strand
GGTAATGCTCGATGGATTTGCGGCGGGAATTTTTGTCGTGGATTTCAGCCTCCACCGCGTCAAGGCGGCTCTTTGCCTTTTCGTACCGGGCGGTGAGCGTTTCGTATTCTTTGTTGTAATCAGCCTGACTCCGCGCCACATGGGCGTTCCGGCAGATGCCGTCCTGTATCAGCCCCGCGACGATGTACCGGTCGTTGACGGCCGCTTAAAGCGCCGACAGCTTCTTCTCCAGCTCCTCCGCTATGAGCTTCGCCGAGACGCTGTTCAGGTGCACGCCGTCAACCGTCAGTTCCAGCCGCCGCGCTTTTGAGAACATATCCTTCGTGAAGGGCAGCAGGAGCATGACCAGAAGGTCAAGCAGCCGCGGGACGCAGGTCTGCCCCCAGTTGAAGTCCGTGCGGATACCGGGGTACGCCCGTTCCTGGAGGCCCAGCACATCCACAAACTCCACGTACATCTCGCGGGATATGTCGCCCATTATCGTGTTCAGCTCAAAGAGCTTGTCCCTGGGGAACCCCCTAATCTGCACCTCCGAAAGTCCCAGGAGCACCACGTTCTTGCCGTCCTCGTGGAGCGTCCGGACTATCTGCCTGTAAGTGTCCCGGAACTCGCCCGGCGACCGGGCGCAGCGCTGTCCCGCGACGCGGCGGCCGAATATCAGCCTGAATACCGCCGAGCGCTCCACCAGGAACGGCCTCAACAGATCGTTTACGCCGATGGCCACAACGCAGGTGTCCACCTCCCGGTACCATCTCCTGCGCCTGTACTTCCGCAGCCGTCCGAGCGCGCCGGACACGGTGTCGCCGTTCTTCCCCCTGTTCCTGCGCGGCTCCCGGTTCATGAACCGCGTGTACGTGTACCCGATCATACCTCGGGTCAGACTGTCTCCCAGATATAATACCATACTCCTTATTCACCCACCCTCATAGTATTCGCGATTCGCGGGGAACAGGCCGCGCCCGTCCCCAGAACTGTTGTTTACATAAAAGTATAGCATATAATTTCTTATCCGTCACTGAAATATAAGGTCTTTTTTTAAGAAAAATCTGACGGTCGGGCCGCGATTTTTCCACATACGTCCACGGGTTTTCCACAGACGGCGCCGTGGCGGGGGACGGCGCGGGGCGTTTTCGGGGCCTGTTAAAAAATTTTTTACTTTTCACAAAATAATAGTTGAAATTTGCCGTGAATATGGTATTATTGATATATGGTTCTTTCTAATGTGAAATTTGAAGAAAAGGAGTTAAGACAAAATGAAGAGAGTAGGAATGCTCACCAGCGGCGGTGACTGCCAGGCGCTGAACGTGACCATGCGCGGTGTCGCCAAGACGCTCTATAAGCTCTACGGAAACCAGGTGGAAATTATTGGCTTTATAGACGGCTACAAGGGCCTCATCTACGAGGACTACAGGAAGATGGTGCCCCAGGATTTCTCCGGCCTTCTGACCGTAGGCGGCACGATACTCGGTTCCTCCCGGCAGCCCTTCAAGCTCATGCGTGTTCCCGACGAGAACGGCCTTGACAAGGTGGAGGCGATGAAGACCACGTACAGGCGTCTGCGGCTTGACTGTCTCGTGGTGCTCGGCGGCAACGGCAGCCAGAAGACGGCGAATCTCCTCTCGGAGGAGGGGCTTAACGTCATAGGTCTGCCCAAGACCATCGACAACGACCTGTGGGGCACGGACACCACCTTCGGTTTCCAGAGCGCCATAGACCTGGCGACCAACGTCATTGACTGCATCCACACCACCGCAGCGTCCCACAACCGCATCTTCATCGTGGAGGTAATGGGCCACAACGCCGGATGGCTGACGCTGAACGCGGGCATGGCCGGCGGCGCGGACATCATACTTATCCCGGAGATACCCTACAACATGGAATCCGTTCTGAAGAAGGTGAACGAGCGCGCGAACACCGGTCACGGGTTCACCATCCTCGCTGTTGCCGAGGGCGCCAAGTCCAAAGAGGACGCGGCGCTGTCCAAGAAGGAGTACCGCAAAAAGACGGAGAAAATGCTCAAGACCTACCCGTCCATCTCCTATGAGATCGCCCACGAGATAACCGAGGCGACCGGCAAAGAGGTGCGCGTAACCGTTCCGGGACATATGCAGCGCGGCGGCACGCCCGACCCCTACGACAGGGTGCTGTCCTCCAGGCTCGGCTCGGCGGCGGCGCTGATGATCTCCAGAGGCGAGTACGGCTCCATGGTCGCCATCCAGAACAGGACCATCACGTCGGTGCCCTTGAAGGAAGTCGCCGGTAAGCTCAAGACCGTTGACCCGAAGTCCGATATAATCACCGAAGCCCGGCTCCTGGGCATCAGCTTCGGCGACGAGTAATAGACAAGCTCTCCGACCGGAGATTGATTATCGCGATATAAGCGCACCAGAGACGCGCGGCCTGTACAGCACGGCGCAGGCCGCGTCCCTGGTGCGTTTACGTGTGTCCGCGCCCGTTCCCCGCGAATGTGACAGAACTGTAATCCGAAAGTCACCGGAGCGTCACTTTCCCGTGCTATGATAAGAGCGGTTCCAGAGAAAACAGGAGGCGAAATTATGAATATATTGGAAGTCAGGGAACTCACAAAAGTTTACGGGACAGGCACTTACGCGGTGCGCGCGCTGGACAACGTCAGCTTCTCCGTGCCGGAGGGACAGTTTCTGGCGATAATCGGGCCGTCAGGCTCCGGCAAGTCCACGCTCCTGCACATATTGGGCGGCGTGGACACGCCCACCACAGGCAAGGTGTACGTGAACGGCGAGGACGTGTTCGCCCAGAACGAGGAGCAGCTCGCCATCTTCCGCCGGCGGCAGGTGGGGCTAATCTATCAGTTCTATAACCTGATACCCGTGCTCAACGTCACGGAGAACATCACATTGCCCGTGCTGCTGGACGGCCGCCGCGTCAACGAGGACAGGCTGCAAGAACTGTTGGCGACGCTCGACCTGCGCGGCCGGGAGAGCCGTCTGCCGAACCAGCTCTCCGGCGGCCAGCAGCAGCGCGTTTCCATAGGCCGCGCGCTGATGAACGACCCGGCCATCGTCCTGGCCGACGAGCCGACGGGCAATCTGGACTCCAAGAACAGCCAGGAGATAGTGGATCTGCTGAAAGCGTCCAACAGACGCTACTCCCAGACACTGATAGTCATCACCCACGACGAGAACATAGCTCTCCAGGCCGACAGGATAATGTCCATCGAGGACGGCCGCGTAATCCGGGACGAGGTGATAAGATGAACATTTTAAGCCGTTTTACCTTAAAAACACTTCGCGGCAACCGCGTCCGTACCACCGTGACGGTTATAGGCATAATCCTGTCGGCGGCCATGATAACGGCTGTGCTCGTGACCGTGACCAGCCTGCGGCAGTACCTGCTGGACGTCGCCATATACGATACCGGCGACTGGCACGGCGCGTACTTCGCCATGACCGCCGCCGACGCGGACGCGCTCATAAGCGACGATGCGGTGCAGTCGGCGGTGCGCGCCCAGGAGATAGGCTACGCCCTCTATGAGGACGCCAACGACTACAAGCCCTATATGTTCGTGGAGGGCGTGGATGAGAGCTTCTTCTCCACCATGTCGGTGCGCCTCACCGACGGGCGTCTGCCGGAGAACACGTCGGAGATTATCCTGCCGGAACACCTGTTCAGCGACGACGGCGATCGCCCCGCCCTCGGCTCCGTCATCACCCTCGCCCTCGCGTCAGGCGACAGATACGCCCTCGACGACCCGGACACGCGTCTCGGCCAGTTCGACCAGGCTGTGGCGGATTCTGAGGAGGATAGCCTTCAAGAGACTATAACAATTAGCGAGACGCGGACATATACCGTAACAGGTTATTACGATAAACCGGACTTTGAAAGTTACTCCACGCCGGGTTATACCGCGCTCACCCTCTGGGAGGAGGGGGATTGCGTGGACGTGTACTTCCGCGCCGAGGACGTCGGCGACGTTATCACGTTCCTGCAAACGGCGTATGGTTACAGATACGACTACAACTCGGATGTGCTGATGCTGTACGGTGTGTCGGAGTATGACTCCTACTACTCCGTCGTGTACGGCATGGCGGCGATACTCATCGCCCTCATCATGTTCGGCTCCGTATCGCTGATTTACAACGCGTTCTCCATCTCCGTGTCGAACCGCACCAGACAGTTCGGTCTGCTCCGCTCCGTGGGAGCGACGAAGCGGCAGATTCGCATTCTCGTGTTCAAGGAGGCGGTTTACGTCAGCCTCGTGGGCATACCTCTTGGCATATTGGCGGGCATGGCGGGTATGGCCGTGACATTCCACTTTTTGGGCGGCGCATTCGACTCGATAATAAATACGAGCGCCGACGTAACGCTGCGCATGACAGCCACCGTCCCGGCCACGGTTCTCGCCTTCGTCGTCTCCTTCGTGACCGTCCTCATCTCCGCCTGGGTGCCGTCCCGCCGCGCGATGCGCGTCACCGCCATCGACGCTATCCGGCAGTCGCGGGATGTGCGAATTAAGCCGAAGGAGGTTAAAACGGGAAAGCTGACCTACCGTCTCTTCGGGCTGGAGGGCGTGCTGGCCCGCAAGCACTTCAAGCGCGACAGGAAGGGGTACCGGGCGACGGTGCTGTCGCTTTTCATGAGCGTCGTGCTGTTTATCGTCGCCAGCTCCTTCTGTATGTACATGACGGACTCCGTGTCCGGCGTGTTCGACAGCACCGATTACGACGTCTACGCCGTGTGGACGGACAGCGAGGGCGATCTGTCCGTGGACAGCGTGCTGCCGGTTCTGTCCGGCGTCACGGGCGTGACACAGTCCAGCGGCGTCCGCCGCGTCACCGGCGACCTGTACCTCAGACCCGAACAGGTGACCGATGAGGGTGTGGAAGCGCTGGCGGGCGCGGCGAGCGTCGCGCCGACGCCTTACGGCGACGTGGAGCCGAGTACATTTTACTATACACAGATGTTCGTCTACGGCGTGGACGACGATACGTTCCGGCAATATCTCAGCGACCGGGGACTTCCCGCGAGCGACTACTTTGACGCGTCCAATCCCAGAGCGGTTGTCAAGCCGGACTTCAAGTCGTTCAGCTCCGAGACGGGACGCGTGGAGAACACCACGCTGCTGCGAAGCGACGCCGGGGAGCTTGCGCTGTTCACGACAAACGAAGCGCGGTACCACGAGACGTTTGACGGCACGGATATGGACAGCCTCACCGGGGAGGAGTACAGCGACGCGTACAACTCCACGCTGGACGGGATAACCGTGACGGTGGGCGCGCAGGTGAGCGAGCTGCCCTTCGGTCTGAACGGCGGCGGCGACAGAGTCTGCGCGGTCTATCCGCTGAGCGTGTTTGAGGAGATATTCAGCGGCAGCGGTTCCTACGCCACGAATTTCGCTTACTTCAAAGCGTCCAACCACGCCGCCGTCGCGGACGCCATGCGTGACGCGGCGGAACAGGCGGATCTGCCCGTGGACATCACGGACGCCATGGCGTCCCGCGAGTCGTCGCGGAACCTGGTGATTATTATCAAGGTGTTCTCCTACGGGTTCATCGCGCTCATATCGCTGATAGCGGTAGCGAATGTGTTCAATACGATTTCCACGAACCTGTTCCTGCGCCGCCGCGAGTTCGCCATGCTCCGTTCGGTGGGCGAGACGGACAGAGGCTTGCTGAGGATGATGAACTACGAGTGCGTGCTGTACGGTTTGAAAGCGCTTATGTACGGTTTACCCGCCGCGTTCGCCGCCACGTACCTGATGTACCGGACGGTGAACGAGGGCTATGACACGGATTTCTATCTGCCGTGGGACGCGGTGGCGATAGCTGTCGGCAGCGTGTTCTTAGTGGTGTTCGCCACCATGCTTTACGCCATGAGCAAAATCCGCGGCGGCGATACCATAGAGGATCTGAAAGCGGAGGCGCTGTGAAGCGCCCGCGACGCGCGATACCACAAAGAGCGGCGAAAGCGGGTCCCGGCTATGAGGATAGCCACGGATCCGCTTTTTCGCCGTCCTCACGGCTGGCGTCACCGTCCTTGCAGTCTCTCCTCAATCGCCATCAGCCGGTTGTATTTGGCCGTGCGCTCGGAGCGTGACGGCGCGCCGGTCTTGATATAGCCCGCGTTCGTGGCCACGGACAGATCCGCTATCGTCGTGTCCTCCGTCTCGCCGGATCTGTGGGAGATTACCGTCTTGAACCCGGCGCGTTTCGCCGTCTCCACCGCGTCCAGCGTCTCCGTCAGCGTGCCTATCTGGTTCATCTTTATGAGCACCCCGTTACCCGCGTTTAGCTCTATGCCGCGCCTGATACGCTCCACGTTCGTCACGAAGAGGTCGTCGCCTATCAGCGTCACGTCCTTGCCCAATCGCTCTGTCAGCCGCTGCCAGCCGACCCAGTCCTCCTCGCCGCAGCCGTCCTCAATGGAGAATATTGGGTACCGCTCACAGTAACCCCGCCACAGGTCGATAAGCTCCGTGTCCGTGTAAGTCCTGCCGCGTTTCGGGAGCCTGTAGCGCCCGTCCGCGTACCACTCCGACGCCGCCGCGTCAATGGCGAACATGAAGTCCCGCCCCGGCTCGAACCCGGCGTCCTTAACGCCGCGCACCAGCGCCTTAAGCGCGTCCTCGTCGCTGTCAAGCTCCGGCGCGTAACCGCCCTCGTCGCCCACACCCGCTGACGGAAATATCCTGCCCAGCGCGTGGAACACCTCCGCGCACCAGCGCACGCCCTCCCGCAGCGTCGGCGCGCCTACGGGCATAATCATGAACTCCTGGATGTCCACGCTGTTCCCGGCGTGGGCGCCGCCGTTAATCACGTTCATCATCGGCACCGGCAGCTTCCGCGCCGACACGCCGCCTAAATACTGGTAGAGCGGCAG
>CAYQWH010000091.1:0-6925 GCA_964421265.1 uncultured Oscillospiraceae bacterium | reverse complement strand
CCACAGGTACCGGTCGTAGGTTGTCAGCTCCTCCAGCACCTGATCGTTCACGTAGAAGTACTCGGGGGTGTTCTTTGTCATATCCACCACGCCGTAGCCCAGACTGCCCTGTACCGCCGCCGCTTTCAGATCGTCGGTGGTGGGCGCTGTGCTGTTCTCCGGCAGCAGCGCGTAAGAGAGCGTGCAGGACTTGGTGGCCATGTCCGCCATTTGGGCGGAGCCGTTGGCGGAGTCGTACTTGCTCATATAGGGATAGCCCTTGGCGAAGTCGGGGGTGGAGTCGTCAGGCGTCTCGAAGGACACGACTTTGATCGGGCTCTCGGTGCCCCGGTCGTCTATCATGACCGCCGTCAGGTAGTAGGAGCCGCCCCTTGTCAGGTTCTTCAGACTGGCGGTGAACTCCGTCCCGGAGGCGGTTATGGTCACGGTGCCGCGCTGGATTATCAGGTTATTCGTCTGGACGGAGGAGGTCAGGTCCGCCGTGTCAACGGAGCCGTCGGTGAGGGCCGTGACCGCCCAGTAGACGGTGCCGCTCTTGTTGGCGGCGAAAACGGCCGTGGCCGTGGTGGGCGCTATGTCCTTCACCTTGGGGTACCCGGCGCTCAGATGGGGATCCTGAGAGGCCTCCTCGGCGGTGGTGGTGTCCATGGTCTGTTCGTACACGTCGCCGGTGACGCCGGGGCGCACGTTGATGGTGTCGGGCAGCATGGACACGCTGCTGCCGTTGGTGTTGATGTTGACGGTGCCCACGTCGCCGCCGCCGGTGACGGTGGTGGCGGTGTCAAGGTTCAGATTGTACACCGTGGTGTTGTTGTCGATGAGCAGTTCGGTGCCGGTGGCGGACTCGTCCACGGTCAGGGACTGGACGGTGCCTCTTGAGACGGTTATGTCCGCGTCCGCCGTCTTGTTCACCACGTTCTTTATGTTGCCCGACAGGTCGAAGGTGGTGTTCCCGTTCGTCCCGTCAAGGGTGATGTTCAGCAGTCCCTGCCCGGCGGGGGTGCGGTCCTCCACGTAGGCGCCGGTGTGCAGCAGCGTGTCCTGGATGGTGGTGTCGCCCTCGGCGCGGATGCTCAGGTACTGGTTGGCTATGTTGTCCACCAGCAGGTCGCTGGCGTCGGTGTTCAGCAGCACAACGCTGTCGCTGCCCGACTCGGCCACGCCCGCCCCGGCGACGATTATCTTGCCCAGCACCTTCACGTTGTCAAGGGTGACGCCGCCAAGGCCCAGACCGCCGCTGATGAGCAGGTCGCCGCCCACGTAGGTGTCCTTCAAGGTCACGTCCGAGGAGCTGATGGTGACGTTGCCGAACACGTCGCCCAGCGTCTGCACGCCGGAGTCCTGCACGAGGGTGCCCAGCGCGCGGGTCAGCATCAGCGCCACCTCGCCACGGGTCACGTTCTGCTGCGGACGGAAGGTGCCGTCGCCGTAGCCGCCCACGAGCCCCGCGCTGACGGCGGCCTCCACGTAGCCGCTGCTCCATGAGCTGAAGTCGTGGCCGTCGGTGAAGGTGGTGACCTCGCCTGTGGTGGTGTCAAGGCGCATATTGCGGGCGATGAGCACCATGGCCTGTTCGCGGGTCAGGTTGTCATTGGGGGACGCGGTGTTGGCGCTGGTGCCCTGATAGTACCCGGCGGTGTAGCCTATGGCTATGTCGTCGGCGAACCAGTCCGAGGGGGACACGTCCGTGAACGGCGTGCTGCCGGTCTTGTCGTAGCCGTAGGCGCGGTTGATCATGGCGGCGAACTCCGCCCGCGTGATGTCCCGGTCAGGCTCCGTGCCGCCGTCGGGGTAGCCGCGGATTATGTCCCAGTCGGCCAGCTGTTCCACCGCCTCCTCCTGGGTGGCGGCGGAGGCCGTCAGGTCAAGCCGCGGCAGGACGCCGGCGGGCAGCACGCCCAGCAGCAGCGCCGCCGACAGCAGCGTGGATATTATCTTCTTCTTAAGTTTCATTGCTTACCTCGATTCCGCCCCTCTGGGGCGCTGGGACGCGGACAGGATCTGGGCGCTGAACACTGAGGCGCGCAGCATCTTCTCCTCGTCGTCTATGATGTCAACGAATTTCGCGGCGCAGAATATCTGGTCGGACCGCCGCCGTTCCGACCGCAGTACCTCGCCCCTCAGGAGCAGCGGTACCCGGGTTATGGGTATGACTATCTCAAAACGCTCATGGTCCAGCAGCTCCCGTTCCGTGAAGAACGCGACGCCGCCGCAGCTCATGTCGTGGGACTCGATGACGGCGCGCCCGCCGGACTCGGGGTAGATGTAGCTGGTGAAGCGCACGCCCACCCGCAGGTTCCGGCGCACCTCACGCCCCAGCCTGCGCAGCGGTTCCAGCACCACCAGATTGCCCCGCCTGAATATGACCTGCCCCAGATCCACCGAACGGCTCTCGTCCAGGGGCACCACCTGTATCGTCCCGGCGCTCACCACCTGATCGGCCAGCCCCCCGGTTACCTTCACCTGTATATTGGTGGCGTCCGGCGCGCTCTGCAATACGCCCTGCGCCAGCACCTCCGACTCCTGGTTCATGAGAAAACAGGTATTCCCGGTGTCCTCCATGTCGTTCCTCCTTCGCACTCATACTAAGCCCGGATCAAAGGATTTAATCCGGGACACGCGCCTTCACGCGTCTTGGCGATTCGCGTGAAGGCGATTTTTAATAAAGAATCAGTACCGCGTATTCACGCCCCCGCTCCGTCCGGGGCGCGGCGTTAAACGCCCTGACCGGGGGCCTCGTCAGCTCCCGGAATCCCGGTTGGGATTGAAGTTCAGAAAATAGACGTATATATCCACCACCGCCTGGTACAGCTCAGGCGGTATCTCCTGGCCGAGCTGCAGCTGGGTGAGGATCGTGGCCAGGGAGTCGTCCTCGTAGACGGGTATGCCGCTCTCCTGGGCCACGGAGACTATCTTCTCCGCCAGGTACCCCATGCCCGAGGCGACTATCACCGGGGCCGGGTCGTCGGGGCCGTACTGGAGCGCCACGGCCCGCTTGTTCCTGTTGTCAGACGCTGACATTTAAACCGTTCACCCCCTCGAATATTTTCGGGAACACCTCTGAGACCGTCAGGGGCCTGGACATGGCGCCGACGCGCACGGCGGCTGTCTTGAGGCCGTTGCGCTGGAGTATGCCGCTGAGAGCCTCCGAGATCTCCTCGGAGCGCTCCGCCACCGACTGGGGACAGGCCACCGACAGTGACACGCCCTCCTCCTTGCGGGAGTTTATGAGGACGTCAAAGGCGCCCAGGGACTTTATGTCCATTTTTATAAGTATGCGCAGCGTGGGGTCGGCGCTCATGTCCCCGTGGCGGGTGCGCCGGTCCGCGTCGGTGTCCACCCACAGCTCCGAGAACATCAGCTCGCCGTTCCAGTTCACCGGCAGCATTATGTGCGTCAGGGGCATATACACGCTCTCGTTTATGAGGACGGCCTGCATTATGCTCTGGAACGTCTCCTGAGTGGACACGCCGGCCTCGCCCCGCAGGGCGCGCCCCGTCAGCTCCGACAGCTTGTTGGCAAAGGTGTTGTTGGCGGAGGCCTTGTTGTACTCCGTCTCCTTCAGCAGCCGCAGCAGCTCCTTGTCCGACAGGTTCTCCATCTCCTCCGGCAGCACGCCCCGCCCCGCGAGCGTCCGCAGGGACTGGACGAGGGACTTCTCGGAGCCGTTCTCGTAGCGGGTCATGTTCAGCATCAGCGTGGACAGCAGGCCCCGCGCCCTGCCGTGGTCGTGGGTCTCCCCCACGTAACGGGCCAGCAGCGGCACCACGTCCTCCTTCAGCAGCTTCAGGTTGCCCTCCCTGTCCCCGGCGGCGACGCCGTTCTGAAGCTTGGACAGTATCTCGGACAGCCGCCCGGACCAGGGGGAGGGCAGCGCGTCGGCCATGTCCTCCGTGGTGCGCAGTATGCCGCTCTCGATGTGATCCGTGGAGGTGAAGTCGCTGTAGCGCCGCAGGAACTGGAGGATGTCGCCCCGGGTGATCTCCGAGGGCGACTGGGCGAGGGTCTGGCGCAGCACCTCGAAAAGGGCGCCGCCGTACCTGGAACCGCTCTGCAGCTGGTTCTGCAGGAACCCGGCAAGCTCGTTCTCGTCCATGGACACGAACTCCAAAAACTCCGCCAGCTCCCCGGCGAAGCCCGCCCGGATGCCCGACGACACCTGGGTCGCCTGCCCCAGCACGCGCATGAAGGAGTCCGGGAGCGCCGCCGAGCCTCGCAGCCGCTGCAGGAACGTGACAAAGCCCGAGTCGTACCTGGCGGCGTTGGCGGCGTCGCCGGTGTCCTGCCGCTCGGGACGGTTGTCGGGGCGCGTCACCTGCTCCGGATTTATTATGTTCTCAACCGTGGTGTCGCCCGCCTGGGGCGTGGTCACCCGCACCGGCGTGGCGTCATAGCCCGGTACCGGATTGGTCGGGCCTAATAATCCCGGCATCTTCTTCCTCAGCTCCTCTTTTTTCAGAATATACTCGGATAACACCGGCCCGCGCCGGCGCGGTGCGATAACCGCGCCCGTTCCGCCCTCCCGCCGGAGGGCTTCGCCGAACCGTCCGAGACCACCATAACCCGGCCGCGCGGGATACGCGGGAGATTATGTTATCTTTAAGCCAGGCAAAAATAAACTCTCATTGCGATTCCCGACTGAAAAGGGAATGAAAATTTATTTTCGACCGGCGGCGGATATTAATTTTTACATGAAACTGCCGATAACTTGTAAAGAAAAGCGCGGTTAAAAATCGTGACGCTGATATAATAACATTAAAATAGCAGAGGTGGAAATTTATGGGCAATGATATGCTGGAGGCGTACCTGTTTGAAATGCACTCCCTTCTGGAGCAGCTGGACGACATAGTGCTGGCGGCGGAGAAGGCCGGGACATTCTCTCAGGAGGATGTGAACGAGATATTCCGCATTATGCACACCTTCAAGGGATCCTCGGCCATGATGGAGTACAACACGCTGATGACTGTGGCACACAGAATAGAGGATCTGTTCTTTGTGATCCGCGACAAGACGATGGACGTGGTGCCGGAGGATCTGAAGCCGGCGCTCTTCGACCTCATATTCCAGGCGATAGATTTCTTCCGCGGTGAGATCGACAAGCTGGAGGCAAACGAACCTCTCACTGCCTCTATCGACAGTTTCCTTGACAAAATTAATAGTTTCTCCGCTAAAATTTCAGGTGAGCAGCCGGAGGAGGAGCCGTCGCCGGCGGCGGCGGCCGACAGCGGCGGCGGCGCGGAGGCGGACGCGTCGGCGGAGGAGTACGGCAGCGCCGACTTCCCCTACACGCTCCACGTGCTCTTCGACGAGGGCTGCGGCATGGAGAACCTGCGGGCGATGATGCTGGTGAACGCGGTGAAGGACATATGCGACGAGTCCCGGTTCGACTACTACCCGCCGGACGTGCAGCTCAACCCGGACACGGCGGGGTTCATTGTGGAGAACGGGTTCTTCATCCGTTTCGCCGCGCAGGAAGACCGGGCCAGATCCGTGCCGGTAATACAGGAGAACGGCGCCGTCCGGACGTACAGTATGTTTGACCACCCGACGGCCCCGTCGGCGGACGCGGCCCCGTCCGCCCAGACGCAGGGTACCGCCGCGCAGGGCGACCAGGCCCAGGGCGGCCAGACGGCCGCGAAGCAGGCCCACACCAAGGAGAGCCTCATAAGCGTCAACCTGAGCAAGCTGGACACGCTCATGGCGGTGGTGGGCGAGATTATCATCACCGAGGCCCAGGTCACGGCGTCGCCGGATCTGAAGGGGCTGAAGCTTGACAACTTCAACAAGGCCGCGAGGCAGCTCCGTTCCCTGACGGACAACCTGCAGGACGTGGCGCTGTCGCTGCGTATGGTGCCCGTGTCCAGCACGTTCCAGAAGCAGAAGCGCATCGTCAGGGATATGTGCAAGAAGCTGGGCAAGGACGCGGAGCTTATACTTGAGGGTGAGGACACGGAGGTTGACAAGACCATCGTGGACAACATCGCCGACCCCATCATGCACATAGTGCGCAACTCCATGGAGCACGGCATTGAGGACACGCGGGAGGAGCGCGTGGCGGCGGGGAAGGACCCTGTCGGCCACATAACCCTCTCGGCGCGGCAGACCGGCGGCGAGGTGGTAATCGAGGTTGTGGACGACGGCCAGGGCGTGGACGACGAGAGCGTCCTCAACAAGGCGCTGCGCCAGGGCGTCGCCCAGCCGGGAGTGGAGTACTCCCACAAGGAGATACTGAACTTCCTCCTGATGCCCGGATTCTCCACCAACAACGAGGTGACGGAGTACTCGGGACGCGGCGTGGGCATGGACGTGGTGAAGAGCAACGTGGAGAGCGTGGGCGGCACGGTGTCCATTACCAGCGAGCGGGGCAAGGGCATGACGACGAAGCTGAAGATCCCCCTGACCACGTCAATCATGGACGGCATGGAGGTGGCCACGGGCAACTCCATATTCACCGTGCCCCTCAGCGACATACGGCAGATTATCAGGGTGTCCGACAGCGACGTCATTCAGGACGCGTCCAGCGGCGAGATGATAAAGATAATGGACAACTTCTACTCCATCGTCCGCGCCAAGGAGTTCTACCGTCTTGACAGCGGCGTGGACTCCTTCGACGACGGCGTGCTGTTGTGGGTCGGCACCGGGGAGAACTCCTTCTGCCTCTTCGTGGACGAGCTGATAGGCGAGCAGCAGGTGGTGGTAAAGCCGCTGCCCAATTACGTGAACAGCTTCGGCGTGAAGGATTACGGCGTCACAGGCTGCAGCGTCCTCGGCGACGGCAGCATCAGCCTCATCCTTGACGTGGCCAACATCCACGAGGCGCAACACATATAGCGCGCCGTTTTCAATGGCTGACGCCATTAAAAACGGATGATTATATTACGGAAAAGCGCGTCCTGCGGACACACTTTTCCTTGTCAGCGCCGCG
>CAYQWH010000090.1:0-6939 GCA_964421265.1 uncultured Oscillospiraceae bacterium | reverse complement strand
CCGGCGGAGCCGGAGTACATAAAAGCCGGGGACCCGGAGCCTGAGAAGAACGAGGATATAAGTTTTGATAAGGAGGCGGAACAGCCATGAAGCTTGGCACATCAGAACTTCTGATAATTTTGGCGGTTGTGTTGATAATATTGGGGCCGACGCAGATACCGAAGCTGGCTAAGATGGTCGGCAAGGGCGTCAAGAGCTTTAAAGACGGTCTTGGTTCAGACGAGACTGAGAGCGCGCCGGAACCGAAAAACGTTGAGAAAAAGAGCGAAGAGCCTGTAGCGGGTACGGTTACTGAGAATGGCGGAGAAAAAGGGGCCTGATGAGAAAAAGAGCAAGGGGGAGATGAGCCTCTCCGGTCATCTTAAGGAGCTGCGGAACCGCATCATAATATCGCTTGTGGTGCTTTTCACGGCGGTCATAGCCGGAATGAACTTCGCGCCTGGGCTTGTGGACAGACTTCTGGAAATCGGAAGAGAGTATGGCTACCAGTATGTCTATCTGTCGCCGCAGGAGCTGCTGATGGAGTACGTCTCCGTCGCGCTGATTTTCGCCGTAGTGGTGACGCTCCCCGTATTGCTCTATGAGATTTGGGCGTTTATAAAGCCCGGACTGAAGAAGAACGAGAACAGGGCATTCCTATGTTCAATTATTTTCGGACTGCTCTGTTTTTGCATAGGCGTGTTTTTCGCCTATAAAATTATGCTCCCGACAATGTTGTACTTTCTCAGCTCCCTGAGTGGCGGCAGCGAGATAGACGCGGCAATTTCAGTTCAGAATTATGTGACTTTTCTGATGACCATATTCATCATATTCGGCATTGTTTTTGAACTGCCTGTGGTGTCCGTCATGCTGTCATGGGCAGGGATAATCAAGGTGAAGTGGATGAAGAAGGCGCGGCGGGTTGTTATCGTTGTCAGCTTTGTCGTCGCCGCGCTCATTACTCCGCCGGACATAGTGTCACAGATAATGGTTGCGATACCGATCATGATTTTGTATGAGGTGAGCCTGATATTGTGTTCACTGGTTGAGAAAGCGAGGAAAAAGAGGCACGTTGAGGAAGGAGATGAGGAACAGGAAGACGAGGATTTAGAAAAGGAATCCGATGAAGAAAAAGAAGAGGAGGCCGTGTAAATGAAGAAAACTTTTCCCGGCGGCGTTCATCCCAGGAGCTGGAAGGAGCTGTCCCAGAACGTACCTTTCCGGGACTGTCCGCCGGGCGCGGAGCTGATATTCCCGTTGAGTCAGCACATCGGAAAGCCGGCGAAGGCGGTGGTCAAGAAGGGCGATCGCGTGCTCGTTGGCCAGAAAGTCGGCGAAGCGGACGGGTTCGTCTCGGCGAATATCATTTCGTCGGTGTCCGGGACCGTCAAGGCGGTGGAGAACCGCACAGTTCCGGGCGGAACGCAGTCAATGTCCGTGGTCGTGGAGAACGACGGGGAATATGAGCTTTTGGAAGGCGTTGGAAAGCCTGAGGATTACAAAAAGCTCAGCACGAAGGAGATACTGCAAAAGATACAGGATGCCGGTATAGTAGGCATGGGCGGCGCCGGATTTCCGACTCACGTGAAGCTCGCGCCGAAGGATCCTGCGGCGATAAAGTATATTATCGCCAACGGCGGCGAGTGCGAACCATACATAACCTGCGACGACAGGCTGATGCGGGAGAAGCCGGAGGAGATTGTCGCGGGCGTGGAGGTCATGCTTGCGCTGTTCCCAAACGCCAGCGGCGTGATACTTATCGAGGACAACAAGAAGGAAGCGATAGAGGCAATCAGGAAGGCCGCGCAGGGACACGATAAGCTGACAGTCCATGTGGCGACAGCGAAGTACCCTCAGGGCGGTGAGCGTTCCGTGATTGACGTTGTGGCGGGTGAGCACATAAAGTTAGGTATGCTGCCGGCGGACGCCGGGTGCATAGTGGACAATGTGGGCACGGTGCAGGCGATTTACAGAGCCGTGTGCTATTCGGAACCGCTTATTACGAGGGGCTGTACAGTTACCGGAGACGGCGTGAAGAGTCCCTGCAACCTCTGGGTGCGGATAGGGACGCCCTATTCAGCCGTGCTGGAGGCTGCCGGCGGGTTCGTTGAGGGCGACCAGCCCGAGAAGCTGCTTGCGGGCGGGCCGATGATGGGCATAGCGCTCACGGGTCTTGACGTGCCGGTGACGAAAACCGGTAACGCGCTTACGGTGTTCAGGAAGGATCCCACGGCCATCGCTGAGAGCGAGATGACGACCTGCCTGAGGTGCGGACGCTGCACGCGGGTCTGTCCGGAGGGGCTTATACCGCAGCTTATGGCTATGGCTGCGATCCGGAGGGATTACGAGCGGTATGAGAAGAAGCTCTATGGTCTTGAGTGTATAGCCTGCGGGTCATGTACATATATATGCCCCGCGAGAAGACCGCTTATGCAGATATTCAAGCAGGCAAAAGCTGATATTTTGGCGCAGAGAAAGAAGGGGTGAGGTATGAATCAAAAATACAGCATATCGACAAGCCCCCATATCCGCACGCCGCTGACTACCAGTAAGGTAATGCTTGATGTGATACTGGCGCTTGTCCCCGTGACGGTGGTGGGCATATGGAACCACGGCTACCACGCCGCGCTCGTACTCGCGATGTCAGTAATCACAGCGGTACTGGCGGAGTTTGTGTTCGATTTCATCACGGGAAAGCCCAACACCATCACTGACGGCAGCGCGGTCGTGACAGGACTGCTGCTGGGACTGACACTTCCTCCCGCGGTTCCGCTTTATGTGCCGTGTCTTGGCAGCATTTTTGCCATAGTTGTGGCAAAGGGACTTTTCGGAGGTATTGGCAAGAACCTGGTGAACCCCGCTCTCGCGGGCAGATGCTTCCTGCTCATATCATTCGGCACTGCCATGACGAATTACACAATTGACGGAGTGAGCAGCGCGACACCGCTGACTGATCCGAACAATTTCTCCACTATGATGAATTCCTTCACGGGCGCGGGCAGCGGTATTATCGGCAACTCCGCTATCGCCATTATTATCGGCGGGCTGTTCCTGTGGGCGGTAGGCGGTATAACAATTGAAATTCCGCTTGTGTCGATAGTTTCTTTCACACTGTTCGTGGGTATTTTCGGCGAGGGCTTTAACCCCACATATCTGCTCTCGCAGCTGATGGGCGGCGGTATGCTCCTTGGCGGCATATTCATGGCGACCGACCCCGTCACCAGCCCGGTTACCCACCGAGGAGAACTGGTCTACGGACTGCTATTTGGTATACTAAGCGGAATATTCCGAGTGGTAGGCTCGGCGACAGACTCGGTAAGCTACGCGATAATGCTCGCAAACGTGGCGGCTCCGGTAATGGATGAGATAACGATACCGAAGCCTTACGGACACAAAGGCAGAGCCGCTGAGCCGAAAGCGGACAAAGCCGCGGAGACGAAGGAAGTCAAGTCTGCGGAGCCTGAGAAGAATCCGGAACCCGCGAAAGGCGAGCAGCCCAAAGACGGCGGCGCGAAGAAGCGTTCCATTTCCCCGAAGCCGGCTATTGTACTGTGCGTTATAACATTGCTTGCCGGCGCTATATTAGGAGTCGTGTATCAGGTGACGAAGGAGCCGATTGCGCAGATTGCGCTGGAGGCGAATATCGCGTCCTATCAGGCGGTGAGTCCCAACGCCTCGTCGTTCAGCGAAAGGGACGATATTACCGCGAAGATAGAGGAGATAGGCGAGTCCTACGGTACGGATTACGGGCGCGTGAATATAAACGACGCTGTGTTTGGCGACGACGGAAGCTGCGTTATCAGCGTCACGACGAAAGACGGCTATGAGGGCGACATAACGTTGTCCGTGGGCATAATGTCCGACGGCACAGTCAACGCCATAGCTTTCACGGAGATAAACGAGACGGGCGGCATGGGTTCAAAGGCAGCCGATGAGCCGTTCAAGAGCCAGTTCAATGGTGTCAAGACAGACAAATTCATACTGAATAAAGTCGGCGGTTCAACGGCGGATAATGAGATAGACAGCGTTAGCGGCGCGTCTACCACCTCCGGCGCGGTTGTGAACGCGGTCAACGCGGCTCTTGATTTCTGGACTAACTATGTGAAGGAGGGAGCGTAATGAATGTATTCTTGGAACGATTGAAGAATGGCGTTATCAAAGAAAACCCGGCGCTGGTGCTTATGCTGGGAATGTGCCCGACGCTGGCAGTTACCACCTCCGCAATGAACGGTCTGGGCATGGGCGCGTCGACGATGGTCGTTCTGATAGTGTCGAACTTTGTAATCTCTCTTGTGCGGAAGATTATACCGGGCGAGGTACGCCTCCCGGCGTATATCGTCATAGTTGCGTCGATAGTTACGGCTGTGGAGCTTCTTATGGAGGCGTTTGTCCATTCGGTATATGAGTCGTTGGGCATATATATACCGCTGATAGTGGTTAACTGTATAATTCTGGGCCGCGCTGAGGCGTACGCGTCCAAGAACCCGCCGCTGCCCTCTGTGTTTGACGGACTGGGCATGGGGCTTGGGTTCACAGGCGCGCTGGTAATCATAGGCGCGCTCCGTGAGATACTGGGTGCCGGTACGATTTTCGGCGTACAGATAATGCCTGACTCCTATGAGCCGATGGCGATATTCGTGAGAGCGCCCGGAGCGTTTCTGATTCTCGCGCTGGTGGTCGCGGTTATGAACGCGTTGAGCATAAAGACGCGGGCGAACGATATTGTGGACGGCGGCTGCGACGGCAACTGCGCGCTTTGCTCCACACAGTGTGACGATGAGGAGAAGAAAAAGAGGGGGGCTAAGGCATGACATCACTGATTCTGATTGTTGTTGGAGCCGCCCTGATGGACAACGTGGTGCTGAGTCAGTTTTTGGGCATTTGTTCATTCCTCGGCGTCTCCAAGTCCATGAAGCCCTCCATAAGCCTCGGCATGGCCGTGGTCTTTGTAATTACCATAGCGTCGGCGGTGGCGAGTCTGCTCTATGATTATGTGCTTGCGCCGAACGGCCTTGAATACTTGAAGACTATAGTATTCATTCTGGTCATAGCCGCGCTGGTGCAGATTGTTGAGATGTTCCTGAAAAAGACATCACCGGCAATATATTCGGCGCTCGGTATATATCTGCCGCTTATAACGACAAACTGCGCCGTCCTTGGCGTAGCGCTGACTAATGTACAGAACGGTTATAACTTTATCGAGTGCGTGCTGTCCGGTTTTGGCACGGCTGTAGGGTTCGTGCTGGCGATAGTGCTGCTGGCGGGTATGCGTCAGAGAATAGAAGAAGATGTTGTACCGAAGCCCTTCCGTGGCGCGCCTATAGTCCTGGTGACAGCGGCGCTGCTGGCAATAGCGTTCATGGGCTTCAGCACAATGTGAGGGGGAGGTTAAAATATGAGTATATTGATTCCGACCCTTGTAGTAGGTATAACCGGGCTTGTGATAGGTTTTGCGCTCATAGTAGTAAGCAACGCGTTCCATGTGGATGTAGACGAGCGTGTGGCGCAGGTACGTGACAAGCTGCCGGGGAACAACTGTGGAGCGTGTGGGTTTGCGGGGTGCGACGCGGTAGCGGCCGCGATAGTCAGCGGCGAGGCTCCGGTCAACGCGTGCCCGGTGAACAATGACGCGAACACATCGGCGATAGGCGACATAATGGGCGTAGCGGCGCAATCGCAGGAGCGGAAGGTCGCTCAGGTGAAGTGCAGCGGATCCTGTGAGAAGTCGCCGGAGCCTGTTGAGTACGCGGGAATACGCGACTGCCGTTCGGTGGTGGCGGCTGGACTTCCTGTGCGGGCGTGTTCATTCGGATGCATTGGCTATGGGTCCTGTACCAACGTTTGCGAATACGACGCCATCCACATAAAAGACGGCGTTGCGGTTGTGGACGTGATGAAGTGCAGAGGCTGCCTGATGTGTGTAAAGGAATGTCCTAAGAACCTGATAGAAGCGGTGCCGTTGAAGAAAGTGTATTCAGTGCACTGCTCAAGTCATGACAGAGGACCGGCTGTTCGCAAGGTATGTACCGCGGGTTGTATAGGCTGCGGCATATGCGTGAAACAGTGTGAGCACGATGCGGTTAAGCTGGCGAATAACGTCGCGCACATAGACGCGGATAAGTGCGTCGGCTGCGGCAAGTGCGCGGAGAAGTGCCCGGCAAAGGTAATAGTGCCGATCAGATAATAAAACAGAACGCCCCAGAAATGGGAGGCACTTCGTAAAGAAGTTGCCTCCCTTGGGTTTTATAATCAGCCGGAATGATTGAGATTTGCGGGAAAAATTATTCTTTGGGTGATTATACCATGGCAAGAACATTTTTAAAGAGGCGGGAGGATTTATGCCCGCCAAGGAGATTATAAGCTTCCGGCGGTTTTCCTGCCCAGAAATCCACGCGGGTGTGTGAGAACGAGCACGGGTTAGCGGGCTGCTGAGGCGAACAGTTCGCGACTCCCGCTTCGGCCGCTGCCGGGCGCGTCGCCGGCGTTACATAGCCGATGGCAAAAGCAAGCCACCGCGTCCTGCGCCATAGCTTACTCACTTCCGGGAAACTAAATGAGCAGACAACCAAGGCGGTCAGGTGAAGTGAAAGGGGACTTGCGCCGGAACGGGTGCGGGAACGCGGGAAACCAGTGTTCTCAACAAGCCTGTGCGTTCTGATACGGAAATCGGGAAGGTGGTGAATATTCAGAACCTGTCCTAAGATTACGTTCTGGTGGACAAGGAAGCCGCAAAGGAGAACACCGATTCTTCTCCGGCCTGTCTGAATAAGTTTTATCTTAAAGCGTATCAAGTCATTCAGCAGCACATAAAGTTCCGAGAATATGTGCTGCTTTACGATACCCTGAATCGGAGATATGGGATGATTTCCGTCCCACAACAATTCCAAGAGGGCTGCGCTGGGTACTCATTACTACCTCATGGCCCCGGATATGACCCTGTTCCGGGAGAAAAACCTTGCG
>CAYQWH010000089.1:0-7021 GCA_964421265.1 uncultured Oscillospiraceae bacterium | reverse complement strand
AAGCCGACGAGCAGCTGTTCAGGAGCGCCAGGAGCAGCGCCATGACCGATATTATCGCGGCAAAGCGTTTCGGGCAGCGCGTCATTGCTTAATCACCTCCGATTTGATGGAACCGCAGAAACGGCGGTAATCTTAAGGAAGCTCTGAATAAATCGGCGAGGGGTTCCCCGCCGGGGGAAAGGCGGCAAGGCCACGGTTTATTCAGAGATCCCTTAATACCCATTATAACACCTTAATATAAATTTAGCAAACGTTTTTATCATTTTTATCCGCGCGAGGCGGCGGTATTTTTCCGGGCGGCGCCGCGGCGGGAACGGAAAGGCAAAAAAATAGCTCCCCTAAAGAGCCGGGAGCCATTTCTTTTTCGAAGCGTGATAGAGCCGTTAGACGGGCGTGACATTTATAGCACGCATCTTGCCGGTGTCCCTGGGATCAGGTTCCACGCTGAAGGTGACGTGCTGCCCCTCGGACAGGGTCTTGAACCCATCCATCTGGATAGCGGAAAAATGCACAAATACATCGCCGCTGCCGTCATCGTTGGAGATGAAGCCATAGCCCTTCTCCTGATTGAACCATTTTACTGTGCCGTTGTTCATATTATTCCTCCACGAAAAGTGTTGTGCCGGATGGATTGCCAAAAGTCCGCGCGCCCGCGTTTTACCCGCGGGACCGGGACAATCAGCCCAGCGCTCCTATACAAATTTAATATATGACAAATTTTACGCGCTGTCAATATTTTCTGAAAAAAATATTTATTTTTATTCAATAAAATATTTTTTGTTGGTTGAAATTGATGAATCATTTTTCGTATGTAATCGAAAAATGTAAAAAAATGAAATTCAGTCTGGACAAAGCCGTCACGGGGTAGTATTATGACATGGAAAAGGAAAGCGTTTTGAAGGAGGGAGCAAATTTGAGCGGCGCGGCGGAGATGACGATGAGAGCGATCGCGTTTATAGAAAATGACTTTGCGGAGACGTTCGGCATACCCCGGCAGAGCGGGCTTGCGGACATGGTGGAGTCGCGGGTGGTTTTCGAGCCGGAGTACAGGAGCCGGGACGCGGTGAGGGGGATAGAGGGCTTTTCGCACCTGTGGCTGCTGTGGGGGTTTTCGGAGAACCCGTCCGGGCGGCGGTCGCTGACTGTCCGCCCGCCCAGGCTCGGCGGCAACGCGCGCATGGGCGTGTTCGCCACGCGCTCACCGTTCAGACCGAACCCCATCGGGCTGTCCTGCGTGGAACTGGCGGGCGTGGAGGACGGGCGGCTGATAGTGCGCGGGGCGGATCTCATGAACGGTTCGCCCATATACGACATCAAGCCGTACCTGCCCTACGCCGACTGCCGCCCGGAGGCGACGGGCGGTTTCGCCGACAGCGCCGACGAGAGGACGCTGGAAGTGGTGTTCCCGGAGGAGCTTCTCGCGAAGGTGCCGGAGCGGGAGAGAGCGGGGCTTGCGCAGGTGCTGAGCCACGACCCGCGCCCGGCGTATCAGGAGAGCGCGACGAGGGTCTACGGCCTCAGGTTCGGCAGCGTAAACGTCAGGTTCACCGTTTTTGATGGAAAACTGCGGGTATCGGAAGTCAATTAACGTCGTTTTGACAAAATATCGCTTTTGCACTGTTCATCCGCGAAAAAATCTGGTATAATGCGGATGGTAAAAGACTGTTTTACCGGAATAAAATATTGAATTTATGGCAGAAGGAGGAGTTTGCTTGATAGCGCACGGAAAGGACGTTAAGATTTTCAGCGGAAACTCAAACAGGGGCCTGGCGGAGGACATCTGCCGCAACATGGGGACGTGGCTGGGCGACATGACCGTGTCCCACTTTTCCGACGGCGAGGTGGCGCTCTCGCTCTATGAGACTGTGAGGGGTTCCGACGTGTTCCTCGTTCAGTCTACCTGCGGGCCTGTGAACGACAACCTTATGGAACTTCTTGTTATGACTGACGCCTGCCGACGCGCGTCCGCCGGACGGATAACCGCCGTTATGCCGTACTTCGGCTACGCGAGACAGGACAGGAAAGCGAAATCCCATGACCCGATTTCCGCCAAGCTGGTGGCAAACCTCATCACATCCGCCGGAGCGGATCGCGTGCTCACAATGGATCTCCACGCGCCCCAGATTCAGGGCTTTTTTGACATACCCGTTGACAATCTGGTCGGCGCGCCTATTTTTGCCGATTATTACGCCCACAAGTTCGGCGAGGGCAACGACAGCGTTATCGTCGTGTCGCCGGACGTGGGTTCGGTCGCCCGCGCCCGCGACTTCTCCCATAAGCTGGGGCTGGGCCTCGCCATCGTCGATAAGCGGCGGGAGAGGGCGAACCAGTCCGAGGTCATGAACATAATCGGCAATGTGGAGGGGAAGGACGTCATTCTCTTCGACGACATGGTGGACACCGCCGGGAGCCTGTGCGGAGCGGCGGAGGCGCTGGTGAATATCGGCGGCGCGCGGGATGTCTACGCCTGCGCGAGCCACGCCGTGCTCTCCGGCCCGGCTATGGAGCGCATCGAGAACAGCGTCATTAAGGAGCTGGTGTTCCTGAACTCAATTCCGGAGTACCCGGAGAAGAAGCTGGACAAGGTTAAGTTCCTCTCCGTGGCGCCCATGTTCGCCGAGGCGATAGACCGCATTTACGAAGAGGTCTCCATGTCCACGCTCTTCAAGTGATATGATATTCCAAAGGCAGAAGGGCGACGTGACGTGGATCGTGGCGTTCCTGGGCAACGACGGCGCGCGGTACAGCGGCACGCGGCACAACACGGGGTTCATGGTGGCGGACGCCTTCGAGGAGAAGCACGGCGTGCGGATAAAGCGCGTCAAGTTCCACGCGCTGACCGCACAGTGCGCCGTCGGGGAGGCGAAGGTGTTCCTCATGAAGCCCACGACGTATATGAACGGTTCCGGCACGGCGGTGTCCGAGGCGATGGGGTTCTACAAGACGCCGCTGGAGCGCGTGCTGGTGGTGTCGGACGACGTGTCGCTGCCGGTGGGCAGGCTGCGCGTGCGCCGTTCCGGTTCCGCCGGCGGGCACAACGGGCTGAAGGACATCATAGCCCGCTGCGGCGGCGACGGGTTCCCGCGAGTCAGGGTCGGCGTGGGCGCGCCGCCGGATCCGGATTACGACCTGGCGGACTGGGTCCTCTCGACATTCAAGGGCGACGACGTGGGAGCCATGCGCGCGGCGGCGATACGCGCCGTCGGCGCCATCGAGACGGTGATCGTCTCGGGCGTTGACGCGGCGATGAACGAGTACAACAGGAGCGCGGGATAATCCTCCCGGCGGTCGGGCGATTTCGCGTCAGGCCGCCGGGATTGCCGTTATCCGCGCCGGGGCGGTTTGCCGCCGCCGAATCGCGGCCCGGGTGACGGGCGCTCAGTTCCGGTGCGGATATTGGGGAAAATTCATGTTTTTTTCAAACAGAACTTGACTTTACGGGAAAAATGTTTTATAGTTGTAAGTGGCATTTGTTTCCGGTTCATGGGGGGCATGGGATTTGAAGGACAGCTTTAAGGTGCTGAAGAATCTCGTCTGGATCACGCAGCTCGCGTTTTCCGTGGTGGGGCCGCTGGTGCTGTGCATAATGGGCGCGGTCTGGCTGCGGGACAGGTTCGAACTTGGCGGCTGGGTGGTGGTTCTGGGCGTTTTTCTGGGACTTGGCGGGGCTGTGTCCGGGTTCCGTTCCTCCCTCAGGAGCATGGATCGGGCGGGAAAAGAGGAGGACAGAGACGTGCCGCCCTCCTTTAATGATCACGAGTGAAGCGGATTGAAGGAGGATGCGTAATGTTTCATAATGAGTCCGCGATTCGGCAGCTCCTCCGGGTATTTCTTGGGGAGGTGGTACTGATTGGTCTGATGCTCGCGGGTTACGCGGTTTTCGGCAAGTTCACGGTGGCGGTGCTGTTGGGCGCTCTGGTTGGCGGCGTGTTGGCTATTGGCAATTTTCTCTTTTTAAGCATATCCGTCACGCGCGCGGCGGATCAGGCGGAGAAAACAGGCAACGCCGCGAAAGCGACGCTCTCTGTCCGGGCGTCGTCTACGGGACGGCTGCTTGTCCTGGCGGTCCTATACATCGTCATACTGAAAACCGGGTATTTCGACCCGATAGCGTCAGTTCTTCCGTTAATCTTTGTACAGCTAAGCTTGAATCTCACGGAATATTTTCGCAAGGACGGTGAAAAAGAGAAATGAACGTGAGCGTAAACGGACCCCAGATCTACACAAAGCTCTTCGGCGTCATACCCATTACGCAGACGACGCTGTCGTCCTTTATTGTTATGGTAGCGCTGTGCACCGCCGGGTTCTTCCTCGGGCGGAACCTGAAGAAGCGGCCCGGGCGCAGGCAGGTCATCGTGGAGAAGCTTGTGGGGATGCTCTACAGCCTTGTGGAGGACGCCATGGGCAAGCATAACTCCGATTGGGCGCCGTATATCGGCAGCCTTATGCTGTCCTCGCTGTGCGGCTCCCTGATAGGCATGACGGGTTTCCTGCGCTCGTCCACGGCGGATCTGATGACTGTCGCGACATGGGCGATTATGACCAGCGTCATCACATGGGTGTGCAACACGAAGTACCAGGGTCCATCATGGCTCAAAACCTATCTGAACCCCCTTAACATTATCAGCGAGGTGGCGCAGCCTGTCTCCATGTCGTTCCGTCACTTCGGCAACATCATGGGCGGCGGGGTGCTGACAAGTCTGATCTACGCGGCGCTGGCGGCGGCGTCCTCCGCGCTGATCGGGGCGATCGCGTCCAACACCATCGTTATCTCGATAATCGTTATAGCGCTGGGGGTGCTGCTGTTCCTGTGGGGACGCAGCAAGAAGAAACTCATCAGAAAGATACTGGGCGTCGCGGCCGCGGTCATCGGCGTCACGGGTATCCTTGAGTACACGGGCGTCGCTGTGGGACTGCCGATCCTCCAGTTGGGTATCCCCGGACTTACGTCGCTGTACTTCGACGTGTTCACCGGCTGCATACAGGCGCTGGTGTTCAGCCTCCTGACAATGGTTTACGTGGGCATGGCCTGCCCGCCGCCGGAGGAGAGGACTAAGTGATTTCTACGTCGCGTACGTTGAAATAATTATTTAAAGCTAAGGAAACTATAAATATTTAGGAGGACTTAAAAATGGATTTAAACGCTGCTCGCGCCATTGGCGCAGGAATCGCAATCGGATTTGGTGCTATCGGCCCGGCAATCGGCGAAGGCAACGCCGTCGGCAAGGCGCTGGAGGGCATGGCGCGTCAGCCGGAGACGGCCGGTCTGCTGCGTACCAACATGATTCTTGGCTGCGCTATCACAGAATCCACAGGCATTTACTCCCTGGTTATCTCCCTGCTCCTGCTCTTCGTGTTCAAGGGCTGAGTTTACCGGATAGGCTTTTTTAAGCTTTATCAGAAAGGAGTGAGCAATTTGCCACTTGCCGCATATGAGAACATAGTTGATATAGATCTATGGACCGCGATCTTCACCTTCTGCAACATGATTATCACGTTCCTGGTCTTGAAGAAGCTTCTCTTCAAGCCGGTGAAGAAGATGATAGACGACAGGCAGAAGGAGATCGACGATATGTACTCCCAGGCGGAGCAGTCCCAGGAGAAGGCGGACGCGATGCAGGCGGAGTACAAGCAATATCTGCGGGAGGCCAACCAGAAGCGCGACGAGATAATCCGTGACGCCACCCGCCGCGCGGAGAAACGCGAGAAGGAGATTATCGACGCGGCTAACAGCGACGCGAACCGCATCCGCGCCAAGGCCGAGGCGGAGATCACACAGGAGAAGAAGAAGGCCCTTAACGACGTGAAGGACGAGATCTCCGTCATAGCCGTCGAGATCGCCGCGAAGGTGGTTGACCGGGAGCTTAGCGCCAGCGACCATGACGCGCTGGTGGAGGACTTTATCGGTAAAATAGGAGACGAGGTATGACGAGCAGGGCGCAGACTTACGGCGAGGCGCTCTATGAGCTTGCGCGGGACGAGTCGAAGAGCGCGGAGATTTTAGAGGAGCTTCATATGGCGGCCTCCATTCTTGAGGAGAACCCGGAGTACGCGCGGCTCCTGTCCACGCCGTCCATACCGGTGGCCGAGCGCTGCGGGGCGCTGGACGAGAGCTTCGGCGGCAGAGTCGACGGCTATCTTCTGAACTTCATGAAGATACTGGTGGAGAAAGGCATTATCCGCCAGCTGTCCGGCTGCGAGAGGGCGTACAGGAAGCGTTATAACGAGGACAACGGCATACTGGAAGTCACCGTCGTAACGGCGGTGCCCCTGAAGGAGGCTCTCGCGGAGAAGCTGCGGAAGAAGCTGGAGGAGAGAACCGGCAAGCGGGTCGATCTGAGAGCGCGCGTTGACAGCGACATTATAGGCGGCGTCCGCCTGGACATGAACGGCAAATGCTATGACGGTTCCGTCCGCGCGGAGCTTGCGGATATTGAGCGGTCTATTGGCGCCGTGGTACTGTGAGTACCACTGTGGAATTTAACAGGAAAGCTGGTAGAGCATGGAACTTAGACCAGAGGAGATAACAAGGATCATTCGCGCTCAGATTAAGAATTATGAGCGGAAGATAGAACAGAGCGAGACAGGGACAGTCATACTTGTAGGCGACGGCATCGCGCGGGCGTCGGGGCTTGACAACTGTCTTATGAACGAGCTTGTCGAGTTCCCCAACGGCGAGTTTGGCATGGCTCAGAACCTGGAGGAGAATTCCGTCTCCATAGTTATTCTCGGTTCTGACAACGGCATAAAGGAGGGGGACGTGGTAAAGCGCACCGGGCGCGTGGTGTCCGTGCCGGTGGGCGAAAAGCTGATAGGGAGAGTTGTCGACGCGCTGGGCAGCCCCATTGACGGGAAGGGCGACATAGAGGCCGTCAGGTACGACCCGATTGAGGCGCCGGCCCCGGGCATAATCGAGCGCGTGGGCGTGTCCGTGCCGCTCCAGACGGGCATCAAGGCCATCGACTCCATGATACCCATCGGCCGGGGACAGAGGGAACTTATTATAGGCGACCGGCAGACG
>CAYQWH010000088.1:6058-7066 GCA_964421265.1 uncultured Oscillospiraceae bacterium | reverse complement strand
CAATCATTTCTCACATTCAGATAACAAGTCGGATAACACGCCGGATACCGAACCGGATACCGAACCGGACGACACATCGGATGACACGCCTGACGACGCATCGGACGACACGTCAGACAACGCGTTGGTTATAACCTCAATCCCCATCCAGCGCGGCGCGTCCAAAGGTATGCAGAACGCGGTCTATGTATGGCTCAATATCGAGCCGCACGGGTGCGCCTTCACCGGCGACGTCGGCGACTACGAAATCGGCGAGAGCGAGTCCTCCGACATAATCATCACGGGCGCGCCGGGCGGCATGAAGGCCACGGTGCACAGCGCCCCCTATTTAAACGACAAGGGCGCTCTGAACATCGGCGTTACCATTGAGGGCAACGCGAGTGACAGCACCGTGGTGGTGGGAGGCGTGTACAACCTGCGCGTCGCGATAAACGGCAAGTGCCTTGAGGCGGAGGACGCGGACAAGGACGGAGACGAGAGCGTGGAGCTGCCGGACAGAGTTGACGTGGACGGCGGCTTCCAGGTGGTCATAAACCCCTACTTCACCGTTGAGTCGAAGCTGACCGGGATAACTTGGGACACGACCGACGGAGCCGACGCGGAGACGCAGATAACCATAAAGCTAAACGGCGGCGACGAGGAGGGGCTGAAGTTCGCCGACGAGTTGGAGGGGTCCATGTTCCGCGTGACCGACGGGTTCACCGTGGATGTCAGCAAAGGCGCCAAGGACAGCGACAACTCCGTGACGCTGACAATCAGGCCCGAGCCCGATACTGGCACGGTGCCGAAGGACGGCGGCGAATTTGAGATCGCCATAGTGGACGCCGCCGCGCTGCGCCGTGACGGGCAGGAGATTGGCGACGGCGACGCCATAAGCGCGGCGCTGAGCGCGAACGGCGAGCTGCGCGTCACGTCAGGCACCCCCATAACCATAACAGTGATAAAGCCGGAGACCACGGAGCCGGACACGCCAGTCCCATCTACGGACGACGGCGCCGGGCGGGAACC
>CAYQWH010000088.1:4865-6048 GCA_964421265.1 uncultured Oscillospiraceae bacterium | reverse complement strand
GAACCGCCCGCTCTGTCCGCCCCGGACAGAGACGGCGACGCCGACGACGACACCGCGCCGGCTGACGACGAGGGCGACGGGGACGAGGGCAAGTCCGGCGGCGCGAACGTCAAGGCCATAGTAATCATCGCGGCGGCGGCGGTAGTCGCGGCGGCAGCCGTGACCGTGGCCGTACTGACATTAAGGAGGAGACGGCAGCCCGAGGAGAACGCGCGCGCCGCCGTTGCCGCTCCCGCCGCGCCCATGGAGCCGGTGGAGAGTTACGGCAGCACGGAGGTCAACCTTGACGCCGTCACGAACATGGTACAGATGAATATCCAGGACTTACAGCTCCAGACGGCCAGGCTCCACAACATAGGCCGTCGGAACGGCCAGCAGGACAGTCTGGGCACCACGTCCCTGAGCGACGGGCTGCTGGCGGTGGTAGCCGACGGCATGGGCGGTCTTTCGGGCGGCGAACAGGTCAGCCAGAAGGTGGTCATGTCCATACTCTCCCAGGGCGGCGCTCTGGGCAAGGGCCAGATGGACGGCGTTCTGGGTGCCATGATACGCGCTGCCAACGACGAGGTGAACCGTATGCTGGGGCCGGATATGATATACAAGAGCGGCTCCACCATGGTGGCCGCGCTTATCCGGGGCAACTATTTCAACTGGGCGGCGGTAGGCGACAGCAGGGTGTACCTGTACCGCTCCGGCGTGATAATCCAGCTCAATCAGGAGCACAACTACGAGATGGAGCTGATGTATAAGGTGCTGAGCGGCGACATGACCATGAGCCAGGCGGCGGCGGATCCCCAGCGGCGGGGCCTGACCAGCTTTTTCGGCATGGGACAGCTCAAGTACGTGGAGATGTCGGTGCGGCAGATAAGGCTTCAGCCCGGCGACAGGATACTGCTCATGACAGACGGCGTGTTCAACAACATCACCGACAGGCAGCTTACGGAGATGATCAGCGAGACGCCGGACGTGCAGCAGCTTGCCAAGACGCTGGAGGAGCGCGTGCTGGCCCTGCAGGACCCGTCTCAGGACAACTTCACCGCGATAATAATAGGCGCTTGAGAGGGATTTAATCCGGGACGCGCGCCGTCCCGTAAGTTCTTCACGCGCCATTGGCGTTATGGAAACGCGCCCCGCCGCGATCGCGCGTAACGCGGACGGCGGCCTGTGGCCGCGCCCGGCAGAG
>CAYQWH010000088.1:0-4855 GCA_964421265.1 uncultured Oscillospiraceae bacterium | reverse complement strand
GCGCCGTCCCGTAAGTTCTTCACGCGCCATTGGCGTTATGGAAACGCGCCCGGCGGCGGGTTCCACGGACGGCGGCCCGCGGCCGCGCCCGGCAGAGAGATATGGGGTCCGATCGCGGATTGGACTTTGCGGTATTCCGTATAAGGGAGAGATAACAGATGAGTGAAGGGAAGCGGTGTACCCGCTGTTTTGGCGGCGTGATAACCGGCGGCGTGTGCAGCCGCTGTCACCAGCCGGAGCAGTTAGAGATGTACCGTCCCACAACCGCGCTTCCCGGTGGTACATATCTGCATAACCGTTACCTTGTGGGCGACGTGCTCGGCAAGGGCGGTTTCGGCATTACATACTCGGCGTGGGACACATACGACAACCATACCGTTGCCCTGAAGGAGCTGTACCCGTCTCAGGACGTGCTGCGCGACGCCGACAGGCTCACCGTCACCGTCGTGCCGGGGCAGGAGGGGTACTTTGAGCACGTCTCCGATTGCTTCGTGAACGAGGCGAGGATACTCATGGATCTCCAGGGGCAGCAGGGCGTGGTGCCCTTCTACAACCTGTTCGACGAGAACGGCACATATTACTATACCATGGAGTACCTTGAGGGCACCGACCTGCGGGCGTATCTTAAGGCGTACAGGACGCTGACATGGCCGCAGATGGCGCACATACTCAGGCCCGTGCTCAAGGCGCTGGACGTCCTTCACAGCCGCAACCTGATCCACCGGGACATAAGCCCCGACAACATCTTCATAACCGTTGACAACAACGCCATGCTCATAGACTTCGGCTCCGTGCGTATGTACCAGGGCAAGCGCAGCTTCACCACGTTCATGAAGCAGAACTTCGCCCCTTGGGAGCAGTACCAGGCCAACGGCAACCAGGGGCCGTGGACGGACATATACTCCCTGTGCGTGACGGTGTATCTGGCGCTCAGCGGCGAATTGCCGCCCAAGGCGCCCGACCGGCGGCTGAAGGAGGACAGGGAGACGATACCGCTGGCGGTGCTGTGCCCGAGACTGCCGCGAGGCGTCGCGGCGGCGATACAGAAGGGCATGGCCGTCAGACCGGAGGACAGGTTCCAGAGCGTAAGCGAGCTGACGGCGGCGCTGTTCCCGATGTCGCCGCCCCCGCAGGCGATGGCCCCGTCCCCGCAGCCGATGGCGCAGTACGGGCGGGTGCCGTCGATAAACGTGAACTGCGTGAGCGGCCCGCTGCGGGGTGCGCGGTGGACGCTCACTCCCAACAGCTGCATACGCTTCGGCAGACAGCAGTTCTGCGAGGTGCGCTACCCGCAGGACTACCTTGTGGTCAGCCGCTACCACTGCACAATAGCCATGGATCAGAGCGGCCGGGTGCTTGTCCGGGACGAGAATTCCCAGAACGGCACATGGATAAACAATTCCCGCATACGTCCCGGCGCGTGGTACGGCGCGGCGCGCGGCTCCCATGTGTTCGTGGCGCAGGACGACTATATGATACAGTGACAGCAACCGCCGCACGGAGGCGCTCTGTGCGGTTCGGGAGATTTTGGGGGTTACAAAATGAGGTGTGAACTATCAGGCTACACTGACATAGGCACAAGAGCGGAGAACCAGGACTCATACGACTACAGGGACTTGGGCGGTGAGCGGGTGTACGCGGTGGTGGCGGACGGGCTTGGCGGTCACGAGGGCGGCCAGGCGGCGTCGCGCGTTGCCGTGAAGTACATGACCAGCGCCTTGGACGGCGAGACGGCGCTGCCGGCTGAGGCGACGCTGCGTGAGCGCCTCGCCGCCGCCAACAGGGAGATACTGGAGCGGCGCAAGAACTCCGACCAGATGAAGTCCACCGTTGTGGGGCTGTACATCTGGGGGAGCCAGGCTATCTGGACGCATATAGGCGACTCGCGGCTCTATCACTTTTTCAACGGCGAGCTTTACCACTACACGAAGGACCACAGCGTGCCGCAGATCTCGGTGCAGCTTGGCGAGATAACGCGGGACCAGATTCCCCGCCACCCGGACAGGAGCAGGCTCATACGGGTGCTTGGCGGCGACGAGCTGCGCCCGGAGTTCGCCGGCCCCTGCGCCCTGTCCGCCGGACAGCACGCGTTCCTGCTCTGCAGCGACGGGTTCTGGGAATACCTGCACGAGGACGAGATAATGCTGGATCTGAACAAATCGGCCACGCCGCGACAGTGGCTGGATTATCTGCGCATACGCCGGCTCAGGCGTCTCGGCGCGGAGGTGGACAACAATACGGCGATAGCGTTGTTTTTAGAGGTGTGATATGAGGAGACTGGGAGCGCTGATAATATGCGCGGCGCTGCTGACGGCCCTGACGGTACCGGCTGCGGCGCTGGGCAATGGACAGCTTGTGCAGGATATGCGCGTGGGCGGCCACACGCTGCAGGTGGTGTGCCCCGCCGTGGACGACGGCGAATTTACCGTCACGCTGGACGGCGGCGAGCTGGAGGTCACGCGTTACACCTCCGGGGAACTGGATATGCCCATAACGGTCTACTGCCTTGTGGACGTGTCCGGCTCCATGAGCGACGGACAGATGCAGCAGGCGCGGGACACCCTCACCGCGCTGAATAACGCCATGGACGAGGGCGACAGCATGGTCATAACCACGTTGGGCAACGACACCGTATCAAGCGGGATACTTTACACCGGCGAGGAGCGGACGGACGCCATAAGCGCCCTCGCGCGGGACAACACTCAGGACACGAACCTGTACAAGGGGATAGTGGACTCCATAAGCGACCTGACCACGAACGCGAGTTACAATACCCGCCGCTGTCTCGTGATACTGTCCGACGGCGAGGACGACCAGCGGACGGGCATAACCGAGGGCGAGGCCACGGACGCCGTTCGCGCCTCCGGCATCCCGGTGTACACCGTTGCCACGGTGCGGAGCGCGGACAAGACGGAGTACGCCAAGGTGCTTGGCAGCTTCGCGCGCAACTCGTTGGGCGGCATCCACTACGCGCCCACGATAGACGGCACAACGGCCACGGACGCCGGAACGGACATCTGGCGCGACCTCCAGAACGCGGTGGTGCTCCGCGCGGAGCTGCTGGGCGCCGATTACGACAACACGAAGCAGCAGGTGCCGGTGGTGGTGAAGTACACGTCGGGCGACACGCGCGTCACCGAGGAACGGAGCGTCGATACAAAGGAGCTGCCAGACCCCGTTGACGACGACGAAGACACCCAGACGCCCCCCTCGGACGGCGACAGCGACGCCGCCCCGGACACTGACCGCCCCAACAGCGGCAAAGAGGACATCCCCAGCCCGCCCCCGAACGACATAGAGGACACCGACACCGACGACACCGCCGACGATGACACCGAAAGCGTGGACGATGAGAGCGAGAACGGCGAGGACGAGGAGAACGGTGACGGGGAAGAGGAAGAGGAGGAGAAGGGCTTTTTCGCCGGTATCCCATGGTACATATACGTGGCCGCTGGCGTCCTGATAGTGGGAGCCGTGGTGCTGGTGGTGCTGGTCAGGCGGAAGAAGAAGAGCGAACCGATTCCCGTCCAGCCCATGTCGCCCAGCTTCGGGCCGCTGCCGGACTTCCCGTCGGAGGTACCCCCAGAGGACGATGACGCCGAACCGGACATAGAGCCGGACAACGAGCCGGAGCAGATGACCGGTTACGCGAAGGTGGAGGAGACGACCAATCCCCCGGCGGAGCCGATACAGCCGCCGACGGAGCCGCCGGAGCCGCCGGAGCGGGAGGCCGGGTGCCAGGTGACCATGATAAGCATTGGCCGGAACGAGCGCATATGCGCGTTCCCGCTGCCGGACAGGACGCCGGTGACGCTGGGGCGCGACGGCAGACGCGCCAACGTCGTGCCGGACAGCACGGATATGAAGCTATCCGGCGTGCACTGCCAGTTCCAGCGGAACGGCAGAGCCGTGTACGTCCGCGACTGCGACTCCACTAACGACAGCTTCATCAACGGCGTGCCCATCCACGGCAAGGAGTGGATGCCCATTCTGGACGGCGACGCGCTGCGGATCGGCACCAGCGAATACAGGGTGCGTTTCGACTTCTGACCGCGTCGGCGGCGCCCGTGGCGCTGTTCCCCAACGGTCACTGACTGTATATATATAATGTAGGACAGAGACAGGAGGATGTAGATATGGAAATAAACCGCTGCGTACACTGCATGACCGAGATTACGCCCGGCGCGAAGTTCTGTAAGCACTGCGGCAAACCGACGTCAGCCGGAGCCGACGAGCCGGGGTACTGTCTGAAACCCATGACGATTCTCCACGGGCGGTACCTGGTGGGCGGTATGCTGAGCCAGACGGGGAATGGCGTAACGTACATAGGCTATGACCTCTCCCGCGACGCGAAGGTGGCGATTAAGGAGTACTTCCCCATGGATCGCGCGACCCGCGTGAACACCGCGTCGAACCGGGTGACGTGGAGCGGCAGTAGGCCAGACCGCGACGGCTTCCTCCGGGAGGCGCCGAATACGGCACGTGACGCGTTCGAGGACAACGACACGGCCTATATCGTCACGGACTACGTGGAGGGCGGCGCGGCCAACGAGCCGCCGCGTGAGACGAGAACCAACGCCGCCGAGGAGCCGGGCAGACAGCCCGAGCGCCCGGAGCGCCGCGATTACAACGCGTACAACGGTTACAACGGAGCCGCCAACGCCCAACCCGCAAACGCCCATCCCACCACCGCCCAGCCCGTTACCAGACCCGCAAACGCCCAGCCTGTCACCGCGAACGGCGCGGACAGCGCGAAGGGCGGCGGGAAGAACCGGAAGCGCGTGACGATAATAGCCGTCTTCGCTGGCGCTGTGGTGCTGGCGCTGCTTCTTTTCCTTCTCCTCCCCGGCAAGAA
>CAYQWH010000087.1:0-7084 GCA_964421265.1 uncultured Oscillospiraceae bacterium | reverse complement strand
TACAAGGTCAACGACTACTTCAAGCCCATAAAGCAGAAATATGTGGTCTCCGGTCTGCTCAACCCCAAGAGCATGGCCACCGACTCCCAGGCGCTGGTCTACAAGGTCCCCGGCGGGATGCTGTCGAACATGATAGCGAACCTGAAGGACATGAACGCGATGGACAAGTTTGACGAGGCGCTGGCGGAGATACCGTCCGTCAGGAAGGACCTGGGCTATCCGCCGCTGGTGACGCCGCTGTCGCAGATGGTGGGCAACCAGGCGGTAGTGAACGTGCTGATGGGCGAGCGGTACAAGCAGATCTCAAACGAGGTAAAGAACTACTTCAAGGGCGAGTACGGCATAGCCCCCGCGCCGGTGAGCAAGGAGCTTGAGACTAAGATACTGGGCGAGGGCGGCAAGCCTGTGGACTGCCGCGTAGAGGACTCGAAGCGCACGGGTCAGGAGATGAAGGACGCGAAGGAGGCCCTGGGCGATCTTTGCAGGAGCGAGGAGGACGCCATGAGCTACATCTGCTTCCCACAGCAGGCCGAGAAGTTCCTGAAGGACAGGAAGGCAAAAGAGGAGAACTGTGTTAAATACTCCATAGTGAAAGCGTAAGGGGGGTTTGGAATGGTAACTCTTTCGAGTATGGTCGACGCGGCGAGCACGGACATAGGCGTAGGCGAGGCGGCTGTTGACGCTCTGTTGGGCTACGGAGTGGTGTTTTTAGGCCTTGTGATGCTCATGTGCGTGATTATGATAGTGGGTAAGATAATGTCGTCCCATACAAAGACGGCAGAGCCGGCGCCGGCGAAGGCCGCGGCCGCGCCCACACCCGCTCCGGCGCCAAAGGCTCCGCCCGCTCCCGGTTCCGCCGGGGAGGTCAAGCTCTATGACACCAGCGACAAGGACGCCGCAATCATAATGGCAATCGTAGCTGATAAGATGGGGAAACCTGTGAATGAGCTGCGCTTCATTTCGATCAGGGAGGTAAAGTGACATGAGGTATAAAGTAACGCTGAACGGAAAGACATATGAGGTAGAAGTAGAGGCGGGCGAGGCGATGCTCATGGACGAGTATGAGGCGAAGTCGCCGGTCAGCGCGGCTCCCGCGCCCGCTGCGGCACCCGCTGCGGCACCCGCTGCGCCCGCTGCCGCGCCCGCGCCCGCCGCGCCGGCACCCGCCGCCGCGCCGACAGCCGCCGGCGAAGTGGTGGCCTCCCCCATGCCGGGCAATATCCTGAGGATAGACGTCACCCAGGGACAGGCTGTCAAGGCGGGAGATGTGCTCATAATACTGGAGGCCATGAAGATGGAGAACGAGATAGTGGCCCCGAAAGATGGAACAGTCGCTCAGATCGTTACCTCCAAAGGCGCGGTAGTGGAGACCGGGTCCCCACTCCTTGTCCTCGCGTAAGGAGGCAAGCGGATGAATGTATTAGATACTCTGAAGGGCCTTGCGGAGGACTCGGGATTCGCGCGTTTCTTCCAGGGGGACGGCTGGCTCTCCATTATCATGATATTGGTGGCCTGCGTGCTGCTGTATCTGGGTATTGTGAAGAAGTTCGAACCGCTGCTTCTGGTGGGTATCGCTTTCGGGTGCCTGCTGACCAATCTGCCGGGCGGCGACCTGTACCATCTCGGTCTGTGGGACGCCTATGTCTATGAGTCGCCCTACGACGTGACAAACGACCGGGCGCTCTACAACACGGACACGAACGAGATATACACGGTTGAGGAATACGCCGAGACTTACGGACTTGACGAAGACGAGATTGATATAATCGAGGAGCTGTCATTCACGGACATAATCCACAATGGCGGACTTCTTGACATCCTCTATATAGGTGTAAAAGCCGGGCTGTACCCATGTCTCATATTCATAGGCGTAGGGGCCATGACGGACTTCGGGCCGCTCATAGCCAACGCGAAGAGTATGCTGCTGGGCGCGGCGGCTCAGATGGGCGTGTTTTTGGCGTTCTTCGGGGCGATTTTACTTGGCTTCGCGCCCAATCAGGCGGCGTCTATCGGAATAATAGGCGGCGCGGACGGGCCTACGGCCATATTCCTGACCACGAAGCTGGCGCCGGAGCTGCTGGGGCCGATCGCCATAGCCGCTTACTCATATATGGCTCTGATACCCATGATCCAGCCGCCAATAATGAGGGCGCTGACCACGAAGGAGGAGCGGTCGGTGAAGATGGAACAGGCGCGGCCTGTTTCAAAGACGGAGAAGATAGTGTTCCCGATAGTGGTGGCCGGATTTATTATCCTGCTCATCCCGTCCACCGCGCCGCTTATCGGCTGCCTCATGTTCGGCAACCTGCTCCGTGAGACGGGCGTCACCGAGAGGCTGTCCGACACCGCTCAGAACGCGCTCATGAATATAGTGACGCTGTTTTTGGGCATCAGCGTCGGCGCCACAACAGTGGCCTCCAGGTTCCTGTCGCTCCAGACCCTCATGATCGTTGCTCTTGGACTTGTCGCGTTCTGCTTCTCCACAGTCGGCGGACTGCTGGTGGGCAAGCTTATGTACAAGCTGTCAGGCGGCAAGATAAACCCGCTTATCGGTTCAGCCGGCGTGTCGGCGGTACCGATGGCGGCGAGAGTGTCGCAGATGGAGGGACAGAAGGCGAACCCCTCCAACTTCCTGCTCATGCACGCCATGGGCCCGAACGTGGCGGGCGTAATAGGCTCCGCCATCGCCGCCGGGTTCCTGCTCAAGCTCTTCGGCGCGTAATGCCGCCGTTACCGGTTCCTGACAAAAAGCCTTGCTTTTTGTCAGGAACCACGTTTATCCCCTCCGCCCGGCTCCGCGCAGCCGCCAACGGGGTGACGGCGTGCCGCGTTTTTACGCGGCACGCCGTCTCATAGTTCATTAAATATAAAGCTTTTTAATAAGAACCGGTATAAAGGCCCTGAAAGCGTATTATCGGGGATCAGCGTAAAGACGGCGCCCGGACGGGGCGGGGACACAACCGGCGATTGAGTCCCCGGATTGTCCGTCATCTCTGCCGTATGTTCAGGGATATTTCGGTGAGCGCGTGGGCGGCCTCCATGTTGAGAGAGCAGATCTGGGCCATATCGCAGAGGGTGACTATCCCCGTGAGGACGCCGTCCTCCGCCACGGGCAGTCTGCGCACCTGCCCACGGCTCATGAGTTCCGCCGCCTTTTTCACATCGTCCGAGGGCGATACGGTAATTATGCTGCGCGACATTATCTCCCGCACCTTTGTCCGTTCCGGGTCCTCGCCGGTGGCGACGCATCTGAGCACTATGTCCCTGTCGGTGATCATCCCACGGAGCGTACCGTCCCTGTCGCACACCGGCAGCGAGCCTATGTTGTGCCGCGACAGGAGCCGCGACGCCAGCGCCACCGTCTCCTCGGGCGTCACGTTTATCGTGTCACTGTTCATTATTTCCGATACGAGCATTTCGCTCCCTCCCTTCCCTTTACTTCAATTATGCGCAGCGGGAGGGCGGATTATACAGCGAATACTAAGATTCAAAGATTTAAGGAAGCTCTGGAAAATCAGCAAGAGCGAGGATTTCCCGTCAGAAAAAGGCGCGGGAACGCGGGAATACTTTGTGTATTTCAAGTTCGGGCGACGCGTTTCCGGCGGGCGATTTAACCAGAGGTTCCATAATCCGGGACACGCGCTTGCGCGCCGCGACGTACCGCGATGGCGGCGCTTGTCCGATTTTTACGGGGGAGGCGATTCGGAGTGGATTATGAGAGGTATATGGAGCTGGCGTTAAAGCTGGCGCTGGAGGCGGCGGACAGCGGCGAGACGCCTGTGGGATGCGTGATAGCTGACGACAAAGGCGATATAATCGGCCGGGGACGGAACCGCACGGAGGAGATTGACGCCACCTGCCACGCGGAGATGGAGGCGATACGCCGCGCCAGCGAGAGCATCCGGTCCTGGCGGCTGGAGGGCTGCACTATGTTCGTCACAATGGAGCCGTGCCCCATGTGCGCCGGGGCGATACTGAACGCCAGGATCTCGCGGCTGGTGTTCGGCGCCCGGGACAGGAGATTTGGCGCCTGCGGCGGTGTGCTCAATCTTTTCATGGAGGGGTTCGGCAGATCGCCCCAGGTTTACGGCGGCGTGCTGGAGGAGCGCTGCGTCCAGGTCCTCTCCGACTTCTACAGGCAGCTCCGCCGCAAGGACAGTACCGGGACAGGATAAACGCCGCAGCGCACAGAGTGAGGCCCGTCATGCTCCGCGTGACGAGCGCGGGCTTTTGAGGGCTTAATAAGAGAGCGACAGACGTATCCGTTTCGGCGGCGGACGCGATTTTTTTGCGCTTCCGGTGTTTTCGACCTTGTTTTTACGCCGCGGATGGTAGCATACAGGTATAACGAAACAAGGGGTGATTCCATGCAAAAGAGATTATCGTTCCCGCCATCCCGTCCGCGCCGCGCCCGGTACCGCAGTCTGCCGGTGGCCAGCCTGTCGCCGCCGCCCGGAACCGGGCCGGAGCTGACAGCGCCGGAACAGCTCACGGTCAGCATCTCCCGTTATGGTCTGATGAACCCGCTGACGGTCCGTAAGCGCCCGGGCGGGTACCAGGTGATATGCGGCGCGCTGCGGCTCCAGGCCCTCAGACAGTGCGGCATAAAGAGGGCGCGGTGCGTGATAGTTGACGCGGACGACGCCGCCTGTCTCGCCCTGAGGCTTGAGGAGAACTCCGCGCGCGGCAACTGGGATTTCCTGAAGACAGCCGACACCATGCGCGCGCTCATACATGACCACGGCTATACGCTGGAACGGGTTGCGGCGTCGGCGGGGATGACCTGTGAGCGGGCGGTGGATCTGCTGCGCGCGCTGGCGCTCCCAAGACCGCTCCTGTGCGCTCTTCGGGAGACGGGACTTACGGAGAGCCACGCGCTGAACCTTCTGAGACTGCCTGACGGCCCTGAGCGGGAGGGGGCGTTCTTCGAGATGGCCAGCCGCCATATGTCCCCGAACGAGGCGGAGAGATATGTGGAGAGGATACTGGAGGCGGAGAGCGGCGACCAGCCCGCCTGCGTGGTCAGGGACGTGCGCCTCTTCCTCAACAGCGTGAACCGCGCCCTTGACGTAATGCGTCTCGGCGGCGTCCCGGCGGAGTGCCTCCGGGAGGACGCGGACAACTGCATCAAGCTGACCATTCGCATACCCGAGCGCGAACGTGACCGCGTCATTTGATACTGGCCGCAAATTAAAGGGTTTAATCTGTGATACGCGAGCTTTTACGCGTCCTCAGCGCTGTGTATAAAGACTGAAGCTTTTTAAAGAGAACCGGCATGGCGGTGACGCCGCGAACGGCGCCGCGCGCGTCATGCGGTGAGGCTAAAACGGCATACATAAGCGCTCCCGCAGCCAGAAGAACTGCGGGAGCGCTTATTGTCTGGCCACGGAGCCGCCGCCGTCCGTATAAGACGCGGCGCGTCCGGCCTTATTTATAACTGTATCGGCGCAGCGCCGCGCGGCTCACGCCGGTACGCGGTGAAAGCTCTGCACCGGATCGGATAAGGGGTCGCGGGGACAGCGCGGCACGCCGGGTATCACTTCGCCTCTTTGATAGCCGCCTGAGCCGCCGCGAGTCTTGCGATGGGAACGCGGAAGGGCGAGCAGGACACATAGTCCAGACCCAGACTGTTGCAGAACTCCACAGAGGACGGATCGCCGCCGTGTTCGCCGCAGATGCCCAGGTGCAGGGACGGGTTCACCTGGTGACCCAGCTCCACCGCCATTCTCATGAGCTTGCCCACGCCCTGCTGATCCAGTCTCGCGAACGGGTCATTCTCGAAGATCTTGGCGTCATAGTACGCGTTCAGGAACTTGCCCGAGTCGTCGCGGCTGAAGCCGAAGGTCATCTGCGTCAGGTCGTTGGTGCCGAAGCAGAAGAAATCGGCCTCCCTCGCTATCTCGTCGGCGGTGAGCGCGGCTCTCGGTATCTCGATCATGGTGCCGATCTCATATTTCAGATCCACGCCGGCCTCTTTAATCTCCTCGTTGGCGGTCTCCACCACGAACTCCTTCACGTATCTGAACTCCTTCACGTCGCCGATAAGCGGGAGCATGATCTCAGGCACCACGTTCCAGTCCGGATGGTTCTTTCTGGTGTTCAGCGCCGCGCGGATGACGGCGCGGGTCTGCATCTTCGCGATCTCCGGGTACGTAACCGCCAGACGGCTGCCGCGATGACCCATCATCGGGTTGAACTCGTGGAGGTCGGCGATGATCGCCTTGATCGCCTCAACGGTCTTGCCCTGGGCCTTGGCGAGAGCCTCAATGTCGGCCTCCTCCGTGGGCACGAACTCATGGAGCGGCGGGTCAAGGAAGCGGATACATACCGGCATACCTCCCAGCGCCTCATAGAGCTTCTCAAAGTCATACTGCTGCATGGGCAGGATCTTCGCCAGCGCGCGCTCCCGTTCCTCCGAAGTCTCGGAACAGATCATCTCCCTGAAGGCCTCTATCCTGCCCTCGCCGAAGAACATATGCTCGGTGCGGCACAGACCGATGCCCTCGGCGCCCAGCTCCCGCGCTTTCTGGGCGTCACGGGGCGTGTCGGCGTTTGTGCGGACCTTCATGGTCCTGTACTTGTCCGCCCAGTCCATTATGCGTCCGAAGTAGCCGGATATTCTGGCGTCCACCGTGGGGATTATGCCGTCATAGATGTTGCCCGTGGAGCCGTCTATGGATATGAGGTCGCCCTCGTGGAACTCCTTCCCGCCAAGGGTGAAGCGCCTGTTCTCCTCGTCCATGACTATGCCGCCGCAGCCGGAGACGCAGCACTCGCCCATGCCCCTGGCGACCACCGCCGCGTGGCTTGTCATGCCCCCGCGCACGGTCAGTATGCCCTGTGCGACCTTCATGCCCTCTATGTCCTCCGGGGACGTCTCAAGACGCACAAGCACGACCTTCTCCCCGCGGGCGGCCCACTCCTTCGCGTCCTCGGCGGAGAACACTATCTTGCCGGCGGCCGCTCCCGGCGACGCGCCCAGACCTTTGCCCAGAGGCGCGGACTTGGCCAGTACCTTCGTGTCAAACTGCGGGTGCAGCAGCGTGTCTAAGTTCCTGGGGTCGATCATGGCCACGGCCTGTTT
>CAYQWH010000086.1:0-7088 GCA_964421265.1 uncultured Oscillospiraceae bacterium | reverse complement strand
CCCGACTTCCATCTCTCCGCCGCCGATAGCTGTTCGCCAGCCGCGTCCAGCGTCGTGCGCGTCACAATATCGCCGCCGATGAGCCGCGCCAGCTCCTGTCTGCGCCCGTCGTAATCCAGCCTTGTGACGCTGGTGAACGTCCTGCCGCCGGATATTTCCTTCGCCGTCAGGAAGTGCGCGTCCGCCATGGCCGCGATCTGCGGCAGATGGGTCACGCACAGCACCTGCTTGTCCCTGGCTATCGCCGCCATCTTCTCCGCCACTCTCCTGGCCGCGACGCCGGAGATCCCCGCGTCTATCTCGTCAAACACCATCGACCCCACCGGGTCCCGGCTTGACAGCACCGTCTTTATCGCCAGCATGATCCGCGACAGTTCACCGCCGGAGGCGACGCGGCTTATCCGCCCCACGGACTCGCCGGCGTTGGCGCTCATCAGGAACCGCACATTGTCCGCTCCGTGCGGCCCCATCTCGCAGGGCGTGATCTCCACCTGGAACCTTGCGCCGTTCATGGACAGGCCCTTCAGCTCATCCTCTATGCGCTTCGACAGCTTCTCAGCCGTCTCCCGGCGCTTTTCGGTAATATGTCCCGCCAGCTCCGTCATCTCCCGTTCCGCCGCGGACATCCGCGCCTCCAGCTTCTTCAGCCGCTCCTCCGAGTACTCGATGGAGTCCCGTTCCCGCCTGCACCGCTCCAGAAACGCCAGCGCCTCGCTCTCCGTCCCGCCGTACTTGCGCAGCACGCGCCTCAGACCGTCAAGGCGCTCGTCCAGCACATCCAGCTCCTCCGGGGAGAAGTCCAGCTTATACAGCACGTCCTGTATCTCCTCCGACACGTCCTGGACCGCGTATTTCAGATCGTTCAGCTTCACGGATATTGCCGCAAGCTCCTGGGAGAACCGTGACGCGTACTCAACGGAACTGGCGGCTGTCTCTATCAGCGACGCCGCGCCGTCCGAGTTCTCGCCGCCGGACAGGGCGTTTGCCGCGTCCATCACCGCCTCGGTCAGCTTCCCGGCGTTTTTCAGGAGCGTCCGCCGCGCCAGCTTCTCGTCGTACTCGCCCTCCCGCAGGTCGGCCCGTTCCAGCTCCTCTATCTGGAAATTGAGGATGTCCAGTCTCCGCTCCTTCTCGCTCTCGTCTAAGGTGACGCGCTCCGCCTCCTCTTTAAGCGCCCGGTAGCTGTCATAGGCCGCTCTATAGTCAGCCGTGTCTATTTCACCGTAAGCGTCCAGGAAATCCCGGTGGTACTTCTCGTCCGTCAGCCTCTGGCCGTCGCCCTGGCCGTGTATATCCATGAGCCTCAGGCCCAGCTCCCGCAGCTGCGACGAGGATATGGGCGCGCCGTTAAGACGGCACGAGCTTTTGCCCTCCTCGGATATTTTGCGGCTCAATATCAGCTCACCGTCGTTCTCCATACCGTTGTTCTCGAAAAAGTCCCCCACATCCGCGTCCGTGAAAACGGCGGTGACGGTCGCGCTCTTCGCCCCGCGCCTGACAAGCTCTCGCGATACCCTGTACCCGAGAGCCGCCTGGAGGGAATCTATGACTATGGACTTGCCCGCGCCCGTCTCGCCGGTCAGCACATTGAACCCCGGCCCGAATTCTATGTCCGCCTTTTCCACAACCGCCACGTTCTCTATATGCAGCAAAGAGAGCATCTCAAGTCCACCCCCATATCAAAAGTACCCGCCGATCTCCCGGCAGAACAGCTCGGCGGACTCGTTGTCCATCATGGCTATGAACGCCGTGTCGTCCCCCGCGAGGGACCCGGCCAGGTTCTTAACTCTCATCTTATCCACCGCGCTGCAGGCGGCCGGGGCGAGACCGGGCAGCGTCTTCAGCACAACTATGTTCTGCGCGCAGACGTAGGACATGACGCACTCCCGGAAGATGTTGCGCAGCGTCTCCGCGCTGTCGTCCTGCTCCTTGGCGCCCTGGGCGTACCGGTACACGCCGTCCGGCGTCTGCTCCTTCACGAGCCGCAGTTCCTTGATGTCCCGCGAGATTGTCGCCTGGGTGCACTTGTACCCCCTCACGGCAAGCTCCTCTATAAGCTGACCCTGCGTATCTATGTCGTTCTCCGTGATTATATCCAGAATCGCGCTCTGCCTGCCTTTCTTCATGCTCTCTCTCCCAGCTTTCTGCTAACTTTATCATAGAAGCTCCTGCCCGCCATCCTCGCCAGCCTGACGGCTATATCGGATTTCTTCATTTCCACCACGTCGCCGTCAAGAAGGGGCACCGCCGCGTTCCCGTCGGCGGACATATAAGCTGACCGCCCGCGCAGCGGGCCGAACGTCACCGTCACCGTCCTCTCGGGCGCCAGCACGTATGACCGCGCCCAGAGCATATGGGGGCATATGGGCGTGACCACTATGCTCTCCGCCACCGGCTCCACAATCGGCCCCCCGGCCGACATGGAGTACGCCGTGGAACCTGTGGGCGTCGCTATAATCACCCCGTCGCCGGAGAAGCGCATGATGGATCGCCCGTCTCCCGCCACGTCTAAATCAATCACCCGCGCCATTCCGCCTATAACCACGTCGTTCAGGGCGAAGTCCCTGAGGACCTCGCCGCCGCGCCGCACGGCCACATCCAGCGTCATGCGCCGCTCGACGTCAAATTTCCCGGAAGCCGCCTGAACGAGAGCGTCTATTTCCGTCACCTCCAGCTCCGCCATGAACCCCTTTGTCCCCATGTTCACGCCGAGTATCGGTATATCCATGGACGCCACGGCCCGCGCCGCGTGGAGTATGGTGCCGTCGCCGCCGAAGGTGATTATCAGTCCCGCGCCCTCCGCCTCCTGACTGAGGGCCCCCAGGTCCACGCACGTACTGTAGGGCAATCGCCTGGCCCCAAGCATGGCGCGCACTTTGTTCGTCACAGTGAAATTGACGTCCCGATTGGGATTCGTATATAAAACTGTCTTCTTCAATACCATTCACCAGAACCGGGACAGCGGTCAGAGCAGACGGTGAGCTTCCTCCACAACCGCCTCCGGGTCGGGCGTAAGCTCCCCCTTCACATCTGTCAGATGTCCCAGGTATTCTATATTCCCCTCAGGCCCTCGTACGGGCGACCATGTCAGGTTCCTGACATAAAACCCGTTGTCCTCCCCGAGCCTGATAAATTCTTCCAGAACCTTGACGTGTACCGCCGGGTCGCGGACAACGCCCTTCTTCCCCACGTTCTCCCGCCCCGCCTCAAACTGCGGTTTGATGAGGCAGAAAACCTCGCCGTCCTTCGCAAGGACGCGCCTTAATGCGGGCAGTATCAGCGCCAGCGATATGAACGACACGTCCACCGTCGCCGTCTGGGGCGTGTCCGGGAACTGGGACGGCTCCAGGTACCTGGCGTTCGTCCGCTCCATGACCGTGACCCTGCTGTCCGTCCTTATGCTCCACGCGAGCTGCCCGTACCCCACGTCCACCGCGTAGACCTTTTTCGCGCCGCGCCGCAGCAGACAGTCGGTAAATCCGCCGGTGGACGCGCCGCAGTCCAGGCACACCTTCCCGGCCACGTCGCCGCCGAAAAAGTCCAGCGCCCGTTCCAGCTTCAGCCCGCCCCGGCTCACATACTTCAGCCCGCCGCGCACTTCAATCTCCGCGTCAACGGGATACGCCATACCGGGCTTGTCCCCGCGCGTACCGTTCACAAACACGTCGCCGCTCATTATGACCGCCCGCGCCTTCTCCCGGCTCTCGAAATACCCCCGGCTCGTGAGGAGCACGTCAAGTCTCATCTTCTCCATATCGTCAAACGCTCCTTCAAAGCGGGCAATCAGCCGGGAACCGGTTCACACGCCGCCAATATAGTCTCCGCGACGCTGTTGGCGTCCAGCCCATACAGCCCGCGAAGCTCCGCCGGCGTGCCCTGGGGTATGAACCGGCTGCCTAAATTCCTGAGGATGAACTTATCGGGTACGCACCCCGCCGACAGCAGCCCGGCGGCGATCTTCTCCCCAACGCATCCCGGCGCCGTACAGTCCTCCAGCACAAGCAGTCTGCGCGTCTTATTCACAGAGCTGATTATGTCCTCAAGCTCCAGCGGGTTTATCCGCCCCAGCTTCAGCACCTCCACCCGGTGTTCACCGCACAACCTTGCCGCTTCCACGGCCACGTTGACCATCGTCCCGTACGTGACCACGGTGAAGTCCGACCCACGGCGTATGAACTTACAGCTCTCCGCGCCGCCGTCCTTATATTCGCCCTCGCCGCCTCTTGGGTAACGCACGGCCACCGGCCCCGTCTCGATGTTTACGGCGGCGTCCAGCATATCCCTCAGCTCCGCGAAGCTGGCGGGACAGTAAACTGTCATGTGGGGAACCGACGTGAGAAAGGACACGTCGAATATCCCCTGGTGCGTCTCGCCGTCGCCGCCCACCAGCCCCGCCCGGTCAACCGCCAGGACCACGTGCTCCCGGAGTATGGACACGTCCTGCAGCAGCATATCGTAGGATCGCTGCAGGAATGTGGAGTACACGGCGAATACCGGTACCATACCGCCCTCCGCCGCTCCCCCGGCCATGGACACCGCGTGCCCCTCGGCTATGCCCACGTCATAGAACCGCTCCGGGAACCGCTTCGCGAACTCCGTAAGCCCCGTGCTCGACGGCATGGCGGCTGTTATGGCTATTATACGCTCGTTGTCCTCGGCGAGTTTCACCAGCTCCTCGCCGAAAACCGAGGAGAAATCCCGCTCCGGCTCCGGGACGGCGCCCGTGGCCAGGTCGAACCCGGAGACGCCGTGATAGGCGTCGGGGTTCCTCTCCGCCGCCGGGTAGCCCTTGCCCTTTTTCGTAATGACGTGCACAAGCGTCGGTTCCCGGCTGTCACGGGCTATCTTCAGCGCGGAGGTCAGCTGCTTCAGGTTGTGCCCATCCACAGGCCCCAGGTATGAGAAGCCCATGTCCTCAAACATACTGCAGTGGAATATCGCCTTTTTTATCACCTGCTTTATCCTGTGGGTCAGCTGATAGAGCTTCCTGCCCAGCGCCGTTTTTTTGCTCACGCGCCTGTAGATATTTTTAAAGGTGATATATCCCCGCTTCATCCGCTCTTTCGCGAGATAGTGGGCGAGAGCGCCCACGTTTTTCGCTATCGACATGGCGTTGTCGTTCAGTATGACAATCAGCGGCTCACCGCTGCCGCCCGCGTCGCACAGCCCCTCATAGGCAAGCCCGCCGGTGAGGGCGCCGTCGCCCACCAGGGCTATGACCGCGTAGTCCTCGCCCTTCATGGTCCTGGCGCGGGCAAGACCCAGCGCCGTGGAGATAGCCGAGGACGCGTGCCCCGCCACGAACGCGTCGTGGACGCTCTCCGACGGCTTGGGGAACCCCGACAGGCCGTCAAGCTTGCGGATCGTGCCGAACCTGTCCAGCCGCCCGGTCAGCAGCTTGTGGATGTAGCTCTGGTGCCCCACGTCGAACACGAGACGGTCCCGCGACGTGTCGAAAACGGTGTGTATCGCGACGGTCAGCTCCACAACGCCCAGGTTCGACGCCACGTGGCCGCCGGTTCTTGATGTGGATTCCAAGAGGATCTCTCTCAGTTCCCCACAAAGCTCCGTAAGCTCTCTCTCGTCAAGCTTCCGCAGGTCATACGTAGATTTTACGCTCTCTAAAATCCCCACTGTTCACTCCCCAATAAGACCATCTCCAACCGCGCGCCGAAGGCCCGTTCCTCCACAGCGGGAAGAGCAATATTACAGAAGCCTCACGGGACACCGCAGGGAGAAGTCACAATACAATCCGTTCCCGACGCGGCAGAACCGCGCCGGAAAATGCCTTTCAATGAGCGCGGCGAACGACAGAGTTACGAACCGCGACAGGCAAAAAGCGCCTTAGACAAAAGCCTGAAATACGCGCCGGGCTTATTTGCGCTTTTTCCTCCCGCCGGAGAAGAGGGACATCACCTTGCCGGCGGCGAGGACTATCTGGGTGCTGCGGTTGAGAGCAAGAGTTTTCCCAACCGCCTTGCCGCCGATAGTCAGACCCGCCACCGCCCCTGTCACCAGGAGCTGTATAAGCTCGCCGCCGACGTCCATGTCCTTTACCAGGTTCCCGGAGATAGTGGCGGCTGTGGCGCCGCTGATAATCCCCGATATGTCGCCCACCACATCGTTGCATATGCTGGCTACCCGCTCGGCTTTCCTGAGCAGCCGGATCGCCTCCGACGCGCCGCGCTCCCGGTGGGACGCCATGGAGTGAAAAGGCGTCTCCGACGCGGACGTCACCGCCACGCCAATGGCGTCAAACAATATGCCTATAACTATAAAGAGTATAAGAAGCAGAAACGCCACCACATACCCCGCCCCCTCCAGGATCTCTGAGGAGACGAAGGAGAACACCATCGACATGGAGACGCTTATTACAATAATCCTGATGATCCACCCGGGATCAGTTTTTCGTTTCATATTTAAAAATCACAGCAGCCCCAAAATATGGAAATAAAATTCCCAGATCAGAACAATAAACCCAAGCTCCGCCAGGCGGAGTGCAAGCCTTACGGAGTATCAACAGAGCGCGGAAAGCAGCGCCGCGGAGCTTCACCGCCGGGAAAATGAATTAAAATCGACTCCATGCCGCGAGTTTACCGCGACAGGAAACGCTCCCGGCGAACACGGCGCGACATCGCGCGACAGAACCTCGCGGTTCAGCCGGCGAGTCGGATTTTCGGTAAAGTGTACGCTATTTCCTCAAACGGCGGCTGAAAACCGGCGCTCGGGAAAATCTGAAATTCAGACGACGGATCGAGTTACAGTATATCAGGGCGGCGGACAAGGTAAATCTTACGGCTTAGGTACGGGTTGGATTTCCCCCGGCGCTGCCTCCCGTTACCGTGAAGGCGGTTTCCCATTAAAGCGCCGTCCGGAGCGTCGCCGCTTCCGTTACCCGACTGCCACTCAGTCCGCACTGCAATCCCCTGCCCGCCCCGGCGCTGCCCGGACGGTCTAGATGTTTTCCATGGCGAAGCATACTGTCTCTTTAGCCTCTTTTGCAGGAAATATTTCAGGAGGATATCACACCTCACCCTGGCCGGGGAGAGGGGTGCGTAGCTCCCCCATCCGCAAGCCCCACTCAAGGC
>CAYQWH010000085.1:0-7115 GCA_964421265.1 uncultured Oscillospiraceae bacterium | reverse complement strand
ACAGCAAGGATAAAAACACGTCCCGGTAGGTAGTCCGGGAGCGCCCCTGCGGGCGCCAGTAACCTGCCTCCTTGGTTGTCCGTTCCTTGCTTTTGAACCGTGAAAGGAGGAAATCAAAAATGTTTCGATTCAGCTTGACCGTCCTGTTCGAGCCGCCGTTCTGGATCGGCCTTTATGAGCGGACAGAGGGCGGTCGCTATGAGGTCTGCAAGATCACCTTTGGCGCAGAGCCGAAGGACTATGATGTATATGAGTTCCTGCTGCGGCACTGGCATGATCTCCGGTTCAGCCCGTCCGTCCCGGTGACGGAGCCGCCTAAACGAAAAATCAGTCCCAAACGGCTCCAGCGGCAGATCCGCCGTGAAACCGCCGGTACCGGCATCGGCACAAAGGCCCAGCAGACTCTCCAGCTCCAGCGGGAGCGGAACAAAGCAGAGCGGGAAGCGCGGAGCAAGACCCTACGGGAGGCTGAGAAGCAGAAACGGTACGATCTGCGCCAAGAAAAGAAGAAGCAAAAGCGCCGAGGAAGATAGGGCGGTACTTATGAACGGGAAAAAGCGGCTCGGATCGGGGCGGCAATGGCCTGGCGGCGTATCTGTTCTTTTGTTGGATGGCGCTGACGCTGCGCGGCGGGGCGTCGCGCTGTCTCTGCAATTTCTGATCTTGACAGAGATTTTAAATCTTTTTATCAGGGATTATTATGAGGCAGCACATGAAGCATTATTTATGGAAGGAGCGGCTGCCGCGTCCCATCGCGTGTTTGCGCCACCGCGCCTTTGTCTCCTTTTCACGCAACAAGCTTAACAGCCGGTTTGCGCGTTAGCGCCTCTCGCGCTTATACATTCGGGAGAAGCCAGCTTGTGTTTACGGTAAACCCGCTAACTTCAGAACGGTATAAAACAAAACTTCGATAACCTTTTTACGGCGATCATGCCGTATCGGTCTTTGTCTTTTCATTTTATTCCGGCTATGTCGCATTAGCATATGGCGCGTCAAACTCGGATCAGGACACTTTTCAAAAAAGCTTGCTTATCCGCTTTCACGGTGTTATAATAGCAACAGGCACGGAGTTCAGTTCTTTTTGATTTGACGTTCGGTAAAATCGCTTTTTGATCGCAGGGCTGCTCCTGTGATGTTAAAAGTCTTTATAAATCCGATAATGCCCGCTCAGCCTTGAGCGCGTGAAAAATGATCCCGAATAATTTATCATATCAGCAATAGCGCCGCTATTTTGTCCGCGCTCATAATGCATCCGGGCATTGCCCTTAGCGGTCTGAGAGAAGAATGGTTCCCGGGAACAGCAAGCGGGTCACCGCTGATGTGTCGGATCACCATGGAGGTTTTATGGGTAAGCGTGTATTGATTGCCATGAGCGGCGGAGTTGACAGCTCAATAGCCGCCTATCTTATGCTGACGAAAGGTTACGATTGCGCGGGAGTTACCATGCGGCAGTTCCGCAACGGCGACATTGGCTGGCAAGGTGAGAGCTCTTGCTGTTCCTGGCGAGATATGGAGGACGCGGCGAAAGTGGCCTATCGCTTGGGCATTCCACATACAGTACTGGATTTCACGCGGGAGTTCCGCCGGGATGTCATAGACCGGTTTGTCCAAGTCTATGAAACGGGCGGAACTCCAAATCCGTGCATTGATTGCAATCGCTGTATGAGAGCGGGTCACCTTATGGCCTACGCCAGGAAGATGGGCTTTGACTATATCGCTACCGGTCATTACGCGCGCATTCTTCAGGATAAAGAGTCTGGCCGCTATCTTTTAATGCGGGGCCTGGACAGGAGCAAGGATCAGGCTTATGTCCACTATTCTATGTCTCAGGAGCAATTAGCGCACACGATATTTCCCTTGGGGGAACTGCGCAAAGCCGACGTACGGCAGATAGCCAATGATCTGGGTTTTATCAATGCCCGGAAACCGGATAGCCAGGATATCTGTTTTGTTCCGGATGGGGATTACGGAGCTTTTCTTGAACGGTACACGGGTAAGACCTATCCTCCCGGGGATTTTTTAGATTTGGACGGTCATGTCATAGGCCGCCACGCCGGTGCGGTGCGTTATACTATTGGTCAGCGGCGGGGACTTGGCCTGTCCGCGGAGCAGCGCCTCTATGTGATAGCGAAGGATGTAAAGAAAAACGCCGTCATTGTCGGTCCGGAGCAGGCGCTTTACGTCAAATCTCTGATTGTGGAAAAAGTGAACTGGATCGCTTTTGAAAAAATAGACGTTCCTGTTCTCGCCACAGTGCAGACTCGGTACCGACAGCAGGCGCAGCCTGCCACAGTTGTACCGCTGGAGAACAGCGCTGTACGTGTAGATTTCGTTAAGCCCCAGCGATCCGCGGCGCCCGGACAGGCGGCGGTATTCTATGACGGCGACACTGTCCTGGGAGGCGGCACGATTCTCGGAGCTGTTCCATAAAAATGGGCTACGGAAGACTCCGCAGCCCTTTCACTGCGTCGCGGGGCCATTTCCCGGTTTCGCAGTCGCCCATAAGAATAGCGGCGCAATATTGCAAAATGACCCGCGCATAAATTTATAATATTCTCCCGCAGCTGAAGAAACCGGTACTCCGCCAGCTGAACGGCACTATATATCGACGCCAATAGCAGCTATTGCCATACACAATTTACAAAACTTTAAAGAAAGATTGTCCGGTAATGTATTATAATAAGGTATATAAGAGTACAGGGACGCGGAAAACTTTTTATAACCGCGAAAGTCCTGTACATACAGAGATTATTTGACAGGGTAAGGATACATATGACAGCAACAGACACAAAACGCCATCTGGGAATCGACATCGGTTCCACTACAACAAAACTTGTGCTGACAGAGGGCGAAAAAATATTGATGAAACGTTACGAGCGGCACTTCTCTCAGGTCCGCTCCAAGACTCTTGAGTTCATAAAGGAAGCGGAGGAACTTTTAAGCGCGGAACCGTTTACCGTCGCCATCTCCGGCTCCGCAGGACTGGGCGTGGCAGAGGCGGCAGGACTGCCATTTGTGCAGGAAGTCTACGCCACGGGCGAGGTTATAAAGCATCTGGAACCGGATACGAGCGCAGTCATTGAGCTTGGCGGAGAGGACGCGAAAGTTATATTTTTCAAGGGTGGTCTTGATGAACGTATGAATGGCACCTGTGCCGGAGGGACGGGAGCGTTCATAGATCAAATGGCTGTGCTGCTCGATATGACCGTTGATGAAATGGACAAGGAGAGCATGAAACACACGCGGATATATCCGATTGCCTCGCGCTGTGGCGTGTTTGCCAAAACCGATATTCAGCCGCTTTTAAACCAGGGCGCGCTGAAGGCTGATGTGGCGGCGAGTATTTATCAGGCCGTAGTGAATCAAACGATAGCGGGACTCGCCCAAGGGCGTGAGCTGAAAGGAAAGATTCTTTTTCTTGGCGGTCCGCTGTATTACTGCAAGGGCTTGCGTGAGCGGTTCCGCGATACACTCATGCTCTCCGAAGAGAACGCTGTGTTTCCCGAATACGGCCGGTTCGCGGTGGCGATAGGCGCGGCAATGTACAGCGCCACAGGTAAAGCCGTAACATTTGATTGGCTCGTACACGCGCTTGAGGACAGCGCGGGACGTGAGCGAACATATCGAGACAGGTTAAAGCCTCTTTTCGCTGACGAAAAGGAGCTTGAGGATTTCCGTATCCGTCATGCCAGAGCCGACGTGCCGAGAGAGGACCTGTCGGAATATGAAGGCGACGCGTGGCTGGGCATAGACTGTGGCAGCACGACGACAAAGCTTGTGCTCATATCTAAGGACAAGCGCATACTCTGGAGCTATTACAGCTCCAATCACGGTAATCCCGTAGAACTTGTGCGGGAGGAACTTAATAAACTGTACACTCTATGCGGTAACCGCGTACATATACGCGGCAGCGCGTCAACGGGCTACGGCGAGGACCTTATAAAAAACGCGTTCCGTATTGATGAGGGCGTGGTGGAGACCATCGCCCACTACACCGCCGCCCGGTATTTCATGCCAGATGTGGACTTCATTCTCGACATTGGCGGGCAGGACATCAAGTGCTTCAAGATTCGCAACGGCGCTATAGACTCGATAATGTTAAACGAAGCCTGCTCATCGGGCTGCGGATCATTTATTGAGACGTTCGCGCGATCAATGGGCTACGAGGTAGAAGACTTCGCGGCGCTGGGGCTTAAGAGCAAAGCTCCCGTGAATCTCGGTTCTCGCTGCACCGTGTTCATGAACTCATCCGTAAAACAGTCACAGAAGGACGGCGCGACGGTTGAGGATATATCGGCCGGTCTGTCAATAAGCGTCGTAAAGAACGCCATCTATAAGGTCATCCGCGCGACATCGCCCGAGGATTTAGGGCAGCGCATTGTCGTGCAGGGCGGGACCTTCCTCAACGACGCTGTACTGCGCGCCTTTGAGCAGGAATTGGGAGTTGATGTCATACGCCCGTCAATCGCGGGACTTATGGGCGCATATGGCGCTGCTCTGCACAGCATGAGGTTCCAGGAGAGCAATACGCTCACCGCTGCGGAGCTTGCTGATTTCAAACACAAATCCACATCCGCCGTATGTCAGGGCTGTTCTAATCACTGTCATCTGACCATAAACAGCTTCGGGCGCAGCGATGGCAAATTTGTCTCCGGCAATCAGTGCGAACGTGCTCTTGGCATACATGAACAGAATAAGACGCCGGATCTGCACGAGTGGAAGCGCGGTAAACTTGCGTCTCTTGTTGGCGTACCTGGTAAACGCGGAAAACTGGGTATGCCTATGGCGCTCGGAATGTATGAACTTGCGCCTTTATGGCACGGGCTATTTACGGATCTGGGCTTCGAGGTTGTTATGTCCGGCCCATCCACACGTAAAACCTATGAAAAGGGTCAGTTTACTATACCGTCCGACACCGCCTGTTATCCCGCTAAGATAATGCACGGGCATATTGAGGAACTGTTGGAAAAAGGCGTGGACAAAATATTCTATCCCTGTCTGACGTACAACGTAGACGAGGGCGCGAGCGCTAATCATTATAATTGTCCGGTTGTGGCGTATTATTCCGAGCTTTTGCACGGCAACATGAAGCATCTCAACGATGACAACTTCCTCTACCCATATTTGCGAGTGGACAACCGAAAAATGCTGACCCAGACACTATGGAAAAATATCGGTATGTTTGGCGATGACATAACTCGAGCCGAACTCCGTCACGCCGTAGATGTGGGCTACACAGCCTACGAGCGGCACATGGCGCAGGTGCGCCATTGCGGTGAGGCGGCCATCAGATACGCAAGAAAGCATGGACTGCGCATTATGATACTTGCCGGACGGCCATATCATATTGACCCGGAAATAGGTCATGGCATAGACAAGCTCGCCTCATCTCTCGGATTCGTGGTAGTCAGCGAGGACAGCGTGAGCCACCTAATAGACACGCCTCCGGTTCATGTGCTCAATCAGTGGACGTATCACGCGAGACTGTACCGCGCCGCGCAGTACGCGGCGGAGCACGACGATACGCAGCTTGTGCAGCTTGTGTCTTTTGGCTGCGGACTGGATGCCATAACTACAGATGAGGTGCGATCGATCTTAGAGAGCAAGGGTAAATATTACACGCAAATTAAGATAGACGAAATAACAAATTCCGGGGCGGTACGGATACGGCTTCGCAGTTTGTTGGGCGCGCTGGAGGAGGAAAAAGATGGCTGATTATGTTCAATTTACCGAGGAGATGAAAAAGGATTATACTATACTTGTACCTAATATGCTCCCAGTTCACTTCAAGCTGATAATCCGTTTCATGGAGACGCAAGGCTACAAAATGGAACTTCTTGAAAGTACCAACGCCGAAATCGCGGACATCGGCCTGAAATACACTCACAACGATACCTGTTATCCGGCGATTCTGGTAATAGGGCAATTCATGCAGGCGCTGCAGTCAGGCAAGTACGATCCCAATAAAGTGGCGCTCATAATGTTCCAGACCGGCGGTGGGTGCCGCGCCTCAAATTATATCTCTCTTATCAGGAAAGCGCTCAAAAACGCAGGTATGCCGCAGGTACCCGTCATAGCGCTGGGATTGGCGGGGATAGAAGAGCATCCAGGATTGAAGCCAAATCTGAAAATGATAATCGGTATGCTGGACGCGGTATATTATGGCGATCTGATCATGACGCTTGTAAACCAGTGCCGGACAATTGAGCGAATACCCGGTGACGCTGAGAAGCTGGCCGAACGCTGGACGAAGTACCTTGGCCGGGAGATAGGTTCCGGCAAGCACTTCTCGGAAAAGGATAAGCTGAAGCGGTGCCAGAAAATAATATCTACCTTTGCCGCCATTCCTGTGGAGAGCAAAAAGACTGTCAAGGTAGGTATAGTCGGCGAGATTTTTGTAAAATATTCTCCGCTCGGAAATAATAATCTTGAGAATTTCCTTGTCAGTCAGGACGCGGAAGTTGTGGTGCCTGGGCTGCTGGACTTCTGTCTCTACTGCGTCTTTAACAATATTGAGGATTACAGGCTCTACGGGACAGGCCGGATGCTTGCCGTAATATACAAAATTGCCTACAGGTACCTCGCCCACCGCAAGAATGCCATAAGCAAGCTCCTTCAAAAAACGCGTTTCACTCCCTACACGCCCTTTGACCAAACGATCAAGCTCTGTAAAAGCTTCATAAATAACGGCGCGAAAATGGGTGAAGGGTGGCTGCTGACAGCGGAGATGCTGGAGCTTTATGAGAGCGGCGTACATAATATTGTCTGCACGCAGCCCTTTGGATGTTTGCCGAACCATATCTGTGGCAAAGGCATGATGCGTCCTATAAAGGACCGATACCCCGACGCAAATATTGTCGCGATAGATTATGACGCAGGCGCCACACGGGTAAATCAGGAGAACCGCTTAAAACTCATGCTGTCAAACGCCAGAGCCGAGGCTGAAGCGGCAAATGAAGTCAAGACCAAGGTGGCGTCTGACCTAAAAAAAACGTACGAGGACACCAGAGCCGCCGTGTAACTCGCGCGTGCGAAAGACGGCAGCCGCTTCAGGAGAGCGTCTCCCTCGCCGCGCTAAGATCTGCCCGTGAGGGTATATCTTAGCGCGGCGTTAC
>CAYQWH010000084.1:0-7261 GCA_964421265.1 uncultured Oscillospiraceae bacterium | reverse complement strand
CACAAGATATTGATAAGGGTGCGTGAACAAAAAGCGAGGCTCTCAGCGTTAGAAATTGCTGAGAGCCTCGCTTTTTCGGTTGTGGTTCTAAAAAATCGGTGGTTCCGGTTCCGGGCGGCGCACGTTCACCGCTGCCCGTAATAGGCTCCGGGGCCGTGTTTGCGGCGGTAATGCCTGTCCAGCAGTTCCCGCTGAACGGGCTGTATGTCCGGCGCGAGCATTATCGAGTGGAAAGCGGTGAACGATACCTCCTCCGTGACAACCGCGTTGTGTACCGCGTCCGACGGATCCTCACCCCATGTGAAGGGGCCGTGGGAGCGCACGAGTACCGCCGGTACCTCCGTGGGGTCGATTTCCCTGAGACGGAACGTCTCGATTATGACGTTGCCCGTCTCCAATTCGTAATCCCCCGCTATCTCCGCCGGCGTCATTTTCCTGGTGCATGGGATTTCTCCGCAGAAGGAGTCGCAATGGGTGGTTCCCAGAGCCGGTATTCCCCTTCCCGCCTGAGCGAAGGTCGTCGCCCAGCGGCTGTGGGTGTGGACGATGCCGCCGATTGCGCGGAACGCCTTATACAGCGCCAGATGGGTCGGTGTGTCGCTGGAGGGCTTCAATTTGCCCTCCACCACGTTCCCGTCCATGTCCACGACTACCATATCCTCGTCTGTCATGCGGTCATATTCCACCCCAGATGGCTTGATTACCACAAGACCGCTGGCCCGATCTATGCCGGACACATTTCCCCATGTCAGCGTGACGAGATTGTACTTCGGCAGCAGGAGATTCGCCCGGCACACCTGTTTTTTCAGTTCCTCTAACATTATATTACATCCTCTCCACGGCTTCGCGTTCCGCGTACAGCGCGGCCCTGAAACGGGCGATGTATCTGTTGAACCCGTCCACGTCCCGATCGTCGGGCCGCACCGTAAAGCTGTCTGTTCCGGAGAATACCCGATTGCTCAGAAATTCCTCCAGGCTCTCCCCCGGCTCCTTTCGCAGCAGAAACGCCGCCAAGATCGCCATTCCGTAAGGCCCGCCGTCTCCCGCCGTCTCCATGCAGGTTATGGGCGCGCCGCAGGCGGCAGCCATGTATCGGTTCCCCACATCCGGAGTTTTGAAAAGACCCCCGTGCCCCGTCAGGCTGTCAATCGCTACGCCTTCGTCGGACAGAATATCCATGCCTATCTTCAGCGTGGACATGGTTGAGTATAGCTGCGCGCGGAGGAAGTTTGCCAGAGTGAAGTTACTGTCCGGCGCGCGAACCACCAGCGGGCGCCCGCTGTCAAAATGCGTGACCCCCTCGCCCGACGTATAGTTGATCACCGTGACGCCGCCGCAGTCAGGCTCTCCGTCCAGACTCTTTTTATAGAGTCTGGTAAACAGCTCATCCTCGTCGGGCGCTTCGCCAAACATCGAGACGGCTTCTCTCAGGATCCCCGTCCAGGCGTTCATGTCGCTGGTGCAGTTGTTGCAATGGACCATGGCGACCGGTCTGCCCGTGGGCGTTGTCACGATGTCGATTTCCGGATGCACTCTTTTTAGCGGGCGTTCCAGCACAACCATGGAGAATATTGATGTTCCCGCCGACACGTTGCCGGTTCGCGGCGCGACTGAATTGGTCGCCGTCATGCCCGTGCCGGCGTCTCCTTCGGCGGGAGCGAACGGGACACCCGCCGGGAGCAAATTGCCTATGAGACTATTTCCCGCTTCGCTGAGCGTCCCGGCGCTCTCTCCGGCGCGCAGAACGCGTGGCAGTATGCGGCGCAGACTTTGCGAAAACCCACGGGAAGATGCCAGCGCGTCAAATTTATCGAGCATGGCGCCGTCGTAGCCGTTCGTCTCGCTGTCAATTGGGAACATACCGGACGCGTCGCCCACGCCCAGAGCGTTGACGCCGGTGAGCATATAGTGAACATATCCCGCCAGAGTGGTTATGTGGGCGATCTCGCGCACGTGAGGCTCGTTGTTCAGTATCGCCTGATAGAGATGCGCCACGCTCCAGCGCTGCGGGATGTTGAAATTAAACAAGGCAGTCAACTCTTCTGCCGCTTCGCGGGTTATCGTGTTCTGCCAGGTCCGGAAAGGCGTGAGCAGGTTCCAGTCCTTATCGAAGGCGAGATAACCGTGCATCATCGCGGATACGCCGACGGCGGCAACCTCATTTAAGTTATCTATACCGGACAGGGCGCTCTTTAATCCTGTCCACACCTCATCCAGCGAATAAGTCCATATGCCATCTCGATATGAGCTCCTCCAGGTGTAGTCACCAAGGGACACTGCCCTGTAGCTTTCGTCGATAACCACCGCCTTGATTCGAGTGGAACCAAACTCTATTCCTAAACACTTCTTATCACGAATCACCGTATTCCTCCTGTTCTCTCCTGCGCCACTATTGATACTGTCGTGCCGCGCGCAGCGCGTCACGCCGCCTCATAAGTTCTTTACGCGCCACGCGTATAAGGCTTTAAAGCTTTTTAAAAAGAACTATTATGATTCGCCATCTGGCAGGCCATCCAATGGCCGCGACCGGACGACGCGTTACCATAGGGAAGTTCTGCGCTCATCCGACGACGGTCAGGCCCACGGGTTCTCCGTGGGGTATGGCAGGTTCTTTGGCTGATTATAAGAGATGTCCTCTACTCCCAGATATTTGAATACCTCATAGAGCGTTTTCCCACAGTGGGCAAAGGCCACCGCGCCGTGGTGCGGATAGTGTTTCTGAATCAGCACATGGCGGTAAAAGCGCCCCATCTCCGGTATGGCGAACACGCCAATGCCGCCGAAGCTTCTGGTTTTTACCGGCAGCACCTCACCCTGCGCGATATAGGAACGAAGTTCCCCCTCGCTGTCGCATTGGAGCCGGCACAGCGTGATGTCCGAAGGGGCAATATCGCCCTCCAATGTGCCGCGAGTGAAGTTCGGCTCACTGTCCTGCGGCTCCAGGAGCCGGTGCTGGATGAGCTGATATTTTACCGCCCGATCGTCGCACATCTTGCATACGGGAGTGTTCCCGCAGTGAAAGCCCATGAATGTGTCGGAAGGTCTGTAATTGAATTTACCGCCGATATTCTCATCAAAAATATATTTGGGAACGCTGTTGTTGATGTCCAGCAGCGTCACAGCGTCGCCCGTCACACAGGCTGCGATGTACTCGGTCAGCGCGCCGTAGACGTCAACTTCACACGCTACCGGTATACCGCGGCTCGCGAGACGGCTATTAACATAACATGGCTCAAAGCCAAACTCTGATGGGAACGCTGGCCAGCACTTGTCCGCGAACGCGATACAGTTCCGCGCTCCCCTGTGCTGTTCCGCCCAGTCAAGGAGCGTCAGCTCAAACTGCGCCATACGTTGCAGCAGATCTTCGTAATACCTGCCCTCGCCCAATTCTTTTTTCATATCCTCGCAGACCGACGGAATACGCTCATCCATAGCGTGGGCTTTGTAGCTGACGAGCAGGTCAAGCTCCGAGTTTTCCTCAATTTCCACGCCCAACTCGTAGAGCCCCTTTATCGGCGCGTTGCAGGCAAAAAAGTCCTGGGGGCGAGGGCCGAAAGTGATAATTTTAAGGCTTTTAACGCCGATTACGGCGCGGGCGATTGGTATAAATTCTTTTATCATCTGCGCGCACTCATCCGCTGTACCCACGGGATATTCGGGGATGTACGCGGGAATATGGCGCATACCCAGATTATACGAGCAGTTGAGCATACCGCAGTAGGCGTCGCCGCGACCGTTGATCATATCGCCATCACCCTCGGCGGCGGCTATGTACATTACGGGCCCGTCAAACTTCTGCGCTATCAGAGTTTCCGGCGTTTCAGGACCGAAGTTGCCTAAAAACACCACAAGAGCGTTGCAGTTTGCTCTCTTTACGTCCTCAAGAGATGCGAGGGCGTCTTTCTCGTTCTCCACCGTGACTGGACACTCGTAAATCTCTCCACTGTACGCCGCTACAATGGCTCTGCGCCGCTGAACAGACAACGTGATGGGAAAACAATCGCGGGAGACGGCGATGATGCCGAGCCGGACTTCTGGAATGTTTTGCATAATGTTACTCCTCCTTTTATTAAGATAATATCCTGTTACCAAATTACCAGCAAGCGTTTAAATGCTGTCCGCGCCGTAGTCCACGCACGCCTGACCATAAGACATGGACTGCACGTCAAAAATCAGATAGATGATCACAGACATTCATCGCTGAACCAGTCCTTCAACGCCGGATAAATGCCTCTGAACCTTTGATATCGCGCCTCATATAGCTCTGCAAGTTCCCGTGACGGTCTGACAATACCGGAAACGCTGACAAGCTTGTCGCAGGCTGTCTGCACATCAGGATATGCCTCTGCCGCCACCATTGCCAATATCGCGCCGCCAAACCCGGGCCCTTGCTCGGTCGTCACGCTTTGCAGATTTATGTTTAACACGTTGGCAAGTATTTTCTGCCAGACAGCGCTTTTCGCTCCGCCGCCGCAGATTTTACTGGAGGCGATTTCGATTCCCTGTGCCCTCGCCACCTCTATACTATCACGAATGGCAAAAGCTACGCCTTCCAGCACTGCCTGTACTATATCCGTCCGCGTAGTATTTATTGTCAAGCCCGTGAAAGTACCGCGGGCATTGGTATCGTTGATTGGGCTGCGTTCACCCATAAGATAAGGGAGAAAAAAGACGTGGTTTCGTCCCAATCTGTCTTCAGTAATACCGGCCTGTTCTATTGTATAGTCAGATGTGTGGAAGATATCTTCCATCAGCCATTTATTGCAGCTGGCGGCAGAGAGCATACAACCCATTAGATGGTAACCGCCGTCAGCGTGGGCAAAGGTATGCAGGGCGTTGCTATGATCCGCCTTGAAGTGTTCAGATGAGATAAAGACCGTCCCCGAAGTACCCAAGCTTATATTACAGCCGCCCTCGCCCACAGTCCCGGTTCCGACAGCGGCTGCCGCGTTGTCCCCTGCTCCCGCGCAGACAATTACGTCTTTGGAAAGCCCCAGCAGCGCGGCTGCTTCCGGTCTGAGCGTCCCAACTTTACTGTAGCTCTCAAACAGTCTTGGCATCTGCCACTCAGAAACGCCGCACAGATCCAGCATCTCCTTGCTCCACCGTTTGTGTTCAACGTCCAGCAAAAGCATACCGGAGGCGTCTGAATAGTCCGTGCAGTGGATGCCGGTGAGTTTATAGTTAATATAGTCCTTAGGCAACATAATTCTGGCGATTCTGTCAAAGCTTTCCGGTTCATTCTCACGCATCCAGAGAAGCTTTGGCGCGGTGAAACCCGCAAAGGCGATGTTCGCGGTGTACGAGTTGAGCTTGTCCTTACCAACCTGACCGTTAAGGTACTCCACCTGTCTGGCTGTTCGCCCGTCGTTCCAGAGAATGGCGGGACGTATGACATCGTCATTTTTATCCAGAACTACAAGCCCGTGCATTTGCCCTCCACAGCCGATTCCCACGACGGCAGATGGATCAATGCCGCGCAAAAGCTCCGGGATGCCGTATGATACCGCGCGCCACCAATCCTCCGGGTTCTGCTGGCTCCATCCGGGATGCGGGTATTCGATAGGGTACTCCTTTGAGACAGAACCGTAGATCACTCCCGTTTCATCTACAAGAAGCAGCTTCGCTGACGAAGTACCCAGGTCAATTCCAATGTAAAAACGTTTATTCATCAATACACCTCTTTCGCTTTGGACGCGTTATTCGGGAACGCGGTGCCGTTTGTCAAGACAGATCTGAGACATTAAAGCAACCGGATATTGTCGTTTATATCATATTTCAGGTATACGGCAGCGCAATGTGTACGCTCCATTTGCCCGCGCCACATGAACCTGCTTTTCATTCAGCATAACATAATTCCACGCCAATGAATTTTGCGCTGATTATTATGCCGTTGACTGTATAGCTTGTTCTCTATATTTCTCTGAAGCCTTTGCCTATTATCTCGGAGGAATTGACGATTGTAATAAAAGCGTTTTTATCGACACGTCTTATATAATTACGGAGAATGACCGCCTGCTTGCGCGTCAGAACTGTTTCAACGACCGTCTCTTCCTGCTGTGAAAACGCGCCGATGGCTTGAGTGACAGTTGCCCCGCGTCCGAGCTTATGGAGTATGAAGTCCTCAATTTTAGCCGATTCCTGGGAAATGACTGTCACATCCTTACGAGAGTTTATACCATCAATCACGATATCCACCAGGAATGTTTTGGCAAGCAGCCCAAGCACGCAATACAACCCAGTCCTTATGTCAAAAATCCAGAATGTTGCCGCAGTAATGGCAAAGTCAGAAACTAAGAGAGCTTTTCCGATTTCCAGTGACGTGTGTTTCGTCAGTATGAGCGCAATAATATCCGTTCCGCCAGTAGACGCGCCGATATTGAATACAAGCGCGGAGCCTACCGCCGGCAGGATAACCGCCCAGATAAGTTCCAGGAGAGTGTCATTGGTAAGCGGCGCGTCCAGCGGCACAATCTTTTCAAAAAGCGTCACAAAAGTTGAAAGCGCGAGGGAAGCGTAAATTGTGGATCCGGCAAAGTTTCGTCCAAGGAAAATAAACCCCAGCACCAGCAGCGCGCCATTTATGATATACATCGCGCCACCGACATCGAGATTCGGAGCGATTTCGGCTAAGATTATAGCAAGACCGCTTGTCCCGCCTAAAGCAAAATGGTTTGGCGTTTTGAACAGACTTATGCCCGCCGCTGTGAAAATGAGCCCTGAATTGAGAATGAGAAAATAGATAAGTTTCTTTCTGATGTTCTTCTTTTCCATGAAGTTCGCCTCTGCACATTATGTATTTAGATATTGCTGACAATGTGGTTAAATACAGACCTTAAACATTATAGAACTACTCACAGGCAAAATTCAAGACTTTTTTCACTTTTTTACGCTGATTGTGAGAGAGAACCCGGACGGCTGCGGTAGGAGCTTTCAGGCAGGCTTACGTAAAGTGGCAATCTTGGGCCTACGATACCGACAGGGAACTTTTCTAAAAAAATTTGGAGTTTTTTCTGAAAAAGTACTTTATTTTTTTGTCGGGACAGGTTATAATGATAGAAAAGGGTGAGCACCGTGCCTTTTTTTAAAATATAGTATTCAGGAGGAAAAAGTTATGGCTGTCAAAGTTGCAATCAATGGTTTCGGGCGTATTGGTCGTCTGGCTTTCCGTCAGATGTTCGGCGCTGAGGGTTACGAGATCGTGGCCATCAATGATCTGACCAGCTCCAAGATGTTGGCGCATCTGTTGAAGTACGATACC
>CAYQWH010000083.1:0-7296 GCA_964421265.1 uncultured Oscillospiraceae bacterium | reverse complement strand
GTCCATGCTGGTGCAGGCGCTGTACAACATCGTGGACAGCATTTTCGTGGCGCGTGTCAGCGAGAACGCGCTGACGGCGGTTTCATTGGCGTTTCCGGCGCAAAGTCTGATGATAGCGGTGGCGTCCGGCACAGGCGTAGGCGTAAACGCGCTGCTGTCCAGGAGCCTCGGGGAGAAGAACACGTCCAAGGCGAATAAGGTCGCGAACAACGCGGTTTTCCTCGCCATATGCAGCTACGCGCTGTTCGCCGTGCTGGGGCTTGCCGGAAGCAGGCTCTTCATGCAAGCGCAGACAAAGGACGCCGAGATCCTTGAGTACGGTGTTGATTATCTCACCATCTGTCTTGCGGCGTCCTTCGGGCTTTTCATGCAGATGACGCTGGAAAAACTCCTCCAATCCACCGGCAAGACCTTTTACACCATGATTACCCAAGGCGTCGGGGCAATCATCAACATCATATTGGATCCGATCCTGATCTTCGGTTACTTCGGGTTCCCGAAGCTGGGCGTATCCGGCGCCGCTATTGCCACGGTTATCGGACAGGTCATCGCGGCTATCCTCGCCGTAATCTTTAATGTGAAAAAGAACACGGAAATTCACGTCGGAGTAAAGCTTCAACCGGACGGGCACATAATCAAGGAGATCTATAAAGTCGGCGTTCCGTCCATAATCATGTCGTCAATCGGCAGCGTCATGACTTTCGGAATGAACAAAATACTTATCGCGTTCAGCTCCACCGCGACCGCCGTATTCGGCGTGTACTTTAAACTCCAGAGTTTCATCTTCATGCCCGTCTTCGGGCTCAACAACGGCATGGTGCCTATAGTCTCATACAACTACGGCGCGAGGAAACCCGACCGCATCATGAGCGCGGTGAAACTCAGCATCATTTACGCGGTGGGGTTAATGCTGATCGGTCTTGTGATCTTTATGGCGATACCCGACAAGCTGCTCAGTATTTTCGACGCGTCGGAACATATGCTGGAGATCGGTATCCCGGCGCTGCGGACAATCAGCATCTCCTTCCTCTTTGCCGGTTACTGCGTAATCTGTTCAAGTCTTTTCCAGGCGCTGGGTTACGGTATGCTGAGTATGTACGTATCGGTGCTGCGTCAGCTGGTGGTGCTGCTCCCGCTCGCCTTCGTCCTGGCGCGCATCGGCGGACTGAACTTCGTGTGGTACGCGTTCCCCGGCGCTGAGGTCGTCTCGCTGGTCGTGTCGTCCTTCTTCCTCCGCTACGTATACAACAAAGCGATCCGTCCCATGCGCGAAGCGCAGAAGAGCGCGGAGGCGTGACGCTATCCCCCAGATAAAAATAGCCCTATCGGGAGAATAAAACATGAGCGTGGAACCCGATCAGATTCCACGCTCATGTTATTCTATCCGCCGTGAACCCCCGCGCGGCAGGGAACCGCGTTAAGATCCGTCCGCCGACGCGCAACTCGTATTATATCGTCTCAACCTTGATAATATCGGTGTTCCCTGACCGGCCGTTTGTAATGCCTCCCGTAATAACCGCCCTGTCGCCGGGCTGTAGCTTAAAGCACTTCTTAACCGCGTTCTTCGCCGTGTAGAACAGCACGTCTATCGACGGCACCTCCTCGCACAGTTCCGGCTGGACGCCCCAACTCAATGCCAGCATCCGCCATGTGCGCTCGTTGGTGGTCAGGCCTAAAATATCAACAGACGGACGGAAACGCGACACCATCCGGACAGTCATGCCGGAGATGGAACAGGCGACGATCGCCTTCGCCTTGACGTTCAGCGCCATCGCGCAGGTCGCGTGAGAGATGGCGTCCACGGTGTTGCGCATCGGAAATTCCGTGCTCCAGAACCTGCGGTCATAGTTTATCGTCTCCTCAGTGGTCTTTACGATCTTCGCCATCGTCGCCACAGTCTCAACGGGATATTTCCCGGCGGCAGTCTCGCCGGAGAGCATCACGGCGCTGGTGCCGTCATATACGGCGTTCGCCACGTCGCTTATCTCGGCGCGCGTGGGACGGGCGTTGGTTATCATCGACTCAAGCATCTCGGTCGCCGTTATGCTGCGTTTACCGAGGCGGCGGCAGGTGTTTATCAGGGACTTCTGTATCGCGGGGAGCTGCTCAAACGGAACCTCCACGCCCAGATCGCCCCTCGCCACCATCACGCCGTCCACTACCTCGCAGATCTCCTCGATGTTGTCAATCCCGGCCTGGTTCTCAATCTTCGCTATAATGCCAATCGTCTTGTCCGTGTGCTGGCTGATAAAATCACGCACGTCCACTATGTCCTGCTTGCGCGACACAAACGAACAGGCGATGTAATCCACATCGTTCTCAATTCCGAAGAGCAGATCCGACTTGTCCTGCTCACTCAGGTACACCTGGCGCATGACCTTACCGGGGAAGCTCATGGACTTATTATTACTCGTCTCGCCGCCCACAAGCACCGTGCACCGGGCCTCCGTATCTGTCAGCTCCTCAACGCGGAAACTCATCAGTCCGTTGTTGAGAAGGATAATGTCCCCAACCTCCAACTCATGCGCCATATTGCCATAACTAACGGAAACACGCGTCTCGTCGCCCACAACCTGCTCAGTCGTAAACGTAAAGCTGTCGCCTTTACGCAGCGTTATCTTGCCGTTCTCAAATGTGCGTATACGGTATTCCGGCCCCTTCGTGTCCAGCATGGTCGCGATGGGCAGATTAAGCTTTTCCCGCACTTTGCGGATCATGTCGAACCTGACCTGGTGCTCCGGGTGAGTGCCATGGGAGAAATTGAGCCTCGCCACGTTCATCCCGGCAAGACACATCTCACTCAGCGTCTCCTCATTATCACACGCTGGCCCTATAGTACACACTATCTTCGTCTTCCTCATAAAATCATTCATCCTTTCTGAGTTTATCTGATTTTCCGCACCTGTAGTGAAATGGCACAATTTGCCGTTTGTAAAATTCCACGTTGACGGGGAGATGGTAATGTGTTATAATGATGGAAACTCCGGATAAATCGGCAATAGCTGACGGCAAGGATGCCGCGCCGGAAAAAGGCGCCTCGAATACTTTGTGTATTCCAAGCTTGAGCGGCGCGTTTCCGGCGGAAAATACCCGCCGTCAGCCGCGGACGATTATTCAGAGGTCCCTTAAATATCATTCACAGTATTTGCTGGAGGGCTGACCTATGTGGGAAAAGATATATGAGTTCCTGTTTAATCCGAACCACGACTTCTCAGTTAAAACATTTATTATCATTACGGTCGTGTCGCTGTTCCTGACTTACTTCGCCCGCTGGCTGGCCACGAGGAGGCGCCAGAGGAGAGAAGGCAATAACAGCGCCGCCGCAAACCCCAATATACGCAGAAAACAGGCGCCTAAGAAAAAAAACAACAAAAAGAGAAAGAAATAAACGCTCAGAGAGTAATCATGCCATTCTCATCAGCTTTAACCGGTATTACCTCCATAGCGTCCGTCACGCACAAAATAAGCGGAATGCCTGTCCAGAAGAGCGCCGTGTATATGGCCGCGAGAACATACCGCTTCTGGTACCATCTGTGCCCGCCCATCCATCCGGTAAACAGCATCAGCCACAGGTAAGTCTTTTTCTTAATTACGGAGTGTTTCTTCTTTTTGCCGAAAAATTTTGAGATTTTATATATTGTTCCCCAGACACCGTAAACTTCCGCTTCCTGACCCGCCGCCTCGCTTGCCGCCTGGTGTTCATAGTCCAGCTCCATCAGCTTGACGACCGAGTCCTTTTTATCATCCTCACTGCGCTGCTTATTGAGTTCTACCGTATATGTGGTCTGTTCCTTTTTTGTTTTTTTCTTGTCTTTATTTTTATTTTTCATGATAGTTCTCCCTGGAAAAATCGCAATCCCCCCGGTGATATTCCCGAGGGGATTTATAGTAAACGGCAAGAAACTTGCCGTTTACTATAATGTTTTGCTTGAATCAGGCTTTCGCCTTAGTCTCGGCTTCTCTCTTAATACGAGCAACTTCGTCGGAGATCTCCGCCATCTTTTCCTTCGAAAGCGGATAGAACTTCATGGCAACAAGGTTGCACAGCCAGCCAATTACCGGAACTCCAAGGTAGCAGATCAATGTAGCGATCAGTATCTTGTCGCTGAACGGCGTGTTCTGGTCAGGAAGCACCTCTTTGAACCCGATAGCCGCGAATATGAGCGAGGAAATAGTAGTACCAAGGGATGAGATGAGCTTATCAACAAAGCTGAAGAGCGTTCCCATAAGGCCCGGCACGTAACGACCGGTACGATAAACCTCATAGTCCGCGCAGTCCGCCGTCATCGGTATGACTATATTACCGGAGACGTTGGAGAAGGTGAGCTGAACGATAAGCACTATAACCCACAAGACACCGAGCAGACTCCAGCTGGAACCCTTGAAGAGGTTGCCCCATGTGCTCAGAGTCGTAAGGCTGAACGTCGGGAGAAGGAATGTGCCCTTATTGGCGCCGACAATTATGATAATCGCGAGGCCCACTGAAGCCGCGAGGGAGCCATAGGTACCGACGATAACGGCGGTCTTCTGTCCCATCTTACAAGCTACCTTATTCATCAGCAGCAGCGTAAGCAGAACAACTGGAATTGATGTAATTGCTGAACTTGAACCTGACAAAGCGTAGTTGCCGAAGATAACACCGAACAGACACGCGGCTATGCAGGAATAGCTCTTCGCCTGAGTCGCCAGCTTGTCGGAGGCTGCGGCCACAACCAGCATCTGGATGCCGCGGTTGTGCGCCAGAACGTCCGCGTAGTCCTTGAAGTGAATGCGCTCGGCAGTGCCAAGGCCGAAGTACTTGATGTTATCCTTGCGCCACAGACCAATAATAGCGAGGCAGGCGAACACAGCCGCGATACCGCCTATGACGAGCTGGAAGTGCTGCCACATCTCAGGATTGTAGAAGCCTGTCAGCGTGGTCCCGCCGCTCTGTTCCAGAGCCGCCGCGCAGCCTGGGTTCTTCGCGATTATATCCGCGATCTTCTCAGCCTGTTCCGGCACGTCCATGCTCAGCGTGTAGTTGGGCATCAATGTACCGCTCAGGTATACAGGATACCAGAGGCTCATAGCGAGAATGTTGTAGCAGGCGTCAAACATTGAGAACACAGGTCTCTGCTCCGGGTCGTTGGTAAGACAGCTCTGCGCCGACTTCGTGACGACGCACTGGAAAGTGTAGCCCAGATAATAGACCAGCATGATTATGATGTATACCGGGAAACGGGCGCCCGTGCTCAATGTCGGCTCAATCCGGAAGAGCAGGAAAGACATTGAGAACAGTATAACCTGGCCTATGACGATAAACGGACGGTTCTTACCGAATTTAGTGTTGGTGTTATCGACCAGCATTCCCACGAACGGGTCGGTGACGCCGTCCCAGATCCTCATGATGGTGACGATAGAACCGGCGATGACGGTGCTGACACCGACGATTCCCGCGAGGTAATAGGAAATCGACGCCATCATAAGCATGTAGAGGTTAGTGGAAGTGTTGTTGAGAGCGTAGAAGCCAATCTCCCACAAATGTGCCCGGTGCATACCGGTTTTGGGATCTTCAAGAGGCTTTTTAGCCATGATCTCTCTCCTTTCATTATATCACCGCCTTCTCTGCCAAAAGAAAACGGTGCCTTGCCGAGGCTGTGCGAAAAACGGGGGGTCAACTGGAGAGCCAGAGTCTTGCCGCGGCGCGTAAGGGGGCGTACGCGACGCCTGAAAAACAGATAGCCGACCAAAAGATGAATAAATTATAACACACATTCTAAAAATGTGTGAGTAAAATTTAGCACAAAAAAGGACAAAATATTTCTAACACTTTTGTCAATTCTGGTGTAAAATAGTTAATATAGCAAAAAACGGGGCAATGGCGGCCGCCAACCGCTGGCAAATTTGTTAAGAACTGCGTGTTCTTCGACGGTTTTACATTTTTGGAGGTGTTAAATTGAGAAAAATAATCAACATTAACAGCAACTGGCAGTTTACGAAAGAGGACGCGGGGCTTCCTGAGGCCCTGCCGACGTGGGAAACTGTCTCGCTGCCCCACAGCTGGAACGCCGTTGACGGATGTGACGGCAATGGCGCGTACTTCCGCGGCAAGTGCTGGTACGCCAGAGAGTTTGACACGCCGAAGCAGCCCCTGGCTGGCGGGCGGGTCTACGTGGAAGTTCTCGCGGCTGGTCAGCAGGCCACTATTTACGTGAACGGCAAAGAGGTCAAGTACCACGAGGGCGGGTATTCCATATTCCGCGCCGACGTCACTGATCTCTGCAAGGAGTGCGGCAAGAACCTGCTTGTTATCGCCGTCTCCAACGAGGTTAAGAGCAGCGTGTACCCCGAGTCGGCGGACTTTACGTTCTACGGCGGACTCTACAGGGGAGTCAACATCATCAGCGTACCCAACACCCACTTTGACCTGGACTATTACGGCGGTCCCGGTCTGACTGTCACGCCGAAGCCCTGCGAGTGCGGCAACGGCGCGGCGTTCGAGATCAAGTCCTACGTCGTGAACGATGACGAGAACTTCACGGTTCAGTATTCCATTAAGGATAAGGACGGATGCGAGGTCGCGTTCGGCTGCCGTCCCGCCAACGACACGGGCATTACGCTCCATGTCCCCGGCGCGAAGCTTTGGCAGATTGATGATCCTTATCTCTACACAGTCACCGCCTCGCTCCAGAGACGGAACGAGACATACGACGAGATCTCCGCAAGAGTCGGTGTGCGTGAGTACTCCTGCGACCCGCAGAAGGGCTTCATCATCAACGGCGTGCAGACTCCGCTCAGGGGCGTCAGCCGCCATCAGGACAGGCTCTATGAGGGCAACGCCCTGACCCGTGAGGAGCACTATGAGGACGCGAGGCTCATCAAGGAGCTTGGCGCGAACACCATCCGTCTCGCGCATTATCAGCATTCTCAGGACTTCTACGACGCCTGCGACGAGATGGGATTCATCGTCTGGGCCGAGATTCCTTTCATCTCCGTCTTCAAGACCGATCCCGACGCGCACCAGAACTGCATCAGTCAGCTCAAGGAGCTGATTATCCAGAACTACAACCACCCCTGCATCTGCTTCTGGGGCATCTCCAACGAGATACTTATCGGCGGTATCAGCCAGCAGCTTGTGGATAACCATGTGGAGCTTAACAAGATCGCCAAAGAGCTTGACCCCACAAGGCTCACCACTATCGCCCACGTGTCCATGACGCCTGTCGAGAGTCCGATCCACAAGATCACGGACGTGGAGAGTTACAACCACTACTTCGGCTGGTACGGCGGGCAGATGGAGGACAACGGGCCGTGGCT
>CAYQWH010000082.1:0-7443 GCA_964421265.1 uncultured Oscillospiraceae bacterium | reverse complement strand
ACAGCACCATGAAGGAGCCGTCCCTGCTGCCCACCACCTTTCCCAATGTGCTGGTCTCCGCCAACATGGGCATTGCCGTGGGCATGGCGTCCAACGTCTGTTCCTTCAACCTGGAGGAGGTGTGCCGCACGGAGATAGCGTATCTGGCGGATCCCAACTGCGACATAGCCGCCACGCTCCTGGCTCCCGACTTCTCCACCGGCGGCGAGGTGCTGTACGACCCGGACGTCATGCGCGAGGTGTTTGAGACGGGGCGCGGCAGTATACGCCTTAGGGCGAAGTGGCGGTACGTCAGGTCGGAGAACCTCATAGAGATATACGAGATTCCCTACACCACCACGGCGGAGGCGATTATGGACAAGGTGGCGGAGCTTGTGAAGGGCGGCAAGATACGGGAGATCTCGGATATGCGTGACGAGACGGATCTGTCCGGACTGAAGCTGACGATTGACCTGAAGCGGGGCACGGATCCGGATAAGCTCATGGCGAAGCTCTTTAAGGCCACCCCGCTCCAGGACGCGTTCCCCTGTAACTTCAATATACTTGTGGCCGGTATGCCCAAGGTCATGGGCATAAGGGAGATACTGTCCGAGTGGACGGCGTGGCGGATGGAGTCGATACGCCGCAGGGTCTACTGCGAACAGGGACAGAAGAAGGACCGCCTGCACCTCCTGCAGGGCCTGAGCAGCATCCTCTTAGATATCGACAAGGCCATAAAGATAATACGCGAGACAGAGCGCGAGTCGGACGTGGTGCCCAACCTGATGATAGGCTTCGGAATAGACGAGATCCAGGCGGAATACGTGGCGGAGATAAAGCTGCGGAACATAAACCGGGAGTACATCATGAGACGGCTCGCGGATATCGAGAAGCTCAAGAGCGACATAGCTGACCTTGAGGACATACTGAACAGGAAGAGCCGGGTAAAGGCGATCATAAAGTCGGAGCTTCAGAACGTCATAAAAAAGTATGGGGAGCCGAGGAAAACCTCCATAGTCTACGACCTGCCTGAGGACATTCCCGACGAGGAGCCTGCGGAGGAGGGATATACTGTCACGGTGTTCTTCTCAAAGGGCGGGTACCTGAAAAAAATAACGCCCCAGTCCCTCAGGATGTCCGGTGAACAGAAATATAAGGAGGGCGATTCCCTCCTCACAAGCTTCGAGACGATGTCCAACGCCCAGCTTCTGGTGTTTACGGACAGGTGCCAGTGCTACAAGACGAAGCTTGGCGAGTTCCCCGACACCAGGGCGTCCGCTCTCGGATCCTTCCTGCCCGGCGAACTGAAGATGGACGAGGGCGAGAACGCCATCTTCGTCATGGATCCGGCTGACTACTCCGGCAGCGTCATATTCTTCTACGCCAACGGCAAGGCCTCAAGGGTGTCCCTGTCGGCGTATGAGACAAAGACGAACCGGCGAAAGCTGACCTCCGCCTACTGCGACAAATACCCGCTGATTGCCATAATCCCCGTAACGGAGGAGACGGAGGTGGCCGTGTACTCCTCCGACGGGCGCGCCCTTGTGCTCTCCACCGCGCTTCTGGCGCCCAAGACAACCAAGACGTCTCAGGGTGTCGCCGTCCTGTCCCTCAAGAAGAACATGACGGTGACTGACGCGCGCAGGCTGGAGGACACGAACATCAAAAACAGGTCACGCTACAGCGTCAGATCCATACCCGCCGCCGGAGCGGTTCTGAAGGACGCGGACTTGAACGACCAGATAAGCATATTGGAGTGATGTCCATGAAAACGAAAGCGGTAACCGCCACGGTTCTGGCGATCTCTCTCACTCTGTCCGGGTGCGCCGGCGTAATTGAGGGCGAATACGCCACGTCAACCGCCCACACGGTGAACGTCTCCTGGGACGACCGGGACGCGGAGACGGCCACAGTCTCCGATATAAACGAGCTTTATGACGCCATAAACTCCCTTGTGGAGCGCGGTCTTGAGCAGGGCGTCATACGCTTTGAGTCCTATACGGGCGATATGGAGAGCGACCTGGACGCGGTGTCCATGGCCGTCTCCAGCGAGACGCCCATAGGCGCCTACGCGGTCTATTATATCGACTTCAGTCTGAACAGGATAGTGTCGTTTTTCGAGGCGGACGTGACGGTGGTTTACAAGCGCTCGGTGCGGGACCTGACGGCGATGGACGCGGTCAGCGACTTTGACGAGCTGCGGGATATACTGCTGCAGGCGATAAGATCCGGCACGACCCGACTGGCACTGCTGTGCGACGGCACCACCGGCGCTCTGGACGGCGACGACGTCAGCGACGCGCTGAATACGCTCTATTATGAATACCCCGGCGAGATAATCTATTACCCCGACTGCACGGTGAACCGCTACCCGGAGGACGGCGCGTCCTGCGTGCTGGAGATAACCATGTCGTCGCCCTACTCCGCCGCGACGCTGGAGCAGAGACGGCAGGATCTTATTGAGGCGGCTGACGGGATTATCGACGGCATTGACGGCGGGACGGACGAGGAAAAGCTGCGGTACATCGCCGACACGCTGTCGGAGCTTGTGTACTACGACCGGGAGATGGAGGCGACGGAGGCGTACAGCCGCTGGTACAACGCACTGAACGCCTACGGAGCGCTCGTGCTGCACAGAGCCGTAGGCGAGGGCTTCGCCATGGCTGTCAAGCTGCTGTGCGACAGCTTGGACATACCGTGCTTCGTCGTCCAGGGCAGAATGAACAACGTGAGCCACTCCTGGAACATCGTCACAATCGACGGCTGCAACTACCACATGGACGTGTCCACGTACAGGCTGGAGGCGCCGGAGGACGAGCCTGAGGGAGATACGGACGGCGAGAGCGGGGAGCCGGACGGCGACGTGACGGATGGCACCGACGGGGAGCCCGCCGACGAGGGCGCGGAGACTCTGTTTTTCAGCGACAGGCAGATGGAGAAGGATTACTGGTGGGACTCCCAGAGCGCCCCTGACTGTCCGCTGGAGTTCGGCAGCGAGCCGGATGGGGAGACTGACGGGGAGCAGGACGGTACCGGCGCGACGGGTACCGCCGGGAACAGCGGCCACGGCAGCGGGGAGGAGCCTTCTTCGCCGAATGAGCCGTCCGCTGTTGACGAGCCTTCAGGCCCGGAGGATCCCGGCGACGGAAATACCGATACCCCCGACGGCAACGCGGACGGCAGCGGCGGCGCGGGGGACGAGCCTGACAATCCGGGGATTTCGGGCGACCCGACCGGCGCGGACACACCGGAGAGCCCGGGCGACGCGGAGGACCCCGACGGAGAGGAAGACCCGGACAGCGAGACGTCCGGGGAGACAGAGCCTGACGGCGAGGAGCCGGGAGAGGAGACAGAGAATGGATAAGAGTATGCTTACGGGATCCGTCTGGAAGAAGCTGCTGCTGTTCATGGTGCCGGTGTTTGGCGCGAATTTGTTGCAGACGCTGTACGGCACCGTGGATCTCATTGTGGTGGGGCGTTTCGCCAGCACCGCCGACGTGTCTGCGGTGTCCACCGGCAGCATGACCATGCAGACGATAACGGGTATAATCACCGGCCTGACCATGGGCTGCACGGTGCGGATAGGCCACCTTATCGGGCAGCACGACCTGGCGAGGGCGGCAAGAACTGTCGGCAGCGCGCTCATACTCTTCCTCCTGACGGGCGTTCTCCTGACAGGCGCCGTGTTCATGGCGGCGCGGCCCATCGCGACGATTATGAACGCCCCGGAGGACGCGCTCAGCGGGACGACTCAGTATATACGCATCTGCGGCGCGGGCATCATATTCATAGTCCTGTTCAACGCGGTCAGCGGCATCTTCCGGGGAATCGGCGACTCCAGGACGCCTCTCGTCCTCATGGCCATAGCCTGTGTAACGAACATCGCCGGGGACCTGCTGCTGATAGGCGTGTTCGGTCTGGGCACGGCCGGAGCCGCGCTGGCCACCGTCTTTGCCCAGGCGGTCAGCGTCGCCTGCGCCCTTGTCAAGATGTTCAACCAGGGCCTCGGGTTCCCCCTCACCCGGAGCGACCTGGGGCTGAATAAGACGGAGACATCGTACATAACCCGCTACGGTCTGCCCATCGCCGCGCAGGAGGCGCTGACCGGCGTGTCCTTCATGGTCATACTCGCCATACTGAACGGCTTCGGACTTGTGGCGTCGGCGGGCGTCGGCGTGGCGGAGAAGATATGCGGGATCATGTTCCTGATACCCGGCGCGTGTATGTCGGCGGTATCCACATTCTCCGCGCAGAATATCGGCGCGGGACAGTACTCAAGGGCCAGGAAATCCATGTTCTACGGAATGGCGTGGACCGTGGCGGTGGGCGTGGTGATGTTCGCTTTCTCTTTCTTCCACGGTGACATCATCGCGTCCTTCTTCAGCGACGACAGCGACGTGATCGCCGCCGCCGCGGATTACCTGCGCTCCTACAGCGTGGACTGCGTCATTGTCGGCATCAACTTCAGCATGATGGGTTATCTGAACGGCAACGGCAAGACGCTTTTCGTCGCGCTGCAGGGCATACTGTCCACATTCCTGGTGCGAATACCCGTGTCGTTCTTCATGAGCCGCGTTGAGGGCGTCAGCCTGTTCCAGATAGGCTTCGCCACTCCCCTGGCGACGGTCTTCGCCATACTGCTTACGTTGTCATATCTCATCGTATTTGAGAAGAAAAGGAAGGCGACGGTATGAAGATTATGATAGCGTCGGACATACACGGCTCCGACTACTGGTGCGGCAGGCTCCTTGACGCGTTCCGGCGGGAAAACGCGTCAAGGCTCCTGCTCTTAGGCGACATACTCTACCACGGCCCGCGCAACGACCTGCCCAGAGATTACTCCCCGAAAGACGTGGCGAAGCGGCTGAACGACGTTAAGGACAGCGTCCTCTGCGTGCGCGGGAACTGCGACACGGAGGTGGACCAGATGGTTCTCGACTTCCCCATAATGGCCGATTACTGCGTGCTGTACCTGTGCGGTCTGACAGTGTACGCCACTCACGGGCACCATTTCAACGGCGACACGCCGCCGCCGCTGCGCCCCGGCGAGATCCTGCTGTGCGGCCACACCCATGTCCCCCAGCGCCGCGACTGCGGTTATTTCACGCTCATGAACCCCGGCTCCGTCGCGATACCGAAGGACGGCTCCGACAACAGCTATATGACCTTCTCCGACGGGCTGTTTGAGTGGAAAACCCTGTCGTCCACGGCTCCCCGCGCCTTCACGCCGGGGACGTGATATGAATAAGGCACATACATCATCGGGAACCGGCGTAACGCGACGAGGATGTGACATATGGCAATGGCGCGTTGGATGGATTTCCAACGCGCCATTGCCGTTTGCCCGTTTACGCGCGCTCCGGCCGCGCGGCGCGGGGCGATTTAGCCGCAAGCAGAGGAGTTAATCGCGGAATAGTAACAAGCCTGTCCGGGATCGGTTTGAGGCTGAGAACTAAGGCGCCGCTCCGAGGACAGGAGCCTCGGAACAGCGCCTTAAATAATTAGAATATTCGGCGCGCGCGGAGAGCGCGGGGCAGTACACGGGGACCTGTCTTCCGTGGCGGCCCGGTGATCAGCTTGAGGCGGGCTGCCGGTCCTTCTCTTCCAGCAGGTTCCTGATCGTCGCGAGTATTTTGTCCTCGGCGGGAGGCTTGAGAAGATAGCCCTGCGGGTGCATGGACAGCACCTCCCTCACGTGCGCCGGATCCGATATGCCCGTCAGGAACACCACAGGTATGTCCCTCGTCGTCTCATCCGCGCGGAGCATCTGGAGCACCATCCTGCCGTCACAGACCGGCATATCGTAGTCCAGGAAGATGATGTCCGGCTTCGATTTGGATATGGACATCAGCGCCTGGGAGCCGGACACGGCGAGCCTCACGCTGTATTTGGACTCCAGCATACTCTGCATCGTCCGCAGCAGCAGCGGGCTGTCGTCAATAACGAGCACCTTTTTCAGGTTCTCCGGCTCCCTCCCCGTCTCCTCCACGGACAGCAGCTTCTTCGCCGTGTCCATCATCTCGTCAAGCTTCAGCGGGCGGTGCAGGAAGTGCAGCCGTCTCGTGTCCATCAGCCCGTCGGCCATCAGCCTCCGCCGGTTCTCATCGGTGCCAAGGACAATGACCGGCGTTCTCGCGGCCTCTTTGGATAATATGCCAAAAATGCCCTCGTTTTCACCCGTTATGCCCACCAGCGACACGACTACCAGATCCGGCTCCAGGAGCCTGAGCATATCCGACGCCACCGTCTGGTTGTCGGCGCATATCTGTACACGGCAGAAATTCGACAGCGCTTCGTTTATCTGCCTTGTGACACTGTTGAGTTTTCCGATAATTATAACCTTTTTCATATTTTTTCATTCCCTTTTCGCATCGTTCATAGAGTGAGCACGCCTCGGCGCGCGCGGCGCCCGCAGATCCCCGGGGCCGCGCGATAGCCATAGCGCGCTCACCCCACCGCGTTTCTCCGGTCAGAGCGCGGATACTATTGACATTATACATGATTCTCAGCAAAAATCAAGCGTTTTTGTCACGTATCTGGAAATCAGTTATTTCGCCTGGCTTTCCGCGCGGCGGAGCGCCTCTCAATGGTCGCGACGCGCGGCGTGGGCGCACAGCTCACGGACACAGCACTCGCCGCACCGGGGCCTGCGCGCCACGCACACCGCCCTGCCGTGGAGCACCATTCTGTGGCAGAAGTCGTTTGACTTCTCCGGCGGAAGGATGTCCCGCAGCTCTCTCTCTATTTTCACCGGATCCTTCGTCTCGACGTATCCAAGAAGGTTTGTTATCCTGATGCAGTGGGTGTCCACCACGACGCAGCCCGGCTTGTGGTACACGTCGCCCAATATCAGGTTCGCGCTCTTGCGCCCCACCCCCGGCAGCTTCAGCAGGTCCTCCATGGTGTCCGGCACTCTGCCGCCGAAGTCCTCCGTAATCATCCTCGCCGCGCCGACTATGTCCCGCGCCTTGCCGTGGTAGAACCCGCAGGAGCGTATGTACTCCTCCACATCCGCCGTGTCCGCCCCGGCCATGGCCTCCGCCGTGGGGTACCTGGCGAACAGCGCCGGCGTTACCTTGTTTACCCGCTCGTCCGTGCACTGCGCCGCCAGCCGCACTGACACAACCAGCTCATAGGCCTCGTTATAGCTCAATGTGCACCGGGCGAGGGGGTACTGATGTTCCAGCTCCGCGACTATCGCGTCTGATGTTTTTCTGTCCATTATTTATCTCCCCACATGACAAATTCTCTGTTGATAATAGCTCCGGATTGTTATATAATAAAGTAAATTTTTTTGAAACGGCGGTGAGGCATTATGTATCGGCCACTGGCTGACGAGATACGCCCGCAGCGGCTTGACGACGTGTTCGGGCAGCGGCACATATTGGGCGAGGACGGACTTCTAAGGCGGATCATAAAGAGCGGCCAGATACCGAATATGATATTCTACGGTCCATCCGGCAG
>CAYQWH010000081.1:0-7499 GCA_964421265.1 uncultured Oscillospiraceae bacterium | reverse complement strand
GGACGTGGGACTCGGCTACAAGGAGCAGGACGGGGAGTTCGTGGAGGCCAGCGGCTACAACACGGCGCTGTCGGGGCTGACGTTCCTTGGCTTCGGCGTGGACGAGGACGGCGACGCCCGTAACGTGGTGGCGGTGATGAACGAGCTTGGACGGATAGCCTACAACTCGGACGAGGACTCCGGCGCGTGGGCCGAGGAGGGCGACGAAGAGCGCGCCACGACTCTGACGGGGAAACTGCGTGACGCCATCACGCGGGTGTCGGAGCGGCACGTGGAGCTGGACGCCAACACCAGGGCGCTGCAGACGAACCTGACGCAGCTGGAGGCCACGTCGGACACGCTGAACGACCAGATAGTGGATATGGAGGATGTGGACGCGGCGGACGCCATCACCGACATGATGTACGCCCAGTACTGCTACAACGCCGCGCTGAAGATAGGCAACAGCGTGCTGTCGGAGTCGCTGCTGGACTACCTGTCCTGACAGGACGGCTTAGGATAACAGATAAAACGGAAAGCTTTGCCGTAACTTGAATTTATATTACAGGCAGTGAAAGCCAAGAAAGGAAGTGCTTTCTATGACGTATCCCCTTATAGAGATACAGACGATACCTATTGAGCTGCAGGTGAAGACCACCCGCGCTTCTCTTGAGTACACGCGCGGTACGGCGGAGATGGAGATCAGCCGCACCGAGAACGGTGGACTCGACATCAAGAGCCGCCCCATAAGGCTGCAGATGGACACCTTTGAGGCGAGCAACTCGCTGCGGCCGACCACGGCCCGCAGCATTCAGCAATCGGCAGACTCAGGCAGACAGGCCGCTTACCAGGCGACCGCCGCCTACGCGAGACACGGGGAGCTTTTTATGAGCGCAAAAGTGGACGCCGTGGACCAGATATCCAAAGAGGCGACAGACGAGAATATTGACCGGCAGACAGGCATGGAGTTCCTGCCCTCCACAGGCCCGGAGATCGACTGGGAGGACGGCTCCATGGAGATCCGTTACGAGATGGATAAGCTCAACTTCGACTGGAAGATGGAGAGCGGCGAGTTCAAATTCACCCCCGGCGACATCGAGATCTCGGTGAAGCAGAGGCCGGACGTGATTATCAAATACGTGGGCGGGCCTATCTACGTGCCGCCCTCCGCCGACCCGGATTACGTGCCGCTGAACGTGACCGCGTGAGACGCCGCGCGTCCGCGCGGCTGCGTGGGCGGTTACGTGGGCGGCTGCGGCTGCGTGCGCAAGTGCGTGAATGGTTATGCGTAACGGTTGCGGTCGCGTATGCGGCTGCGTTTAACGGCTGCGTGTGCGGTTATGTGCTTGCGCGGCGCGGCTGCGTGAACGGTCACGCGTGACGGGCGCGCGGAGATGGGACGGCGGCAGAGAGGTGGTGCTTTTTTGAAAATAAGGACAAAGTTCTTTGGCGAGGTGGAGTTTGAGGAGCGGGAGGTCATACAGTTCCCCCACGGCCTGTTCGGGTTCGAGAGCGAGACGCGGTTCCTGCTCATACCCTTCGACAGCGCGCACTACTGTTTACAGAGCGCGGCGACGGAGAGTCTGGCGTTTATCGCCATGGACCCCTTCCGGCTGGACCCGGGGTACACGCCATTGCTGGAGCCGGAGGAGCTGGCGGAACTGAACGTGGGCGGCAGCGAGGAGCTGTACTATTACGTCCTGTGCGCGGTGAAGCGGCCCGTGTCCTCAAGCACGGTGAACATGAAGTGCCCGATCGCCATCAACGGCGACGAGGGGCGGGCCATGCAGGTTATACTGTCCGAGGGGGACTACACCATGCGCTGCCCGCTCTCCCGGTTCGCGGGGGACGGACAGGAGGGCGGCTGATGCTGATTCTTCGGAGAAGACCGGGCGAGTCGTTTGTCATAGGCGGGGACATCACCGTCTCGGTGCTGGACACCCGCGACGGCCGCGTGCGGCTGGCCATTGACGCGCCGAGGGACGTGTCCATACTGCGCACGGAGCTGCTGCAGGCCATGGACGCCAACAGGGACGCGGCGCGGGAGGACTACAGACCCGATGAGCTGCTGGAGCTGCTGGACACGCTCGACACGTCCACGGATGGGACGCGCGCCATATCACCATCGGCGAAAATATTTAGAGAGGAGACGAGAGATCATGATTGATCCGATTAACCTTTACACAAACACGGATCTGAACGCCATTACCAAGACGGCGGCGGTGGGGCCGAAGATCCAGTCCCAGGAGGATAAGGACAAGAAGGAGCGGAGCGTTGAGGAGCTGACGGCGGAGCGGGACACGGTACAGAACCAGCTCACCACCCTCAAGGGCACCGCGGAGCCGGACACGGAGAGCGTGAAGAATCTGGAGACGCGCCTCCAGTCCCTGGACACGGAGATTACCGCCAGGAGCGCGGGACAGGAGCAGCAGTCGGCGCTGGACAGGCTGCGGGGCCGGACGGACACCTACGACAAGGGCGACAGCCAGTTCGTCGGCGGCGCGGAGAAGAACGGCGCAGACAAGCCGTCGCCCACAGGCGCGGCCACAAGGAGCGCGGACGGCGACAGCAAGCTGAACGCGTCCGTGGAGACCACGGTTGACGCCAAGAGCGTCAGCGCGGCGGAGGCGTCGGGCGTCAGGAGCGGCGGCGCCGCCGACAGCGCCCAGAAAGCGGATAAGGCGCCCAAACGCGCTGCCACACCCGCCACGGGAGCGGCGGCGGATGTGCAGGAGACGGCCCAGACGGGCAACAACAGCAAGGTACAGGCCGCGCCCAAGTCCGGCGTCAAGACGGAGAGCGCCGCCAAGACTAAAGTGACCACCTCCGCGTCCGGTTCCTCGGACGACGACACGGAGGATGAGATAGAGGAGCTGGAGACGGAGAGGGACAATCTGCAGCGCCAGGCCAACGCCGCCCAGAAGCGCGGCGATAACGACGCATGGGAGAGGCTGAAGGACGAGATCAAGACCGTCCAGTCCCAGATACAGCAGAAGGAGAACAGCGCCTACCTGAACCAGCACACCTCCGTCAGCGAGACGCTGTAGCTTAAGATTTTGTAGTACCCCTTACAACCAAGGCGAATATACACATAAAGAGACGCCCGGCGAGAGCCGGGCGTCTCTTTTCGCTCGTCCCCGTGGGCGGCCCCGGAGAGCCGCCTTTGGGGAGGGGTGATTATCAATACTTGTCGCTGCCGGCGTAGCCGCTGGAGCCGTAGTCTTCAACGGAGGGTCTTACGCTGGCGGAGCCGGTTCTGGTGTTGCCGCCGTCGCGACGGAGCGTGAACCTGCCCACAAGCTCCTTCAGCAGGTTCGCCTGGCCGGACAGCTCCTCGCTGGCCGCCGCCGACTCCTCGGCTGTGGCGGAGTTGGTCTGCACCACGCTGGAGATCTGGTCGATGCCCTGAGTGACCTGAGCGACGGCTCTGGACTGCTCCTCCGTGGCGTCGGATATGAGCGTCACCGCGTCAAGCACGCGCTGGGCGCTGTCCACGACACTGCGCAGCGACTCCTCCGTCTCCGCCGAGAGCCTCGTGCCCTCGTTCACGGCCTTGACCGTCTCCTCGATGAGGGAAGCGGTGCTCTTGGAGGCCTCCTGGCTCTTGGTGGCCAGATTGCGCACCTCGTCGGCAACTACGGCGAAGCCCTTGCCGGCGCTGCCGGCCCTGGCCGCCTCTACCGCCGCGTTCAGCGCCAGTATGTTGGTCTGGAACGCTATGTCCTCTATGGTCTTGATAACTCTGCTTATCTCCTGGGACTTGGTGTCGATCGCCTGCATCGCGCGCATGAGCTCGTCCATGTGCTCCGAGCAGTTCTTGATCTCCTCGTGGGACTGGAGGTTCTCCTCCTTGGCTGTCTTGGCGTGGCTCGCGGTAGTCTCCACCTGGCGGGAGATCTCGTTGATGGTGGCGGCAAGCTCCTCCACCGAGGAGGCCTGCTCCGTGGCGCCCTGAGCAAGCGCCTGCGCGCCGCTGGACACCTGTTCGCCGCCGCTGTTCACCTGATCCGCCGACACGTCGATCTGCGCCAGTGTGTCGCTCATGGACAGGTTCATATCGTGGATGGAGTCAAGCAGCTCCTTGTACTGGCCCACATAGGCGTCACGCGCCTTGGAGGCCACGTCGAAGTTGCCGCTGCCCATGGCGCTGAGAAGGTAGCCCATGTCGCCGATTATGGTGCGGATGCTGTTGGTCAGGTGGCGCATATTCTCAGCAAGGTCGCCCAACTCGTCCTTGGACGTGTAGGTGATGTCGGCGTTCATGTTGCCGGCCGCCACCTCCTGGGACACCTTGCGCATCTCCATGACGGGCTTGCGGACGCTCTCGCTGACCATCATCGCAAGCAGCAGGGAGACGATGACGCTGACGACTATGACGGCGATGATGATGACGTCGGCGGTCTTGGCGAGGGACATACCCTCCTCCACCTTGGCCGACGCGTTGGTGTCGGCTATGTCGCCCACCTCGGTCAGGTTGTCACGCACCTGGTTCATGAGAGGCATATAGCTGTCTACCAGCATCTGGTACGCCTCGTCGTTGCCCTCGTCGGTGCCAAGGGACGCTATGTCGCATATCTCGGTAAGTATCGGCTCCGCCTGAGACAGCAGAGACTCGCAGTCCGTAAGAAGGCTCATGTCCCCCTGGAACGTGGTCTTTACCGCGGCAATACTGTCCTTAATCGTCTGGAAATCGCTCTTCGCGCTGGTTATGTTACTCTGAATATCCGAGGGGTCGTCGTCGCAGATGGCCATGAGCACCTCGGCTCTGACGGCGAACACAGTTCTGCGCCCGTTCCAGGCGTTGTCCACTGTCTGGAACTGGTTGTCATAGAAACTCTGCAAGTTGTCGCCCACCTGGCCCAACAGGAGAATCGATGTTATTCCCATTGCCAGAAGGAACACGATGATGATCATGTAAGATAAGATCATCCTGGCTCTGATTTTCATGTTTTTCATATCCCGCTACTCCTTTTTTTCTGTTCGATCGGTGTCCGTGTCCGTGCCGCCGTCACCGGACAGTTTCCTGCCGTTCGCGATCGTCCCGTTCTCACCGTCATATACTATATAATAACACAAATTCTGAAAATGTCCATAGTTTTTTAAATTTTTATGACTTGCCTCGCCGCGCGAAAGCCGGAGTCACCCGGCGGGATAGATCTTCTCCACCTCGCCGGTGGCGTCGTCAACTTTATAGACGCTCCGGTCGTAGCCTCGGCTGACAAAATATCGCCCCTCTATGGCGTTGGTGCCGGCGCTGTTGTCGCGGCTGTACACGGTCAGCTCCGTACACATGACGCCGTCAACCAGCGTCACCTTCTCGCCGGGGTACACCTCGTACTCGTCCATGCTCTCGCCCTCAAGCCCCAGCGCCTCCGGCGTAAGGCTCATCAGGTACTCCGCCGTCTCCTGGGACGTCATGGGCGAGTTGCCCGAAAGATCCGGACCGCCGCCGTTCGCCGCCCCGTTTCCCGTGTCCGCGTCCGTGTCCGCGTCCGCGCCGCCGTCGTCGTCGGAACCGTCCGCGTCGGAGCCGCCGTCCGCGTCCGCGTCGCCGTCCCCGCCGTCGGAACCGCCGTCCTCGCCGTCCTCCGTGTCGCCGCCGTCTTCGGACGTGACGGTACCGTCGTCGTCGCTGTGGGCGGATGCGCCCTTCGGGGAGGTCACGAGCACCAGCACAAGCAGGGTGACGGCCGCCGCCACAAGCACTATCAGCACCACAAGCAGTACCGTTATTAGCTTGCGCTTCCCCTTCGCCTTCGCCTCCTCAGGCGCCGCGCCGTCCGGGGGCACCGCTCCGTCAGGCGGTGGGGCGTTGGGGTCCCACTGCTGGCTGTCAGGGGTTGGGGCGTTTGGGTTCCACTGCTGGCCATCGGGCGGCGGCGCGTTTGGGTCCCAGGCTTGACCGTCGGGCGGTGGGGCGTTTGGGTCCCAGCTTTGGCCATCGGGGATGTACTCGGTGGGGGGCACGTTTGGGTCCCAGTTCTGGCTGTCGACGGGCGGTATATTCAGTTCCGTTCGCTGGTCGTCAGGCAGTAATTCGGTTCCCGGTTCTTCTTCATCATTCATAGCTTCCTCCAGCCTGTGAGAACGCCCTGTCGGTGTCCGCTATACACGTCATATACAGCTCGTACACCTCCTCCTCCCGGAGCCTCAGGCGCAGATCCGGGAGAATGAGACGGTAGTTGGCCATCTCGTAGAGGATGACGTATTGCAGGTATTTCGAGTATTTGTTCTCACCCTGCCCAAGCAGAGCGGCTTTTATCTCCGGGTCGATGTCGATGTCCCGCAGCACCTGCTCCATGGGCGCTCCCAATATTGTATCTATCAAGCTGAACATCCCCATGAGGAACCCCTGGCGCGAGTCCAGGCCCTCCATGGAGTTCTCCATGAGCTTCTCGGTGAACCTGCCCCTCAGGTAGGCCCGGCGGGGCAGCTCGTCGGAGTGGGTCATGTTCGTCTGGCGAACCATGACGAGGCAGACCCAGCGCCGCAGCTCATCCGTCCCAAGCATCATCAGACCGTGGTGTATCTCGCTGACAAGATTGCCGCGATAGTAGTTCATGGTCTGCACCTGGCGCATGAGCATATATGTGAGCACCACGTCGCTCTTGATTATATCGGCGCAGACGTCGAAGTCCACGTCCTCCTTCATCAGCTCGTTCAGCAGCCGGCCGTAGGAGGACGCCGCCAGGGACGGTATCTGCTTTGTCAGCTTCGTGGGCTTCTCGAAGTAGTACCCCTGGAAGAGCTTGAAGCCCAGCTTGCGGGCGTCGTTGAACTCCTCCCAGGTCTCTACCTTCTCCGCCAGGAACTTCGCGTTCGTAAGCTCCACGCGGCGCAGTATCTCCTGGCACTGCAGCCTGTTGTACCGCCGGAAATCCACGCGTATCACGTCCATGAGCTGGGTGATCCGGTCGTACTTCGTGCTGAACCCGAACTGGTCAAGAGCCAGCCTGTAGCCGGCCTTGCGCAGGTCACGTAGCTTCTGTATGAGTTTCCCGTCCACTTCCACGTCGTCCATTATCTCGATGACTATGTCCTTGGGATCCGCCAGATAGGCAAAGTCGTTCAGCAGGAGATTTCTGGTGAAGTTTATGTACGCCGGATGGCCGTTAGTCAGGTTCTTCAGACCGAATACCGTTATCGCGTCGGACAGCACGCCACGGGTGGCGGCGTCGCCGTCCGTTATCTGCGCCCTGTTCCCAAGCTGGCCGTTCCTGTACAGAAGCTCATATCCCACAACATTCGTGTGCTCGTCAAATATAGGTTGTCGGGCTATATACGCATACATAATCAACCACCATTGCGTACCATTCAATCTGTCGATTGAATGGTAAAAGACCTTTCCCGAACGCCTCCCTTTGGTCGGTGTTCGAGAAAATTGACGCTCACTGCGCGCACTCACCCGCTTTGCGGGTTCGCACACTCCGCTTTAAGCAAACTTCAATCTCCGATTGAAGTTTGAAAGACCTTTCCCGCACGCCGCCGTTGGCGTCGTTCGAGAAAACTGACGTTCGTTC
>CAYQWH010000080.1:0-7534 GCA_964421265.1 uncultured Oscillospiraceae bacterium | reverse complement strand
CCGTCTCATAAGTTCTTTACGCGCCTTCGGCGCTTTGCGTAAAGGCTTTAAAGCTTTTTAACAAGAAATAGTACAAGAGAACCGGCAGTACGCGCGGAACGGGAACCGGCACTTATATCAGGTCATGTTTGAAAGTTGGCGATATGATCATGGACAATAAATTCTTACGCCGGACAAGGCCCGGAACACCTGCTGCATTTCAAGGAGCGCAACGCGGCATGGCGGGAAAAGAGCCGCCATTGGGCGTGTTGACAGTTTTCAAACAAGGCTCAGGGAAACTATGACCGGATCAGAGCGCGCGTCGGGGCCTGATCAGAGCTTCGCTTGAGGGGGCCTATGACGTGTCCCGGAGATTTCAAATAGAGATTGGAGCCGTTTTCACAGTGGGAACGTATGAAAGTGCTTAAGAAGAAGACAGGTCCTGACACATTAGGATACAGTAAAAAAGGGGATAAAGATCAATGAGCGATATAGACATCAGCAGGGTTTTATCGGGCTGGGAGTCGGAGGGAGTATTAGGATCCGGATCCTTTGGAACAGTCTATCTCATACGTCGTACCGAGGAGGAGAATACCGCTTTTGCGGCCGCAAAGGTAATCACCGTGCCTCCATCAGCGGAATCGGTGACGAACGCTGAGAACATGGGAATCAGTATCGACTTGCTGTCAACATACTTCAGCAAGTTCAAGAATGATCTGAACTGGGAGCTTACAATGTATAAGACGATTCAGTCGCCGCACCTGGCGCCGGTGGAGGATCTGCAGGTTGAGGACGCTGAAGAGCCTGGGTTCTCCGCGTACATCCGCACAGGGATATACACACCGCTTTCGGTTTACTTTGAGAAAACACAGTCCACGCAGGATGACGCCGCGAGAATGGGGCGTGAGATAGCTTCTGCGTTGGAGGCGCTCGGCGAATATGGCATGGTACACGGCGACATCAAGCCGGAAAACATTCTCGTCGCGGATTCGGGAGCGTATGTACTCGGCGATTACGGCATAAAGAGAAGCCTTGAAAAGGCGGGTTCGGTTATTTTCGGCGACACTGGCTCGGAGTTTGACGCGCCCGAACTCTCGACCGACGACAAAAAGTATACAGCGGTATGCGACGTGTACTCGCTGGGCTTGCTTATGGCGTATGTGGCGAACGGGTGCAAAATGCCTGCCGACAAGAACGTCGGCAATATGCAGGGGTTAGATAAGAACCTGGCGGAGGTTATAAGAAAAGCCACCGCGCAGGATCCTACAGAACGGTACCAGAGCGGCGCGGAGATGCGCGCGGCTATGAGCAAATTAGGTCTTGGGAGGAAGACTCCGCGCCGCGCTATGGCGGCTGCCGCGTCATTTGATCTTGTGAAGAAGAACGGCGGGGCGATAAGAGCATCGGCGGCCGCTGCGGCCATATCATCAGCCGCGATCGCCGGCCTTTCAACGGAACAGGACAAGGCCCCTCGCAGCAGCGGCAGGAAAAAGAAGTCTGGCAGGAAGCAGTCCCAGAACAGGAACACGGGCAGGGACCAGAACGACAAGCGATCCGAAAACGCCGAAGCTCTTTCGGAAAAGGCCACTGTTCCTGACGGAACCTCCAAAGCCGATGGCGCGACTGTAATTACCGGAACCGCTGACGAAAGCACGGTTCTGATCCGGGAAACAGGCGACGTCTCTGCAAGCCTTCCGCAGCAGGGGGAGAACATCTCCTTGTGGGATGAAATTGTTCCGGATGAGAAAACCGTACTTCCGGAGCAGACGGTCCCCACCGGAGAGGAGATAGCTGTTGAAAAGACGGTCGCGTCGCCGGCGGTCAACGGAGCGGACAAAAAGGCGGCGGAGGATAAGAAGCCCGTACGGGACAACAGATCCGGAGACGGTCAGAGCAAGACGGTCAGCAAGTCCAAAACAACAAAACGCGTCAGAAGCGGAAGCAGACGAAGAAACAGCGAGGACACAATACGCAAATGGATTAAGCCAATATCGGCCGCGGCTGTAATAATAGTGCTTTTCGCGGTACTTATAGTGATGAAGCCGTGGGAGCAGAACAGCGTATCGGACGATAAGTTAAATGAGCATGGCACCCAGAGTGATGACGATGGATACGGATCCGGGAATGATGGCTACGCCAACGGCGAAAACAACGGCGAAACAACGCTGGGCGATCTGCTTGACAGACAGGACGAGTTGAACCACGATGGCACCCAGAGCGATGACAACAGCGGACAGGGTGCCGATGACGGTGACGAGGATGAGCAAAGCCCGACCGGCGCGCCTGACGACAGCGGTGATGAAACGGAGGATAGCGACATATCCCAAGACGGCAGTACCGGAACCGGAAACGATGAACCGGAAAACGGCGCGGATACAAATGACGCCGCGGAACCGAATAATGGTACCAATACAGACGGCGGCACAGCGTCAAACAACGGTACCGGCTCCAACGGAAACGGCGGCGCTGGAACGACCAACTCCAACGGCGGCACAGGGACGAACGGCGGAACCAACTCCAATGGCGGCACAGGGACGAACGGTGGAACCAACTCCAACGGCGGCACAGGTACGAACAGCAACGCCGGGTCCAACGGCAGCACGGGGACAGATACTGGCACAAGCTCGGAGAACCCGACGGACACGGGTACATCGGAAGAAAAAGGCACACGCAATGATGTGCTCTTTCCCTCGGATACAACGCTTATCACAAGGACTGACCTTGAGGGGAAAACAAAAGAAGAGTCGGCAATGATGATAAACGAGATTTATGCCCGTCATGGCAAGATATTCAAAAGCGATTCAATTCAGAAGTATTTTGAATCCCAGTCATGGTACACGCCGGTGAGCAAGGACAGCAATGTGATTTTGAAGAGCTTCAGTGATACAGAGATTGCCAATATGCGGTTCATTGTAAACTATCAGAAAGAGATGGGCTACAGGAACGGAACTCCATCCGCGTCCTACCTTGAGGCCATCGGGAAGAGCGGCACGGACTCGTCCCAGCCGGAACAGCAGGAACCCGATGCGCCCGAGGATACCGAATCCGACAATATCGAAAATACAAGTAATGCCGGCAACGAAGAGACCGATGAAGTAACCGGTGATGTGAACAATGAAGGAACAGATGAAGGAACCGGTGACGCGAGCGCGGATAGCGGCGCGGCTGACGTCGGCGACACGGAAGAGGACGGAACCGAGGGAAACAATGCCTGATGCAGATCATGCTTGTATAATCTGTTGAAGCTGTCTTATATCGGGGAAGCTCTGAATAAATCGGCAGGAGCTGTCGGCGAGGGATTTCCCGTCAGAAAAAGGCGCGCGAAATGCTTTGCGTATTTCAAGTCTGAGCGACGCGTTTCTGGCGGGAAAGACGTCCGGCCTAAGACGATTTATCCAGAGCTTCCTTGGTTCTTTTTAAAAAGCTGTAACGCCTTATACATAGCGCCGGAGGCGCGTAAAGAATCTACGGGACGAAGTGGCGCGCTGTGCGCGTGCAGCGAATTACCTGCGCGCTGCTATCAAGGCTCTTGTCAGACGCGGTGAATAGTGACGGGCGCCCGATAGCGCAATAAAATTAAAATCCGCGTCTTGACATATCAGGCTTCTTTATGCTATAATAAGCGCGTCGGCAGGTTATGGCAGCGCAAAGACGGAGACAGGGGAGCGCGTCGCGGACCTGGCTGCCTGAAGGATCGCCGTGGAACAGCTTACCCGGGTGGCGTATAACTCCGGGACGTTGAGATTGACGGCGATTCGCGAATGACTATTCACTGCTTAGAAGATTGTTTTATAAAGTGAGCCGCGCGGAACGGCTTTTTATTTGGCTCATCAGTTAGGATATACTAACTATTAGCTGGATTTCGAGGCGAAGAGAGTGTGGAAAGGCGCCAATACGCGGCCAAGCCGGTGAGAGGGACGGCATATTCTATAAACGACTTATGCGGCCGGCCGCGCCGCTGTCTCGACGAAAAAATGCCTGTACCGGAGCTTGCATTAAGTACAGGGCAGCAGCCCTGGTGTATTACAGACAGCGCTGCCCACCGAGATACCGCGCATTATGTCAACGCCGGGGACTGCGCTTACGCGGGAATCGCGTGTATGGGAAATCGGGCGCTGTCTGCCGGTCAGCGCAGGTTGCTGCGCGCGTTGCGGTGAAAGCGCGCTGAAGCGTATACGCGTATAACTCTATAGATTTGATGGGGGACAGACGTTATGACGAGTAAAGAATACAAAGCTCTCTCCGTGAAAGAGTTCACAAAAGCCGCTGAATTTTACGAGGGAGACAGGGCGGGCGTTTACAAGATGTGCCGCAAGGACTATCCCGACATTCAGGCGGAGTTGGAAAAGGAGCCGTGGGAAACGCTGCTGGACGCGGGCTGCGGTCCGGGATCAATGATCACTCTTCTCGCGGATAAGTACCCGGAGCGGCATTATACCGGCGTTGACCTGACACCGAAAATGATCGAGACAGCTCGCGGCAAGCGGATCGCAAACGCGGAATTTGTGGTGGGTGATTGCGAGGATCTGCCGTTTGAACCGGAAAGCTTTGATGTCATGATCTGCGCCAACAGCTTCCATCATTATCCGGACCCACAGGCGTTTTTCGTTAGCACGCAAAGGGTGCTGAAACCAAACGGACGGCTGATTTTGCGTGACTACACCGCCGGTACGGTGCTGCGGTGGCTGATGAACCATGTTGAGATGCCGTTGGCTCATCTTGTGGGACACGGAGATGTGGGCGTTTACAGTGAGAAGCAGATCAGAGCGTTTTGTGAAAAAGCCGGGCTGAAGCTGGAACGCTTCAAGCGCGGGAAGGGGATGCGTATGCACTGCGTCATCCGAAGAGCGTGACAAAAGGGAAGAATATGAATGGTGGAAAAATCAGCGTTCGCGGCGTGCCCGAAACGATGCTCCAGACGCTCTACGCAAGGGCAAAGGGATCCCGGAAGGAGCCGCGTTACATTTACGATGAAAAGGCAATTGAAATTGTGGAAAGGCTGGATTACGACTTCTCCCTTGCTGACAAGGATCGCGCCATGTCCAGCGGTGTCCTTGCCCGCACAATTGTGCTTGACAAAGCGGTCCGTGAATATTTGAGCCGGAATCCCAACGCTGTGGTAATCAATATCGCCTGCGGGCTGGACACCCGATGTTACCGTATGGAGGGCAAGTTCAGCCGCTGGTACAACCTCGACCTTCCTGAGACGATGGCGGTACGGGAACGGTTCCTGCCGGAAAGCGGCGCGATTTCACAGATCGCGAGATCCGCGATGGACGAAAGCTGGGCGGCGGAGATTGAACAGACAGCCGAACCTGTGCTGGTTATTATCGAGGGCTTGACGATGTACCTGAGTGAAGCGGACGTAAAGCGGATTTTTTCCGTGATTGAAAACCGCTTTGTCCACGCGACTGTATTCGTTGAAACAATGTCGCCTTTTGCGGTGAGACATATTAAGGAGAAGTCCATTGAGGGAAGTCACGCAAGGTTTTCATGGGGCGTGAAGAATGGCAAGGAACTGGAAAAGCTGCTTCCCGGCTTCCGCTCGATCCGCGACATCAGCTTAACCGAGGGGATGAAGGTATTCGCGCCTATTTATAATGTAATCGGGAAAATCGGCTTTATCCGGAACCTCTCCAATAAGATTTTAATCCTGGAAACTTACAAGAGAATTGATGCGGATCATGATTAAATCCCCGCGTGCGATCCGGCCTGGAGGATATACGTGGCCACGGTGCCGAGTGAGCGCGGCGACGGACAACAGGCTCCCGCGGTATCAGCACGCTTATGAACCGGTCTGGCTTGGCGGGCGCGTCATGATCATGTACGCCTTTTGACGTGATACAGAAGCGATTGGCGGCGCGAAGTTTGCAATGGCTTTACCGCCACCGCCGACATATCTTCCTTGTGACTGCCGGTGTATGGCTTCAGAAAAGGAGAATCAGGAGTATGAGTTTAACAGTTTTTGTGGCAGAATGCGCGATTTTCGCGGTGGCGTTTGGCGCACTGGTATTTGGGATGCTGCTCATAAACCCAGTAAGCTTTATCAGCGATTACCCGCCGGAGATTCAGGAGCGGTACTACACCTCGCGGCATAAGGAGAAAGCAAAGGAAAAGCTGACAGTCATAATGGTGGCTAAAAAGGTATCCGCGATGATTGCTTACATCTTCTTGTTTGCGTGGATGGCGCACAAGGCGGGCGCCGAGACATTCGGCGAGGGACTGCTTTTAGCGTATGGATATATGCTTGTGTGGGCGGCGTTCGACACCTTGGTCCTGGACTTTGTGCTGTTCCCGAGGATCAGGCGGGTCCGGCTCCCCGGCACGGAGGATATGGATAAGGAATATCGTCAGAAGTGGTTCCATGTAAAGGCGATGCTGCCCGTAGTGCCGGTGTTTGCCGTCGCGGGTGTGATTATCGCGGCGGTTATGGTACGGATCTGGTGAACCGCTGAAGCGGTAAGAGGAGGAATGGATAAAGAGAGAAATGACCTGCAGCGTCATGTGATCCGCGCCGCGCGGAACCGTGGTTCTGCCGAAGACGACTATCCAACGGCTCCCGCTGCGGGCGCCACGGCGCCGCGCGGGAAACTTTCAAAAAGGTGGAAAAAAGAATGATCGATAAGGAACTGTTAAAGCTGCTCGGCGGTAACAGGAAATACATATTTTACACAGTTGCCTTGCAGATACTGGGTATGCTGGCGAACATCGGCACAACCGCGTGTATTTGCTATATGGTATGGCTCCTGACGCGTGACGCGGGAAAGAGCGATTATCTGTGTCCGGCGCTTCTCGCCGTTGCCTGCGTACTTGTGCGGTACATCGCCTCACGGATGACCGGCGACGTGCGCGATCTGCTCGGACGGAAGGTCAAAAAGGATCTGCGGGAGAGGGCTTATGAAAAGATTGTCCGTCTGGGCGTCCGCTCCACCGATGGCATGAGCATGGCGGGGCTGACGCAGGTCTCCATGGAGGGTGTGGAGCAGCTTGATCTGTACTTCTCATCTTACATACCGCAGTTTTTCTTCTCCATGATCGCCCCATTCCTGCTGTTTATTATATGCGTCCGGATAGACTGGCGGGTGGCGCTGGTGCTGTTGTGCTGCGTGCCGCTGATACCGATCTCCATTGTGGCGGTGTCCAAATACGCGAAAAAGGTTTTCGCGAAGTATTGGGGCAAATACACTTCCATGGGAGACAAGTTTTTAGACAGCGTACAGGGTTTGAGAGAGCTGAAAATTTTCCGCGCTGACGCGCGACAGCACAGGAAGATGAACGAAAACGCCGAGGACTTCAGAAAGATCACCATGAAGGTGCTGGTCATGCAGCTCGCCTCCACCACCATCATGGATCTGGTCGCTTACGGCGGCGCTGGACTCGGCACCGCTATCGCCGTCTGGAGCGTGACGAACCGTGGGCTGCCCCCGATCTCGGCGCTGTTTCTCATTCTGGTGGCGGTGGAGTTTTTCCTCCCGCTGCGCGCTTTTGGCTCCGCGTTCCATGTAGCTATGAACGGTGCGAGCGCCGGTAAGAAAATCCTGTCGCTCCTTAATAC
>CAYQWH010000079.1:3018-7620 GCA_964421265.1 uncultured Oscillospiraceae bacterium | reverse complement strand
ACGGCGCGGCCATTTACGCGGCTTTTCGGAGGTTCCTCCCGGCGAGCGAGGCGGCGGCCCGCTGCTCTTACGTGAGCGGTTAGCTGTCCCGGAACCGGGGACGCGCGGCTGGATTTCCGTCGGATTTGGGGGTAAATATGAGAAAAAAGAGCGGAATATGCCTGCTGGCGGCGGTGGCGATTCTCCTGTCGGTCACCGGGTGCAGCTTGAAGGACGAGCACTACAAACTCATCGTCCAGGGGACGCTGGACCAGGATTACCACGGCGTGTACGACGAGGACTTCCTCAAGCTGATGGCCAGGAGCCAGGAGGAGGCGGAGGAACTGCACCGGGAGAACCTGGAACAGATGGTGAACGTGTTCGCCTATTACTTCAATATCGAGTACATGAACGACACCCTTCGCTCTGAGATAATCGACCTGTACACCCAGATGTACGCCGGCGCCAGCTACACGGTGGGCGACGTGACGGAGGTGGACGAGGACACGTACAACGTCACCGTGACGGTGCTGCCCATCGGTCTGCTGGATCAGGTCCTGGCGGACATGGACGGCATTACGGAGAGCTACTCGGACAAGTACGTGGGCGTGGACACCTCGGAGATGACGGACGCGGAGTACGAGGACTTCTACGAGGCCGCCGACGCGGATTGGGCGGAGTCCATACTCGCCCTGTGCCGCGATAAGCTGAACGGCATGAGCTATCTGGACGGGGTCACGTTCGTGGCGGAGGTGGTCAGGGGCGAGGACGGCGAGTGGGCCTTCACCAACACCGACGCCTTCGACGAGATAGTCGTCCACTATCAGCAATAGGACACGCTGACAACAGAACGCCCCGGAGCGGAACCGTCCCGCTCCGGGGTATGCTATATCCGGTCACTTCTGCTTGTCCACGTCGGGGGCGCGTTCCACGTACTGTCTCAGCATCTCCGGCGTGCTGTTGCCGAACCGTTTCCGCCTGTCCAGCGCGGCGATCCTCCCCATCTCCTCGTCGCTCAGCGCGAAGTCAAAAAGCTCGAAGTTGGCGCGGATGTGATCCGGGTTCCTGGAGCCGGGTATCACCACGTTGCCGCTCTGGATGTGCCAGCGGAGGATTATCTGCGCGCTGCTCTTGCTGTACTTCTCCGCCAGCTCGCCGAACAGCGGCTCGTGCATCAGCACCGCGTCCCCGTGCCCCAGCGGGTACCATGCCTGTATCACCACGCCGATGTCGGCAAGGTACTTCTTAAGCTCCTTCTCCTGGGAGTACGGGTGCGCCTCCGTCTGCAAAACGGCCGGCCTCACCTGACATATGCCCATTATCTCCTCAATCTGCTCCCTGTTGAAGTTGGACAGCCCGATGGCCCGAGCCTTGCCCTCCTCGTAAGCTCTCTCCAATTGCCTGTACCCGGCCACATAGTTCCCCGCCGGCTGGTGGATGAGGAGCAGGTCGATGTAATCCGTGTCCAGCCGCTCCAGCGTCCTGTCCACCACGTCCTCCTGCTCGTAGAAGGACGGCCACAGCTTCGTCTCCAGGAAAATCTCCTTCCTATCAATCCGTGAGCGCTTCATGCCGCGCCCAACCGCCTTCTCGTTCATGTAGGCGTTCGCCGTGTCAATAAGCTGATAACCGCACCTCAGCGCCGCGAACACCGCGTCCTCCGCGTCGTCGGGAACGAGAAGGAACGTCCCAATCCCCACCATCGGCATCTTCACGCCATTGTTCAGCGTAATATAAATCTGTCTGCTCAACACTGTCTCCTCCTTTTGTACTGACCTCGGATTAAAAGATATAACCCGGAACACATCCCGTTGCGCCTCGCGTAAAAGCGAGAACCGTTACCGCAAGTCCTCCGCCCGCCATCGGCGCTATTATCCGTAAAGCTTCAAGGCTCTTTAAAATAGCCCCGTACCGGCTATAGCTGTATTATACACCCGACCCGCCCTTTTTGGAAGTCCCCACTCGCTGCCACGCGAACAGCCCAAAGCGCCCGCCGTCCGTCAGACGCGCAGCCCAAAACGTCCGCCGTCCGCCGGACGCGCAGCCGTGGACACGCGCCGACCACCCGGCGGACAACCCGGCGAACCGCCAACCGGCTCCCGCCAGTTCAGTCCCCCGCGACCCTCACGGGAAACTTCATTTTAATCTTCACAAGATTAACGCTCCTTACCGCCATCGCCCCCTCGCCGTTCACCCCGGCAGCAGTGCCCCGGCAACAGCGCCGAACTCAGTTCCCCGTGTCCAGCAGGATGGTCACGGGGCCGTCGTTTACGGACTCCACCGCCATATCCGCGCCAAAGACGCCGTGGCGCACGGTGAAGCCACGTCCGCGGCACTCGTCCATGAAAAGCTCGTACAACGGGACGGCGGTCTCCGGGCGGGCGGCGTCCGTGAAGCCCGGTCTGCGGCTGCCCGTGTCCGCCAGCAGCGTGAACTGGGACACGACCAGTATCTCGCCGCCCACGGACGCCAGGTTCAGATTCATCTTCCCGTTCCCGTCCTCGAACACTCTCAGCCCGCAGACCTTGTCCGCCATTTTGACCGCGTCCTTCTCCGTGTCCAGACGGTGCACGCCCAGCAGCACCAGGAACCCGGCGCCGATGGCTCCCACGCACTCGCCGTCCACCGTCACCGACGCCCTCTTCACCCGTGTCACTACAGCTCTCATGGCAACCCCACCTCACAATAAAAATCATTCCGCGAAACAGTTATCACACGCCCTGGCGTCTAACCTCTTTCACGCCCGCCACGGACAGGAGCCTTGATATGGCCGTGCCCAGCTCGGAGCGGTCGTGTACCTCGATCGTTATGAACACCGTCGCGCCGCCGTCCGACGTGTTCCTGGCCATTATCGCGTCCACCTTCACCTTCAGCGTGTTCAGCACCGACGCTATGTCCATGACAAGCCCGTTCCTGTCCGAGGCCACGATAGCAAGGCCCGTCTGGTACTGTTCCGTAGTCTCCGCCTCCCAGTGGACGTTTATCCACCTGTCCCTGTCCTTGCCGGAGTGGAACGCGTTCAGATAGTTCTTGCAGTCGGCCCGGTGGATGGATATGCCGTAGCCCCTGGTGACGAAGCCCACGATCCCGTCGCCGGGCACGGGCATACAGCAGTGGGAGAACTTGACCAGCACGTTGTCTATGCCCTCCACGATAATGCCGTGGATGGCGTTGGTGGAACGCGGCGCCGTCCAAAGGGGCTTCTCGCCACGCTCCTTGGCCGCCCGCTCCACGACCCGCAGCTCGTCCCGTATCTTGTTCACCGTCTTCTGGGCCGACAGTCCCCCGTAGCCGATGGACGCGTAAATATCGTCCATGGAGCTGGCGGACAGGCTCTTGAAGAGGTGCGACGTCACCCGCTCGTCGGACATGGCGTTCAGGGACACCGACTGGCGGCGCATCTCCGCCTCGAAAGCGGCGCGGCCGTTGATGATGTTCTCCTCCCGCCGCTCCCGCTTGAACCACTGGCGTATCTTGTTCCGCGCCGCGCTGCTCTTGACCATATTGAGCCAGTCCCGGCTCGGCCCTCGGGACGTGTTGGAGGTTATTATCTCCACCACGTCGCCGTTCTGGAGTATGTGGGAGAACGGCACTATCCGGCCATTGACCTTGGCGCAGGTCATGCGGTTGCCTATCTCCGAGTGTATGTTGTAGGCGAAGTCAATGGGCGTCGCCCCGGCGGGCAGGCTCTTCACGTCGCCGTTGGGCGTGAACACAAAGACCTCGTCGGAGAACATCTCCACCTTCAGCGAGCTGAAGAAGTCCTGGGCGTCCGACTCCTGCTGGGACTCCAGCAGGTTCCTTATCCAGGCGAATTTGTCCTCGTCCCCACGGGCCGTAATGCCGTCCTTGTACTTCCAGTGGGCGGCAATGCCGTACTCCGCCGTCCTGTGCATCTCCCATGTGCGTATCTGCACCTCGAAGGGTATCCCCTCGCCGCCGATGACGGTGGTGTGGAGGGACTGGTACATATTGGGCTTGGGGGTGCCGATGTAGTCCTTGAACCGGCCCGGGACGGGGTGGTACAGGTCGTGTATGCAGCCCAGCACGTTGTAGCAGTCGGCTATGTCGTTCACGATGACCCGGAACGCGTATATGTCCATAATCTCCGAGAACTGCTTGTTCTGGCTGTACATCTTGCGGTAGATGCTGTATATGTGCTTGGTCCTGTAAGTCACCTTGCCCACAATACCCGCCTCCGCGATGCGCTTCTCAATACTCGCGGCCGTCCTCTCGATGAACCCCTGGCTCTCCCGCTCCCTGGCGGCGAGGCCCTCGCTTATCTCCGTGTAACCCACCGGATCCAGGTATTTCAGCGACAGATCCTCCAGCTCCCACTCTATCACCTGCATACCCAGCCGGTGCGCTATGGGCGCGTAGACCTCCATCGTCTCCAGCGACTTCTCCCGCTGCTTGTTCTCCTTCTGGTACTCCATGGTGCGCATATTGTGGAGCCTGTCGGCCATCTTGATGAGGATAACGCGAATGTCCCGCGCCATGGCCAGGAGCATCTTGCGCAGGTTCTCCATCTGCTCCTCCTCCTTGGAGGTGTACACCATACGCGTCAGCTTCGTCACGCCCTCCACGATGTCCGCCACCACCGAGCCGAACCGCTTCGCGATG
>CAYQWH010000079.1:0-3008 GCA_964421265.1 uncultured Oscillospiraceae bacterium | reverse complement strand
GTCCTCGTGGGTGACATCCGTGTCCTCAATGCAGTCGTGGAGCAGCGCGGCCACGATGGACTCCTCGTCAAGCCCCATCTCCGCCGTGATAATCGCCGCCTCCACCGGGTGCGTGATGTACGGCTCGCCGCTCTTGCGAAGCTGCGCTCCGTGGGCTTCCCGGGCGAACTCAAACGCCTCCCGGATCTTCCTGAAATCCGTAATGGACGTGCACCTCTTCACCGTCTCCAGCAGTCTCGCGAAATTCTCCTCGCAAAGCCCCGTCACGTCAGTTTTTCTGTCAGACTCATCCTTCTTCATAATCATTCCCCCAAAGAGAAATCGGTTCTCTCCCCCGCCGCGACGCGGGAAATACGCCCTCCCCGCGACGCGCCAAAACCTCAAATCCTCAAACCATCAAATCCTCAAACCATCAAAAAGCCCCATGGAACGGCACACGCGCCATTCCCGGCGCTGAAAAAGCTAATACGCTCTCCTGGCGGCCATTATGTCCTCCAGATAGAGCTGCACGTTCCGTCTGCCCCTGTAGTCGTTAATGTGCGGCGTGAACGCCAGGTCCGCGCGCATACCCATTCTCAGGCCAAGCCGCTCCGGGTCGTGGGCGAAAAACACGCAGTCAAAGACCGTGTTGCCCTTCCGCGCCCACAGCTTCGTGTGCTTGCCGCCGGACAGCGGCATGAAGTTCGTAATCTCCGTGTCCCTCATGCACAGCACCGGCTGGGGGTTGCACTGCCCGTAAGGTTCCAGTTCCTCCAGCGCCTCCACGTTCTGCATGGACAGAAGCTCCGGCTTGCGCACCTCGAAGTCAATATCCAGCCGTTTCGCGTCGTCGTCCGGCGGACTGAAGCTCTCCCGCAATGACGCCCGCAGACGCGGCACGTCCTCCTCCCGCAGCGTCAGCCCCGCCGCCATCTCATGGCCGCCGTAACTCAGCAGGAAATCGGCGCACCTTGCCAGCGCCCCGTGGATGTCAAATCCCGGCACGCTCCGGCAGGAGCCGCGCCCGATACCGTCCTTCAGGCAGATTATCACAGTCGGCAGCATGAACCGCTCCGACAGCCGCGACGCCACAATGCCCGCCACGCCCTGGTGCCATTTGTCGCTGGCCAGCACTATCGGCTCGCCGGGAACCGCGTCCCGCGCCATCATCATGGCGTCGTTGTACATCTCACCCTCCAGGCGCTGCCGCTCACTGTTCATCTCGTTCAGCTTCCCGGCCAGTTCGTCCGCCTCCCGCTCATCCTCCGTCAGCAGCAGATTGACGGCGGCGGACGTGTCGCCGACTCTTCCGGCGGCGTTGAGCCTTGGAGCTATGCCGTAGCCAATGTTGGTCACGCTTATCCGGCTAAGATCCATGCCCAGCGTCTCGAACAGCTTGCGCAGCCCCGGTCTGCGCCCCTGGCGGAGACTGCGCAGACCGTATCGTATGAGCCTCCTGTTCTCCCCGAGGACAGGCATGACGTCCGCCACCGTGCCCAGCGCCACCAGATCCGCGTACCTGCGCAGTAGGTCCTCCTCGCTGCCGTCCCCGGCGACGGCGCACAGAAGCTTGAACGCCACGCCCACTCCCGCCAGATCCTTGTCTCCCGACAGGCAGTCGCTCCTGCGCGGATCCACCACCGCCAGCGCCTCCGGCAGCGTGTCGCCGCACTCGTGGTGATCGGTGATGACAAGATCCATCCCCAGCTCCTTTGCGGCTTTGGCCTCCTCCGTGCCGGTCACGCCGCAGTCCACCGTAACCGTCAGCGTCACGCCCTGCCGCGCCAGCGACTCCAGCCCGGCCACGGACAGCCCGTAGCCCTCCTCCTGCCGTCTGGGTATGTATATATCGCACCGCAGCCCGCCGCGCCTGAGATAATCCGCCACCATGCAGCTGGCGGTAATGCCGTCCACGTCGTAGTCGCCATAGACCGCCACGCGCTCCCGCCGCTCAATCGCCAGCCGCACCCGCGCCGCCGCCTTCGCCATATCCGTCAGCATCCAGGGATCGCTCAGCTCCGCGCCGTCAGACGTCATCTCCCTGACCCGCTCCGGCTCCAGTATCCCCCGGGACACCAGAACCACCGCCGTCAGGGGGTTGATGCCCTTCCTGCAAAGCTGAACCGCCGCAGCGCGGTCATAGCCCCGTATGAACCACCTGTACCTCTCACCGCTGCCTTTCACCAATACCTCCGTTCCCGTCGCGCGATAAGCCCCGCGACGCGTTTTTTTATTTATATTATACCAGAAAATTCGGAGAATAACAACAGAAAATCAGCCCCTGCCGGTGAAATCAGGTCAATATTGATTATTGCAATAATAAATACCGCCTTATTTACGGTATTTTTTTGCATTTTTCTGATTGACATTCAGAGAATAATCTGAGATAATAAGTATGAATAATCATTGTGAAAGGCAGGTTTTCAATTTATGGCCAATATAGACCTCACAAAATACGGTATCACAGGTACCCCGGAGATTGTCTACAACCCATCCTACGAGGAACTCTACAAGGACGAGCTTGACCCGCAGCTCACCGGCTTCGACAAGGGGCAGGAGAGCGAGCTTGGCGCCGTCAACGTCATGACCGGCATCTACACCGGCCGTTCGCCCAAGGACAAGTTCATCGTGATGGACGCCAACTCCAAAGACACAGTATGGTGGACAACGCCCGAATATCCCAACGACAACCACCCCGCCTCCGAGGAGACTTGGGCGGTCGTCAAGAAGATAGCTCAGGAGGAGCTGTCCAACAAGAAGCTGTACGTGGTAGACGCCTACTGCGGCGCCAACCCGGACACCCGCATGGCCGTCCGCTTCATCGTTGAGGTGGCGTGGCAGGCCCACTTCATCCGCAATATGTTCATCAAGCCCACCGACGAGGAGGCCGCGTCCTTCGAGCCGAACTTCATCGTCTACAACGCTTCCAAGGCGAAGGTGGAGAACTACAAGGAGCTGGGCCTGAACAGCGAAACCGCCGTCGTGTTCAACATCACCTCCCGCGAACAGGTCATCCTGAATACCTGGTA
>CAYQWH010000078.1:4001-7714 GCA_964421265.1 uncultured Oscillospiraceae bacterium | reverse complement strand
CGGTTCGGTATCCGGCGTGTTATCCGACTTGTTATCTGAATGTGAGAAATGATTGTCCGTCTCCCAGACGGTCAATGTCGCGCTGATGTCATCCGGCGCGGCCAGGGCGCGGACACCTGTCGTTCCAAGCAGCAGACACACAAGGAGAAGCGTGACCGCGCTCTTCAGCTTCTTCTCCATACATCAGTCCTCGCCCCATGAGAAGTTTTCGCCGCAGAGCGGCACGAACCGGAGCTTCGTGGTACCGATAGTCACCACGTCGTCGGCGGCGAGTTTTACGGGCGCGATAACGGCGTCGTTATTGACGCGCACTATGTTCTTGCCGCCGGAGGGCGCGAAGTAGAAGGTGCGCGTCTCGTCGTCGTAAGCTATCAGCGCGTGGCGGTCCTTGCTCACGTGGCTGTCGTTCATTATACATATGTCCATGCTCTGGGCGCGGCCTATGTAGTTGTAGCCGCCGCGAATGCGGTAATCCGTGCCCCTGTCGGGGCCTTCCACGCACACGAGCCAGCCCACCACCGGGTTGAACCCCTGTACCTGATTCGACCAGACGGGCATTGTGGCGTCGTAACTCTCCACCTTCGGCGCGGACATATCACCGGCGCCGACAAACTCGCTGCCGCTGAACCCGCCGCTGGCCGGTACCGTCGGCCCCAGTCCCTCGGGGGCGTTCCCGCGCATCATCGACACCGGCTCCGTGGGGCCTATGGAGTCCATGGAGTACTTGCCGGTCATCATCGACCCCATGTCCGCTCCCCCGCCGACGGCGGCGCTGTCGCCGCCAAAGGCTCCGCCGCGCGCCGCTTCCTCCGCGCACTGCGGGCAGCTGGCGTGCATACTCGCGTCGTAAAAATGTCCCTTGTCACAGCGTACTATATCCATTTTCATTTCCTCCCGTTTATGGTTTTATCGCTATCTCACTGTAAAAGTGTTCTTGCCGTTCGCCAGACAGAAGCTCTCGCCCGGGCGCAGCGGACGCGCCATATTCGGCGTCAGACGCGTGCCGCCGATGAAGGTGCCGTTGCTGGAACCGAGATCCGTCAGCACCGCCACGCCGTCCCGGACGCGGACGCTGCAATGTCTCCTGCTCACCCCCGCCGTATTGGGCGGGAACCGTATCTCGCAGTCCGTCTCACGACCTATCGTCACGGGCGTCTCCCGCAGCGGCCAGCTTTGCCCCTTCAATATGCCGTCCGTGGCAATCAGCGTCACCGTCGCCCGGGGGACGCGCGCCTCCGGTTCCCTCAGCGGCTCCGCCCACGTCTCCGGCATCGGGGACGCCGCGCTCATATTGTTGACACTGTTATTCATATTATTATAATCGTCATACGCCCGCTCCGGCTGGTACCGCTGTTCCGGCGCGTACTGCTGCCGGGGGAGCGGCGCGGCGCTTTTCTTCTTCTTTGACCTCATCACCAGCGCGACAATGACGGCGGCGATTACCGCGACGGCGCCGACGGCCACCAGTATGTAAATCAGGGAGTTGCCGCCGTCCGAGTTGTCCTCCGGCTCGGCATCCGCGTCGGGCGACGCGTCGTCAGCCGCGTCGGTACCCGTGTCGGGCGCGGTACCGCTGCCGCCGCCGGAGGCCGTGTCGCCGTAAACGTCGTAGGATATGCCCAGATCGTCCAGGGCTTCCATGGCGTAGTCCACGTATATGGAGACGGAATAGGAGTTGTCCTCGGTATAGGTATACGTATTGATGCCCACGGCGGCGCCGTCGGAGTTCAGTAGGGGGCCGCCGGAGTTGCCGCTGTTTATGTGCGCCTCGTGGATGATGCCCCGCGTGTCCTCAGCCCAGCCGAGGGTCGAGAGCCGGGTCACGTTCCCCGTGGTCACCGTCACGTCCTCCACGCCGGACAGGTACCGCTGCTCAATCACGTTGCCGCTGACGGTCACATTGTCGTAGTCCACCAGCGCCGGATAGCCCAAGGCGTAAACCGTGTCCAGCACGTTCAGCGTCTCGCTGGACGCCACGGGCAGGGCGATTATCCCCGACACCTGATCCATGGCGCGCAGCACCGCCACGTCCGGGTAGCCGTCGGTGGTGTACAGCACCTCAACGGGTATGGCCTGGGTCGCGAAGTTCTCCCCGAACTCCACGTAGCTTGTGCCGTTGCCGTAATCGTCGTACTGTACCGTGAACACTATGGCGTCGTCGTCCAGGAGGAGGTAAATCTCGTCCGCGCCCTCGCCGCTGTTCGTCACCACGTGCCAGTTCGTGATGAACGTGTCGGTGTCCTCGCCGGCTCTGCCGACGCCGAAGGCTGTGCCGGAACCGAAGATGACGCTGCCGTCGCTGTAATATTTAATCGCCACGACGCGCACCACGCCGTTGCGGGCGTTGCGTATCGTCCGGTTCACGTCGTCGTCGTCCGCCGACGCGCCCGCCGCCATCGACAGCGCCAACGTCAGCGCCAACGTCAGCGCCAGCGCCGCCGCAAGGAGCCTCTTTACCATTGCTCTCACTCCCATTCGCGTTTAATCAAACCTCAGCTCGAAGGCGTTCTTCTTCTCGCCCACGTAAAACACGTCGCCGCTCATGAGCGCCACGGGCTGGTTCGCCGCCAGCTGCCCCTTGTTCCTCAGATATGTACCGTTGCTGGAGCCGGTGTCCATGAGCATCAGGACGCCGTTGTTCCAGAATAGCTTGCAGTGCCTGCGGCTGACGCCGGGCGTCTCCGCAGCGAAGCGTATGGCGCAGTTCGCCTCACGGCCTATGAGCAGGTCGTTGGTGCCGACGTTATACGTCCTGCCGTCCATCTGCCCGCCTATGCCCACAAGGGAGATCCTCACTCCGCCGGGCTGGCTGGCGGGAGGCGGGTAAGCGTCCTCCGGCACCACGGTGTCCGCCGCCGCGAACCCGTCCGCCTGCGGGTACGCGTCCTGCTGTCCGTAACCGCCCCCCGCGTCCGGGTAGGCGTCCTGTTTGCCGTAACCGCCGCCGTTGTCAGGATAGGCGTCCCGCTGGCCGTAACCGCCCGCGTCAGGGTAGGCGTTCTGCTGGCCGTAACCGCCGCCGTTGTCCGGGTAGACCTGGCCGCGCGGGATGGCGTCGGTGGGGGCGAAGCTGTCCACGGGTCTGAAGCCGTTGTCCTGCTGGTAATCCGGCTGGTAGTTGGGCTGGTAATTGGGCTGGTAGTCAGGCTGGCCGTTCTGGCCCAAGTCGGCGCCGGCGGCCGCGAAAGCCGACGCCTTGTCGGGGATGGCGGCTTTGCTGCCCTTTCTGAGTATGACGATCACCACTATTGCGATAATCAGCACGACCGCTATGGCGACGATTATGATTATCCGGGTGGTGGTCATCCAGTTGCCGAGCTTCGTCCAGAAGCTGTCCTCCTCCCCGTCGTCTGTCTCTCCCTCTTCGCCGTCGGCAGCGTCCGCGTCGTCCGGCGGCGCTTCGCCCTCGGCGCTGTCGGGGTCAGCCTCGATTGACTGGTCGCGGGACCCGGCACGCGTCACCGCGCGGCCATCAGCCACCGCGTACCCTCCCCAGCCCATGGCCGTCGCCGTCGTCACGGCACAGAGAGCCGTTATCAGCAGTATCGCCAGAGCCGCCCTGAATTTTTTCATAGTATCAGTGACCTCCATTCCTTCGTAAATCGTCATGTCTTAGAGCCAGATGCTGACACAGAAATCATATTCTGATTTTACCACGTTCCGCAATCATATGTCAAGCTAAACATGAAGGAAACGCTGAATAAATAACCGCC
>CAYQWH010000078.1:0-3901 GCA_964421265.1 uncultured Oscillospiraceae bacterium | reverse complement strand
ACGGCGCTCCTTCCGCTTGACGCGGCGGGCAAAAGGTGCTATCATAGCGTCATACAGCGCAACCGAACGCGTCCGCCCGTGGTCACGGGCGTAACATAAAAATACGGAATGACCGTCCCCCGTTAAGACGGCCATCCCATCTCCGCTCCGTTTCGTATCATGTTCACAATATATCGGAGGTTAATTATTATGATAAACGAGAAGCTTAACGAATCCGAGCACCAGCGTTATATGCGGCTCCTGAGCGAGAAGTACCCCACAATCGCCGACGCCGCCAGCGAGATTATACGCATCGAGGCGCAGCTCCGTCTGCCAAAGAGCACCGAGCACTTCATGAGCGACCTCCACGGCGAGAACGAGGCCTTTATACACATCCTCAACAGCTGCTCCGGCGTCATACGCGAGAAGATCGACGTCCTGTTCCGCGACTCCGTTATGCCAGCGGACAGGGCGGATCTGGCGACGCTCATCTATTACCCCGCCCAGAAGCTGCCGGAACTTAAAGCGCGGGAGACGGATCTGCACGCGTGGTACTCCATTACCCTCTACAGGCTTATTGATCTGTGCCGACTGGTGTCCAGCAAGCACACCCGCGCCCATGTGCGCAAGCTGCTGCCGGAGAGCTGCCGACACATTCTGGACGAGCTGCTCCACGCCCATTTCGAGGATCACGACAAGGAACTGTACTACAGCCAGATTGTGGAGAGCATAATACGCAACGGGGTGGCGGATCTCTACATTACGCAGCTTTGTCAGGTGATAAAGCGGCTGGCGGTGGACAGGCTGCACATAGTGGGCGACCTGTTTGACCGGGGGCCGCGTCCCGACCAGATACTGGACACGCTGATGGACTACGGCGACGTGGATTTCCAGTGGGGCAACCACGACACGGTGTGGATGGGCGCGGCGTCGGGCAGCCCGGTGTGCATATTGACGGTGCTGAAAACGACGCTGGCTTACAACAACATCGACGTTATCGAGACGGGCTACGGCATTAGCCTGCGGACGCTGGACCAGATGGCGGAACGGGTCTACGCCAAGGACCACGTGTCGCTGTGGCGATCCAAGGACGAGTCGCGGGGCGGCGCCAACTGGCGGGACTGCGCCCGTATGCACAAGGCCGTGACGATCATGCTGCTGAAAGCGGAGGCGCAGGTCATAAACCGGAACCCGGATTTCATGATGGACGGGCGCGACTTCATTAACCGCATCGACTACGTCAACGGCACCGTGCCGGTCAACGGCAAGGTGTACCCGATCAAGGACACGTCCTTCCCCACGGTCAATCCGGAGAACCCGTCGGAGTTCTCGGCGGAGGAGCAGTCGGTGCTGAACGACCTGGTGCGCGGGTTCCGGGAGAGCGGACGGCTGCAGCGGCACATCCGGTTCCTCTACTCCCAAGGGTCCATGTACACCTGCTACAACGGCAACCTTCTGTACCACGGCGCCATGCCCATGACGGAGGACGGGGAACTGGCGTCGGAGCGATTCGAGGGAGAGAACTACAGCGGCAAGAGGCTTTTCGATTACTGCGACCACCGGGCGAGGGCGGGTTACTTCGCGGCGGAGGGTTCGCCGGAGCGCCTGGCGGGACAGGACTTCCTGTGGTACCTGTGGTGCGGCCCGCTGTCGCCCACCTACGGGCGCAGCGCCATGACCACCTTCGAGCGCATCTACATAGACGACCCGGAGACGTATGTGGAGGTGAAGAACCCGTACTACCGCTGCATCGACAACCCCGGCACGGCGGAGATGATACTGCGGGAGTTCGGTCTGGAGAACGACGATTCCCGCATCATAAACGGTCACGTGCCCGTCAGGGCGGTGGAGGGCGAGAACCCGGTCAAGGGCGGCGGCAAGCTGATAATCATAGACGGCGGGTTCTGCCGCGCCTACCACCCCACCACGGGTATCGCCGGTTACACACTCGTCTACAACAGCCACGGCCTGACGCTGCGCACCCATCAGCCCTTCGAGAGCATGGAAAAGGCCATCAGGGAGGACGAAGACATCGCCAGCCGCAGCGAGAACATCTACACCGCGCCCCAGCGCATCCTCGTCCGGGACACGGACGACGGACGGGCGCAGAGCGCGAAGATCGCCGACCTGCGCGCCCTCATCTCCGCCTACCGGAACGGGACGATCACGTGATAACAAACCTTAAACAGGCACAGCTAAAAGCGGCGCGTGAAAACGCCGCTTTTATTCGTATGCGGGTGCCGGCTCCGGCTCGTGATAAATCCAATTTGCCATTACGCGCGGCGCCATGTGTGAAGCCGTTATGAGTCCGTCACTCTTATTGTGGTTATGACGGGCTGCTTATCGGCGGCAATCAGGCCGTTGCTGTCGATGGGCGAGGCGTCAATGCACATCTGGTCAACTATGTCCATGCCCTCCGTGACGAAGCCGAAGGCGGCGTACTGTCCGTCCAGGAAGGTGCTGTCCGACTGGACGATGAAGAACTGGGAGCTTGCGGAGTTGTAGTCCGAGCTTCGCGCCATGGATATGACGCCGCGCTTGTGGGAGATGGGGTTCTCGACGCCGTTGTCGGCGAACTCGCCGGTGATGGTGGAACCGCTGCCGCCGGTGCCGTTGCCGTTGGGGTCGCCGCCCTGTACCATGAACCCGTCAACGATCCTGTGGAAGGTGAGGCCGTCGTAGAACCCGCTGTCGGCGAGACTGATGAAGTTCTCCACCGTCTCCGGCGCGGCGCCCGCGTCCAGTGTCAGCTTGATGGTGCCGTAGTCAGCGACGTCTATTTCCACGTGATAGAGCGGCCCCACGGTCTCATAGCCCGTGTCGGAAGTCTCCGCGTCCCCGCAGCTCGTCAGTACCGCGAGAACGAGAAACAGCGCCGCCATGCAATGCAGTATCTTTTTCATAATAGTCAAACCTCCATAATCCTATGGCTGTCCGCGTCCCACGGACAGCTATATTTTACCACACTCCCTCCCCGTTTGCAAGCGTTTATGTTCAAATTATACATATTGCGGCGAAAAAGCCGCGCCTTGGCGGTCATCTCAGGTCTTTTTCGGTCGAAGGGCGCGTATATATTATACCGATCCCCGCCGCCAAGACTTTATACATTATAATACAGGCGCGGGTAAAGGAGTGAATGTCTTGTTCTGGACGGAGATGCTTAACCTGCCGTTCCTGCTGCTGCGGCTGGCGGGCGGCGGGTCGTTCCCGAAGCCGTTGTCGGCGGAGGAGGAGCGGGAGTACGTGGAGCGCTGCGCGGCGGGCGACCTGGCGGCGCGGAACGTGCTCATCGAGCGCAATATGCGCCTTGTGGCCCACATCATCAAAAAATACTATGCCCCGGACAGCGATCAGGACGACCTTATCTCCATCGGCACCATCGGGCTTATAAAAGGCATAACCTCGTATAACCCGGACAAGGGTACGAAACTGGCCACCTATGTCAGCCGCTGCATTGAGAACGAGATACTGATGCACTTCCGGGCGCGGAAAAAGACGGCGTCGGACGTGTCGCTGTCGGAGACGCTGGACGGGGACGAGGACGGGAACCTGACGCTGGTGGACGTGGTCAGCGTGGAGGACGACATACTGGAGGAGATAAGCGCGCGGGAACTTTACGGGCAGGTGCGCGGTTACGTGGAGAACGCCCTGGAGCCGCGCGAGCGGCGGGTCATTGAACTGCGCTACGGTCTTGCCGGTGAGCGGAGGAGGACACAGCGGGAGACGGCGGAGGAACTGGGCATATCCCGTTCATACGTGTCGCGCATTGAGAAGCGCGCCCTGCAAAAACTGCGCCGCCTGCTTGAGGGGAACCAATAAGCGCGGCGCCACGTTTCGGGTGCGGGTGTAACGTTTGGTTTACGTGGCGTCGTGTAAACTATGTGCGACAATGTAACATTCGGTTTACATGAGCGGTTGCGGG
>CAYQWH010000077.1:1835-7722 GCA_964421265.1 uncultured Oscillospiraceae bacterium | reverse complement strand
GCTGAGGATAAACCGTGAGACGAACGACTCAAAGGACAAGAAGATGGGGCACCTGAGCCATGAGGGACTTGACCTTGAGGACACGGGCAACGAGCCGCAGTACGAGAAACCGGGCTTCCTGGAGATGGGCGTGTCGCCCATAGACGCTCCGGATAAGCCGACGTATGTGGAGTTGGAGTTTGAGAAGGGCGTCCCTGTGGCGATAGACGGAGAGCGCGCCAGCGCCAAGGAGATAATCTACAAGCTCAACAAACTCGGCGGCGAGAACGGCATAGGGCTGCTCGATATAGTGGAGAACCGGCTTGTGGGCATGAAGTGCCGTGGAGTATACGAGACGCCCGGCGGCGACATACTCTATAAGGCGCACAAATATCTTGAGACGGTGTGCCTTGACAAGATGACCGCGCACAAGAAGCAGGAGCTTGCGATAACGTTCGCGGAGCTTGTGTACAACGGACAGTGGTACACGCCGCTGAGGGAGGCGCTTTCGGCGTTTGTGGACAAGACTCAGGAGAGAGTGACCGGCAAGGTGCGGCTGAAGCTCTATAAGGGCAATGTAATCAAGGCGGGCGTGTGGAGCGACTGGAGCCTGTATTCCGACGAGCTTGCCACGTTTGGCGTGTCCGATTACGACCAGCGGGACGCGTCGGGCTTCATCAACCTCTACGGACTGCCGATTTCTGTAGACGCGAGGGTCAGACTGAAGAATTAAGCTCAGACGTGAGCCGGACTTGCGCGTATATGTTTTCTACAATCCCCATCATCCCGGAAAATCCATAGTCCGGGATGATGGCTTTGGATTTTTATAAGGTTTATAATTATAAGGAGTTGCGTGACATGACAAAAATCTGGCAAGGACGCATGGAGAGTACACTTGACAGCGCCGCGGACGATTTCAACAGATCCATACGCTTTGACTCGCGTATGTACAGGGAGGATATTACAGGTTCCATCGCGCACGCTGAGATGCTGGCGCGGCGCGGGATAATCACCCGCGAGGACGCGGACGCGATTGAGAACGGACTTGCGGAGATTTTACGTGATATAGAGGACGGCAAGCTGAGTATAGACCCGATGGCGGAGGACATACATTCCTTCGTGGAGGCGGAGCTGACGGACAGGATAGGCGAACCGGGGAAACGTCTGCATACCGCCCGGAGCCGGAACGATCAGGTCGCGTTGGATCTGCGGCTGTACCTCCGGAAACGGTGCGGGGATGTGAAGGAACAGCTCCGGGAGCTTACGCGGACGCTTTGCCGCAAGGCGGAGGAGTACGCGGATACGGTGATGCCCGGTTACACGCATCTGCAGCGCGCCCAGCCGGTGACGTTCGGGCACCATCTCATGGCATACGCGCAGATGTTCCTGCGGGACATAGGCAGAGTTGAGGACGCGGAGCGCCGGATGGACGTGTCGCCAATAGGCTGCTGCGCGCTGGCCGGGACGACTTACGACACGGACAGACAGTTCGAGGCGCGGGAGCTGGGGTTCACGGACGTGGCCGCGAACTCCATTGACGGCGTATCGGACAGGGATTTCTGCGTGGAGCTGGCGTCCGCGATGGCGCTCATCATGACGCACCTGTCACGGTTCTCCGAGGAGATCGTCCTCTGGTCAAGCTGGGAATACAAGTTCGTTGAGTTGTCGGACGCGTACTCCACAGGCTCCTCCATAATGCCGCAGAAGAAGAACCCGGACATGGCGGAGCTTTGCCGCGGCAAGACCGGGAGAGTGTATGGGGATCTGATGGCGCTGCTGACGGTGCTTAAAGGTCTGCCGCTCGCGTACAACAAGGATATGCAGGAGGACAAGGAGGCTATCTTCGACGCGTTCGACACAGTGAGCGCCTGTCTGGAGGTTTTTACGCCGATGGTCGGTACCATGGCCGTAAACAGCGGACGTATGCGCGACGCGGCGGCCGGCGGGTTCATCAACGCGACGGATCTGGCGGATTACCTTGTGGGCAAGGGTACCCCCTTCAGAACCGCGTATAAGCTGGTGGGCGAGATTGTGGCCCAGTGCGTCGAGACGGGACGGACGCTGGAGACGCTGCCCCTTGACGAGTACAGAAGGTACAGCGAACAGTTCGGCGAGGACCTGTACGGCGCCATCAACATTGACGCCTGCGTGAGGAGAAGGACATCCGAGGGCGGGCCGACTAAAACATCAGTTTTAAAACAGATAGAATCGGTTATGGAGAAGCTGCAATGAGAGTTTTTATAGACGGCGCCGCCGGGACGACGGGACTGCAGATACGGGAGCGCCTGGGGAACAGAGCTGAGTTTGAGGTTATGGAGCTGACCGGGGAGCTTCGTAAGGATTTAGGCGCGCGCCGTGACGCGCTGAACAGCTGCGACGTCGCCATACTCTGCCTGCCAGACAGCGCGGCCGAGGACGCGGTGGAGCTTATAGAAAACCCGGACACGCGCGTGATCGACGCGTCCACGGCCCACAGGACGGCGGCGGGCTGGGTTTACGGGTTCCCGGAGCTGCGGGGACAGCGGGAGAGGATAGCGGCGGCGAAACGCGTGGCGAATCCCGGTTGCTACGCCACGGGCTTCATAGCCCTAATCCGCCCGCTTGTGGAGAGCGGGGTGCTGCCGCGAGACGCCAATATCGCCTGCCATGGACTGTCCGGCTATACCGGCGGCGGGAAAAAGACTATCGCCCAGTATGAGGACACCGGCAGGGACGAGGAGCTTTCCAGTCCCAGGCACTACGGCGTTACGCTTAACCACAAGCACGTTCCGGAGATGACGCACGTCTGCGGACTGACGCGCAAGCCGCTTTTCGTCCCGATTATTTGCGATTTCCCCAGAGGGATGGTGGTGACGGTCATGCTTGGCCTTGACCAGTTCACGGGCGGCCAATCCATACGTTCGCTGCGGGAGCTTTACAGCGAGTATTACAGCGGCAGCGCTGTGGTGACGCTCAGGCCGGAGGGCGCTCCCTCCTGCGGGTTCATGGGTACTAACAATCTGGCGGGGAACGACGGCTTACAGATATTTGTGTGCGGCAATGACGAACAGGTGCTGCTGGCGTCGCGGCTTGATAACCTTGGCAAAGGCGCGTCCGGCGCGGCGGTGCAGAATCTTAATATTATGGCGGGTCTTGCGGAGACGACGGGACTTGTACTATAGGGAGACGGCAATGGAGATAAGAGAGACAACAGGCGGCGTGTGCGCCGCTAAAGGTTTTAAGGCCAGCGGCGTACACTGCGGTGTGCGCAGGAACATCAGCAAAAAGGATCTGGCGCTCATAGTGAGCGAAAAACGGGCGAACGCCGCGTGCGTGTACACGGCGAACCTTGTGAAGAGCGCGCCGATAAAGGTGACGCGGGAACACGTAGCCGACGGCTATGCCCAGGCGGTCATATGCAACAGCGGCAATGCCAACACCTGTAACGCCAACGGCATTGAGATCGCTCAGGGCATGGCGGATCTGGTGGAGCGGTACACGGGCATTAAGGCGGACGACGTTATAGTCGGTTCTACCGGAGTGATAGGCCAGCCGATGACGATGGAGCCGTTTGAGAACGGCATGGGCGCGCTGGTTGACGGGCTGGGCGCGAACAGCCGGGACGCGGCGTACGCCATAATGACAACGGACACCCGGGTCAAGGAGATCGCGGTGGAGTTTGACATAGACGGCAAGGTGTGCAGGATGGGCGGAATCGCGAAGGGATCCGGGATGATACACCCGAACATGGCGACGATGCTGGTGTTCATAACCACCGACTGCGCCATAACAACGCAAATGCTGCAAAAAGCGCTGTCGGAGGATGTGAAAACGAGCTTCAACATGGTCAGCGTGGACGGCGACACGAGCACGAACGACACAGTCGCGGTGCTGGCCAACGGGCTTGCCGATAATCCGATCATCGCGTCGGACGGGCAGGCGTTTGACGTTTTCCGCGCGGCGCTGCGCGCGGTGACCGTGCCGCTGTGCAAAATGATAGCCAAAGACGGCGAGGGCGCCACGAAAATGATAACCTGCAAGGTTCAGGGCGCCGCGACGGAGCGGGACGCCGGAACCGCCGCGAAAGCCGTCATATGCTCCTCGCTCGTCAAGGCCGCGATGTTCGGCGCGGACGCGAATTGCGGCAGGATACTCTGCGCGATAGGTTATTCCGGGGCGGACGTGGACGTGGACGGCGCTGACGTGTGGCTCTCGTCCCGCGCCGGGGAGCTTAAAGTGTGCGAAAACGGTCTGGGACTTGCCTTCGATGAGGAGAAAGCCAGAGAGACGCTGACGGAGGATGAGATTACCATAACAGTCAGGCTCCGCGACGGCGACGCGTCGGCGGAGGCGTGGGGCTGCGATCTGACGTATGACTACGTTAAGATAAACGGCGATTACCGGTCATAGGAGGGGTAGAGATGAATCTTGCGGATCACGCTCTGAGGGCGCAGACGCTGACGGAGGCGCTGCCGTATATTCAGAAGTACTCAGGCAAGGTTATATTGATAAAATACGGCGGCAACGCCATGAAGAACGAGGAACTGAAGCGGGCGGTCATGGGCGACATAGTCCTGCTGAACATGATTGGCGTGCGCGTCGTGGTGGTACATGGCGGCGGGCCGGAAATATCGGATATGCTCAAAAAGACGGGCAAGGTTTCGGAGTTCGTGGACGGGCTGCGGGTGACGGACGATGAGACGATGGATGTCGTGCAGATGGTCCTGTCAGGCAAGGTGAATAAGGACCTTGTGAACCTGGTGGCGTGCGCCGGCGGCAAGGCGGTCGGTCTGTCCGGGATAGACGGCAGGATGCTGAAGGCCGTGCAAAAGGACAAGCGCCTTGGCCACGTGGGTGAGATAACCGACGTGAACGTGGAGCTTGTGACGGATATGCTGGAAAAGGACTACATTCCCATAATATCGACCGTGGGCTGCGACGACGCCGGGAACGTGTACAACATAAACGCGGACACGGCTGCGGCAAGGCTGGCCGGCGCGTTGGGCGCGGAGAGTATGCTGGCCATGACGGATATAGAGGGGCTTCTCCGGGACAAGAACGACCCCGACTCGCTTATAACCCGCCTCCCGGTGAGCGACGTTCCGGAACTTATAGCGCAGGGCGTGCTGTCCGGCGGGATGATCCCGAAAATCCAGTGCTGCGTCGAGGCGATACGGCGCGGCGTGAGAAGAGTGTTTATAATTGACGGCAGGGTGCCGCATTCGATTCTGATGGAGCTTCTGACGAACGCGGGACTGGGCACCATGTTTACGGCGTAGAGCGCGGAGGAATATGATTATGACGACAAAAGAGCTTGACAGGGAGTATATAGCGAACACATACGCGCGGGCTGACGTGGTACTCGTCCGCGGCCATGGCGCGACGGTGTATGACGAGAACGGCAGGAGCTACATTGATCTGGGAGCGGGCATAGCGGTCAACGCCATGGGGTTCGCCGACAGCCGGTGGGTCGCCGCCGTTACGGAACAGCTTGGCAAACTCCAGCACACGTCGAATCTCTATTACACCGAGCCGTGCGCGCGGCTTGCGGAGATGCTCTGCCAGAGAACGGGACTGCGCAAGGTGTTCTTCTCCAACTCCGGAGCGGAGGCCAACGAGTGCGCCATAAAGACGGCGCGCAAGTGGGCGTTTGACAGGTACGGCGACGAGAGCCACGCGACGATTATAACGCTGCGGAACAGCTTCCACGGGCGCACGATCGCCACGCTATCCGCCACAGGCCAGGACGCGTTCCATACGCGCTTTGGCCCCTTTGTACCGGGGTTTGTCTACGCTCCCACGGACGACGCGTCGGTGATACGGTCGTTCGCGGAGCGCGGCAACTGCTGCGCCGTCATGCTGGAGCTGTGCCAGGGCGAGGGCGGCGTGAATGTGCTGTCCCGTCAGTTCGTGGACGAGGTAGTTGAAA
>CAYQWH010000077.1:0-1825 GCA_964421265.1 uncultured Oscillospiraceae bacterium | reverse complement strand
AGCACGGCATAGCTCTCGCTCGTCTCGCCGACGTTGAAATCGCCCGTGAGCACGATCTGCTCATAATAGACGACGAGGTACAGACAGGCAACGGGCGCACAGGCACGCTCTACGCGTACCAGCAGTTCGGCTTTACACCCGATATTGTCAGCACGGCCAAGGGGCTTGGCGGCGGACTGCCGCTGGGCGCGTGTATGCTGGGCGAGAAGGTGAAGGACACGCTGACCGCCGGGGCCCACGGGTCAACGTTTGGCGGCAATCCGGTGTGCTGCGCCGGGGCGATCTCGGTGCTGTCACGGATAGACGACAAGCTGCTGTCTGAGGTTCGAGAGAAGGGCGAGTATATAAGGCGTGAGCTTGAGGGCGCGAAGGGCGTCAGGGCCGTGACCGGCCTTGGGCTTATGATAGGAATTGAGAGCGACAAGCCGGAGGGCGAGGTAGTCAACGAGGCGCTGAAACGCGGCGTTCTGGCGCTGACGGCTCACGGGAAGGTGAGGCTCCTGCCGCCGCTGACTATAGCGATGGAGGAACTTGAAAAAGGCATACAAATATTGAAGGAGGTATTGGCGGCATGAGACATTTGTTGAAGCTGGGGGACTTGACGAAGGAAGAGATAATGGAGATCCTCGGCCTTGCGGATCAGCTTAAATTTGAGCGCAAGAACGGGATACCCCATCACAGGCTGACCGGCAAGACGCTGGGCATGATCTTCCAGAAATCCTCCACGCGCACGAGGGTATCTTTTGAGGCGGGGATGTACCAGTTAGGCGGCAACGCGCTGTTTTTAAGCTCCCGCGACCTTCAGATAGGGCGCGGAGAGCCTGTTGAGGACACGGCTCGAGTGCTGTCGCGGTACCTTGACGGCATCATGATACGCACATATAAACAGTCGGAGGTGGAGGATCTGGCGAAATACGGCTCCATACCGGTCATAAACGGCCTGACGGATTACGCGCACCCGTGTCAGGTGCTGGCTGACCTCCAGACAATACGGGAGTACAAGGGCGCGCTTCAGGGGCGCAAGCTGGCGTTCATAGGCGACGGCAATAACGTGGCGAATTCGCTCATAGTCGGCTGCATAAAGACCGGTATGCGCGTGGCCATCGGCTGCCCCGCCACATATAAGCCTGACGCGGAGATTGTGCGGTGGGCGAATGAGAACGGTGAGCTTGTGATAACCGAGGACATCTTCGAGGCTGCGCGGGACGCCGACGCGGTGTACACGGACGTCTGGGCGTCCATGGGCATGGAGGAGGAGGCGGAGCGCAGACGGCACGATTTCGCGGGTTACTGCGTGGACGAGAAGCTCATGAGCGCCGCCCGCCCTGACGCCATAGTTCTGCACTGCCTCCCGGCGCATCGCGGAGAGGAGATTACAACGGAGGTGCTGGAGCGGCACGCGGACGAGATCTTCGACGAGGCCGAGAACAGGCTCCACGCCCAGAAAGCCGTTCTTGTGAAGCTGCTGGGGTAAGACATATGTCCATTGCAAAGCGGGATTGAACAATCCGGCCTTGCGGTGGACATTTTTGCTTTTTTGCCGCAAGCGATTCGTCTGCTGACAAGGCGTGTTATAAATTCTGTTAATTTTTTTGAAAAAACCGATAGCAATTTCCGACAGTATATGGTAAAATTTATATAATATTTTTACAGAAACAGGGGGTCAAAATGGTGCCAACAACAGAAGAGACGCAAACCGTTGAAACGGAACGCCCATTGGTCAGCGTGGTGATACCGATTCACAACACCAGGCGTGAGCTGTTCGAGCCATGCCTTAATAGCGTCATAAACCAGACATACAAGAAGCTGGAGATAATCTTGGTAG
>CAYQWH010000076.1:5061-7931 GCA_964421265.1 uncultured Oscillospiraceae bacterium | reverse complement strand
TTCACGCCTTTGGCGTGAAACTCTGCGAGGCTTTTTGTTTCGCCTGCGGCGAAACTCCGCGAGGCTGCTGGCTTTCGCTTGCGCGAAGCTGGCGGCGAATCTTTGTAAAATTATTGTGTCTTTACGCAATTTCCCGTCGGACGTGTTATAATGGCTACAGTGTAAATCTGAAGACGTTCGGCGCCTGCTGGGACTTCCTGACAGGCTCCCCGGTTTTGTTAGGAGGGAAATCCTGTGATAAGACGGTTTCTGAGCCGGCTGGTGTACGGTCGTTACGGCATGGATCACCTGGGGACCTTTACGCTCATACTCTCTCTGGTGCTGTTCATAGTGTCCATGTTCGTTAAAGTTAACGCTGTCTACTTGGTGCTTGAGTTCGTCGCGTACTTTCTGATGTTCGAGACGCTCTTTCGCATGATGTCGCGCAACATCGCGCGCCGACGGGCCGAGAACGATCGGTTCGTAAGCTTGATATGGCCCCTGAAACACCGCCTGAGAGGGTGGGTCGAACGGCTGCGCAGCTCGCGGGATTACAGGTTCTTCAAGTGCCCCGGCTGCGGCAACCTGCTGCGGGTGCCCCGCAAAAAGGGCCGCATCAAAATCACCTGCCCCCACTGCGGGCAGCGATTTGAAAAACGCACGTAGAATACCATAGCGTCTGAACACTGTCCGGCGGGGGGAGTCGCTCTTCCCGCCGGATATTAGGGAAACTCCGATTAAATCGGCAATAGCAATGGCTTTTTGCGTCGGAAAGGGCGCCCCGAATACCCTGCGTATCTCAAGCTTGAGCGGCGCGTCTCCGGCGGAACACGCGGTTCAGCGTCCGGCGGCTCCCTGAGGCCGGTACCGGAAGCTGTGCCCGGCTCCAATCACACATGGCGCGGCACGCGCGCTTATCGCGGGCTTCCCGACAGGTCCCCTTGTCGGGAACAGTATTGATTACGGTGGTCATCCATGGATAAGAAACTCGGAATCTACATTCACATACCATTCTGCGCCGGGAAGTGCGCGTACTGCGACTTCTACTCCCTGGTGGGCAAGGAGCTGTCCATGCCCGACTATCAGCGGGCGCTCATATCCCACATCAGGGAGTCCGGCCCCCAGCTGCAGGGCTATATCACGGACAGCGTGTACATAGGCGGCGGCACGCCCAGCTACTACGGCGCCAAGTACCTGGTGGAGCTGCTGAACGCGTTGAAGAAGTACGCCCGCGTGCTGGTGGAGGGCGAGATAACCGTGGAGGTGAACCCGGCCAGCATCACGTACCGGGACCTGCTCAGGCTGCGCCGCGCCGGGTTCAACAGGCTGTCCATAGGCGTGCAGTGCGCCAACGACGGCATCCTCAAGAGCATCGGGCGGCTGCACACCTTCAGCGACGCCCAGGACACGTTCCGGGACGCCCGGAGAGCGGGCTTTGAGAACATATCCCTGGACCTCATCTACGGGCTGCCATCCCAGACGCGGGAGGACTGGGTGGACACCCTGACAAAGTGCGCCGCGCTGAAACCGGATCACTTCTCCTGCTACGGGCTGAAAATATCCGAGGGCACCGGGCTGTGGCCCTTCCGAGGCTCCCCCTTCATACCCGACGACGACCAGCAGGCGGATATGTACCTGTACACGGTGGAGGCGCTGGCCAGATTGGGCTACAGACAGTACGAGATCTCCAACTTCGCCAAGCGCGGCTTCGAGTCCCGGCACAATATGAAATACTGGACCATGGGCGAGTACATGGGCTTCGGCGCCGGCGCCCACTCCTGCGTCGGCTCCCAGCGCTACAGCTGCGTGTCCGATCTGGACCTGTACGCCGAGAGCATACTCGCGGGCAGCAGCGTCGTGGACCAGGCGGAGACAATATCCGGCTTCGAGAAGGCCGGCGAGTACCTGATGCTGGGTCTGCGCACGACTCGCGGCATCTCCGAGAAGGAGTACCACGAGATATTCCCGTGCAGCTTCGACCTGGCCCGGGAGCTTATGGACTCCTATGTGGATCGCGGATGGATGACGAAAAACGACGACCGGTGGAGCTTCACGCCGGAGGGCTTCCTCCTCTCCAACGTCCTGATAGGCGAGGTGCTGGACGCCCAGACGCGGCAGCGCATGAACATAGTGTCGCCATGGAAGAACGACGACGGCGACGCCTACCAGTTCTCCCTCTTCACCCGCAGCCTGAACTCCGCCCAGCTCTTCCGGGGCATATAGCTACCCGCCAACTGGCAGCGGCGGCGTAACTTTTTTTAACCGAATATTTTTTAAAATGTAGTTGATTTTAAGGCCCGATTGCGGTAAACTATATTACCGAAGATAATAGGGTTCCTGTCGAAAAGAGAAAGAAAAAAAGATAGAGGTGGGAATATTGGCAAGAGGAAAGAGAGTGAAAAAGAGGGTCCGCAGGAGGGGCGGCGCCTTGAAGGGCGTGGCCATCGCGCTGCTTGTTCTGGTTGTGCTGGCGGCGGGCGGACTTGTGGCGCTGGGGTTCGTGGCGCGGGGAGAGGACAACATCTTCCCCAACGTCACCGTCTCGGGCATGGAGATCGGCGGCCAGGACTACGACACGGCCTACGACATGATCATGCAGTCCAACATGGAGACGAAGTCCGGCGGCGTCGCCAGCGTCGTCCTGACCGACAGCGTCACCCTTGTCGTCACCGGCGAGGACGCGGGGCTGGCGGCGTCGGTGGAGGAGACGGCGGACGCGGCCTACGCCTACGGGCGGGACGGCAATTTCTTCTCCAACGGCATCACATATCTCACCAGCCTGCTGGGTTCCCATGACATCTACGCCGACTCGGTCTTTGACGAGGCGGCGGTGCGGTCGATGATAGCCGACGCCGCGGCGGAGGCCGACCACAGCGCCGTCCCCGGCGACT
>CAYQWH010000076.1:0-5051 GCA_964421265.1 uncultured Oscillospiraceae bacterium | reverse complement strand
CGACTATCAGGTCAGCTCCACGGAGGTCCTCATCCGCAAGGGCACCTCCGGCTTCACCGTGGACCAGGACGGCGTCTACGGCTTCGTCCGCGAGACGCTGCTGGCCGGCGAGACGGCCACGACTGACCAGTTCTCCGAGGACAACTCCGTGGGCGAACAGGGCGCGGACGTGGATCTGGACTCCGTGTACAGTGAGGTCTACGTGGAGACACTGAACTCCACCTACGACGCGGAGAGCGGTTCCGCCACCGAGTCCCAGGACGGCGTCAGCTTCGACCTTGCTCAGGCGAAGCTGCTGTACAATTCCGCCCAGCCCGGCGACACGCTGCACATACCCCTCGTCTACACCGAGGCGGAGGTGACGCGGGAGGAGCTGCTGGCCTCCCTGTTCAGCGACCTTCTGGCGTCCAAGACGACGGATATGTCCACCAGCACCTCCAACAGGATAAACAACATAACCCTCGCCGCCGCCGCCATCAACGGCACGATTATGAACCCCGGCGACACGTTCTCCTACAACGGCACCGTGGGTGAGCGCACCACGGCGAAGGGCTATAAGGAGGCGGGAGCTTACGTGAGCGGCCAGTCCGTCCAGGAGGTGGGCGGCGGCATATGTCAGGTGTCCTCCACCCTCTACTACTGCACGCTGATGGCGCAGCTTGAGGTGGTCTCCCGCAGCAACCATATGTACCCCGTGTCCTATCTGCCCTTAGGTCTTGACGCCACCGTCAACTGGGGCACCATAGACTACAAGTTCAAAAACAGCACCACCTACCCCATAAAATTAGTGCTCAGCGTGTCCAACAAGCAGCTCACGGTGGAGATCTGGGGCACCAAAACCGACGACACCTATGTGAAGCTTGAGAGCGAGACGCTGACCACCACGGCCCCCAACACCGTGGAACAGGTGGACGAGAGCCTGAAGCCCGGCGAGACGCAGGTGCAGTCCTCCGGTCACACGGGCTACACCGTCCGGTCGTACCAGTATATCTACAACGGCGACGGCACGCTGAAGGAGAAAAACGATCTGGGCATCAGCACCTACAGGACCCAGGACAGAGTAGTTCTTGTAGGCCCCTCCGCCGACACCGAGACCGAGGACAACGAGAACGGTGAAAACACCGAGAACAGCGAAAACGGCGACAACACCGGCACCGGCACAAGCACCGGCACCGGCACCGGCACCGGAGATAACAGCACCGGAACCGGAACAGGAACCGGAAACAACAACACTGGTACCGGAACTGGAACCGGCAACGGCAATACCGGTACCGGAACCGGAACTGGAACCGGCAACGGCAATACCGGCAATAACAACACCGGCACAGGCAACGGAACCGGCACCGGAGACAACAACACCGGCACCGGTACCGGCAACGGAAACGGAAACAACACCGGCAACGGAAGCACCGAGAACAGCGAGAACACCAACGGCGGCGGCGAAACGAACACCGGCGACACCGGCGGTGGAACCGAGAACAGCGGCGGCGGTGACGATGGCGGTGACGACGAATACAGCGGCAACGTGAGCGGCGGCGGCAGCGGCGGCGAGATCACGGAGGAGACGCCCCCGGAGGAGGCGCCGGACGGCGCTGACGGCTGACCCGCGATGAGAAAACAGGAATCCCGGAAATTGATTAAAATCAATTTCCGGGATTATTTTGTACCTTACGCGTTACCGCGTTACCGGCCTATGACAAGCGGCTTTTTCTTTCCGTTCTTCCTTTTGGGGAACTCCCTTATGCGGGTGACGAAGTCCAGGTTGACGGCCTGCAGCTCGCCGGAGCGGGACTCCACTATCATCCCCCCGTCGCGGACTTCCTTTATGGTCCCCTGCAAGGCTCCCTCGCCGGATGTAACCGTGTAGATTATACACTCCTTGCCGATAAACTGTTCCGCAAGTTCTCTCATAGCCTCACTCTCCCCGTTCCTGTCTCTCATCTCGCCGACGTACCGCGCCGCCTCAGCCTGTCTCCTCCTGCCGTCCAGACGGATAAGGAGCGGGACGAGGGACGTGACGGCGATGCACAGCGCCGCCGCCACAGCCCCGCTCACGCCGCCGGAACCGTCGCCGCGCCCCGGGGACGGGATGGGAGCCGCTTTTTCATGCGGCCCCTCCCGCCGTTTGAATGCCGGGCTGCCCATCACTGGTCGATGCCCGCCATCTCCTTCACGGCTTTGATGGCGAAGGTCATGTTGCGGCCCATGGCGATACCGGCCATGAGGCAGGGGTAGTTGTTCACGAAGAACCCGCCGGCGTTGTCGCCGCAGACGTACAGGTTGCCGATAGGCTCCCGGTTCTCGTCCACGACTCTCGCCCTCTCGTCGCACAGTATGCCCTGCTCAGTGGTCAGGAGGCACGCGCCTGTCCAGAACCCGTAGAACGGGGCGGTGCGAAGCTCCGAGAGGCGGTATGCGGGCTTGTAGAAGTCGTCGTCAAGCTGGTTGTCGTAGATCTCGTTGTACCTGTCGCAGGTGGCCAGGAAGGTGGTCTTGGCGTCGCCCTCGAACCCCAGCATATCCGCCAGCTCGTCAAGGGTGTCCGCTATGAACGCGTTGCCCTTCTCCACCTGGGCGTCGAATTTCTCAAGCTGCGCCTCCACGCCGTTGCGGGTCTGGGCGGAGCAGCCGATGGTGTGGAACCGCTGCACGTCCTCCGGCATATTGCCGTCGAATATGACCGCGTACACATGGCCGGGCTGGTTGTAGGCCGCGTAGGACATCATGTCGTAGGTGCCCGACTCGTTGGTGAACCGCTCGCCGCGCCTGTTGACCTTAAGGAAGGGCTGGGTCGCTATGTTGAACTGGCCCTCCACGGCCGGGAACACCTTGTCGCCGGTGGAGGTGACGGAGTAGCCCGCGTCAACTCCCGGGGCCACGATGCCCCTGTCGAAGAGCATGGGCGCCGGTTCTCCCTGCATGGCCGCGCCGATCCACTTGGCGGCCTTGATGCCGTCGCCGGTGTCCAGGGGCCAGCCGTTGTTGTAGGTGGTGACCGCGGTGCCCAGCGGGTCCAGCTGCTCCATCATGTCCGTGTTGTACGGGTACCCGCCGCAGGCCAGGAGCACGCCGTTCTTGGCGTTGATGCGTATGTACTCCTTGGTGTCCGTCCTCTGGGCGATGACGCCCGTGACCTTGCCGCCGCTCTCCTCTAACTTCACGAGGGACGTCTGGAAGTCGATGCCGGGTCCCTCTTCCTCAATAATCTTCTGGAAAATCTGCTGGCGCGTCAGCTCGCCGCCGGCCCAGTAGTGCTCCTCCACAGGGAAGAAGTACCCGCCGGGATCCTCCTCCGGCCAGCGCGCCTCGTCCCCCACGGTCACGTCCAGCACCGCCTCGGGGGAGTACTCCGCGTAGCAGTCCTTTATGAACTTGGCCATGGCCGCCGACTCGTTGAACCAGGTGCCGTAGAGCTTCAGATTCGCCTTGCCGGAGGAGAACCGTTTAAGCTCGTTGAGCATCGCGGCCCTGTCCATGGGCGCCTCGCCGGTGGCCAGGATGTCCTCGGTGTCGCAGGCGCCGTACCAGCCGCGCACGCGGGCGGGCTCCGTGCCCTTCTCTATGATTCTGAAATCCAGACCGTTTTTCGTGGCGTAGGCCCCGGCGCACATTCCGCCGTTGCCGGCGCCGACGATGAGCATATCCGTCTCCAGCGTCTCCACTATGTCGCTCTCGGCGATCTCCGGGGCCTCACCCAGCCAGTTGGCGGTGGACTCGCCCTCGCTTCCGGCGGCGTCCATGGACTCCACGGGTATCTCGCCTCTCGCCTGCTTGATGCAGTTCTCAGCCGCCTCCATAACGGCGTTGGACGTGACCGTCGCGCCGCTTATGGCGTCGAACTGGGAGCTTTGGTTGTCCAGGATGGCCTGCCTGTACTCGTCCACATACGCGCCGCCGATGGACGCCGTCTCGCCGGACGCGTCGATCTCCACATCCGTTATGGCGTCCTCGCTGAATGTCATGGTGACAACTACCGTACCCACGCCCTGGGCGGTGGAGCGGTAAGTACCCGGCGTGTACGACCCGCCTGTTGACACGGTGCCGCTGTTCACAGCGCTCTCGTTAGTCTCGTTGGTGCTGACGTTAGTCTCCGACTGTGTACCCGTATCGGAGGAACCGCCGCTGTCCTTCTCCCCCGTCTCGCAGGAGGCCAGGATGCCAACGGTAGCCATACCAATGACTCCGGCGGCCGCTCCCTTAATAAAGTCACGTCTGCTTATCTCTTTGCTCATAGGCGCTCTCCCTTCTTTTTTTGCCGTAAACGGCGTGTGCCGCCGTCTACACGTAACCGAACAATAATACAAACGACACATATATTATATCACCAAGCGAAAATATGTCAAGAGTGTTAAAAAAGTTTTATAAAAATTAGTCTGAATACACAAAGCTTAATGGCAGCGCGGGCAAAACTTACAAGGGCCGCCGGCGCATATAAAATCGCGAAAGGGCAATGCTATACTCGAAAGCGGTCGAAAAACGTTTTCAGACAAGTGAAGGGAGCTGAACGAGATGTCTAACAACACAAGCAAGCTGAACGTACCCGAGGCGCGAGCCGCCATGGACAGGTTCAAGATGGAGTCCGCCAGCGAGGTGGGCGTCACCCTGAAGGACGGTTACAACGGCGACCTGACCTCCCGTCAGGCCGGCTCCATCGGCGGCCAGATGGTGAAAAAGATGATCGAGTCCTACGAGAACAATATCAAGTAATCTACTGCCCTTGGATTCAATCTTTGATTGAATCCAAGGGCAAAAAACCTTTCCCGAACGCTGTCCGTTGGACATCGTTCGAGAAATCGGGCGTTCGTTCCGCGCACTCGCCCGCTTTGCGGGTTCGCACACTACACTCACTAAGAAGTATTTTTTCCGACGACAAGTCGCCGAAAAAAATGGATTATATTTTGTTTCGCGCTTGGCGCGAAACTTTAGCGTACCATTCAATCTCTGATTGAATGGTAAAAGACCTTTCCCGAACGCCGCCGTGGGCGGTGTTCGAGAAAACCGCCGCTCACTGCGCGCACTCACCCGCCTCTGGCGGGTTCGCACACTCCGTT